>DASUGI010000225.1:0-4060 GCA_036274115.1 Verrucomicrobiia bacterium
GCGGAGCGCCAGCACAAATAACATCACCGCGTGAATGAAATGATACAGCACCGCCTTTTCCCAAATGGCCGTCGTGTTGTTCTGGGACAAAACTTCCTTGAGCCCATGGGCACCAAACGCCCCCAGGGCGACAGCCAGAAAGCCCAAAATTGCGGCGATGCGAATAGCGAGAACGTTGGTCATAACGCGAGCGCCGATGTTCGTTGGGCGTCTGGCGCTCGTCAAGCGCCACAGGTTTAGTTTGAGGATAGTACGGGCTTGCATTTTGACGCATCTGAGGTGAAATGCTTCGTAGCCTCCGGGACAGCAGGTTTATGAATGCAATCCGTAAAGGACTGGGTCAAAGCACCCTGCTGCTCTTGCTATTCGTTTTCCTCAACGGCGCTGCATCGGCGACTCCGTTGCAATTAGTCTCCAAGTTCGGACATCCCGGGCCTGCTGGAGGCAGTGGAGATTCATGCCTGCCGGTGCTCAGTTCCGATGGTCGGTTGGTGTTATTCGCGAGCACGGCCAACAACCTTGTGCTTTCGAGTAATGGGCTGCCAATTCCGTCGCTTGTTCCCGTGCCGTTCAACGTTTATTTGCGCGATCGTTCGAACCAAGTCACCTCATTGGTCAGTGTTGGCACAAACCAGATTGCGGGTGGTAATGGAGATTCCATTCCAGTGGCGCTGTCCACCAACGCACAGTTCGTGCTGTTTGAGAGCAGTGCCAACAATCTGGTTGCCAAGGATACGAACAATGCAACGGACATCTTCCTGCGTGATCTCATCAGTGGAGCGACTTCGCTGGTCAGCGTTAGCACGAATGGTTTTGCGGGCAATGGCGCTTCGCGCCGCGCAGTAATGACACCCGACGGCCGGTATGTTGCATTTGTGAGCGAGGCTTCCGATTTGGTATCCGGCGATACGAACAAGATTGCTGACGTTTTCGTCCGCGACCTGCAGACCTTGACCACGACGCTTATCAGCATCGGAGCGGTTTCCACCAACCCCAGCCTGACAGTACCATTCGGCAGTTCTGAATCGCCGGAGATATCCGCTGACGGTCGCTATGTCGCGTTCTCGAGCACGGCCACCAACGTGGTTCCTGGTGTGCGCACGGCGGGTGATATCTACGTGCATGATCGAGTGGCCGGAACAAATATTTGGGTGAGCAGCGGTATGCGAGCCCGACTGCAAGCTGCCAAAGGAACGACAAATGGCGTTTGCTACAACCTGGCTCTAAGCGATGACGGCAAGTTCGTGGCTTATCAGGCCAGTGTGTCACCGCTCGGTGCAGGCGTGAATTCCGGGATCATCTTGCGTTACTCACTGGAAACAGAGTTGACGGACTTGATTCACACCAACGCACCGACCGCAATCCCAGTAGCTGAGGAAACACGGAATCTGGATCTTACTCCGGACGGCAGCGTGATTGCCTTTGTTGCCAATTCCAACGGGGTGCAAGCGACCACCACGTGTGTGCAGGTCTGGAACGCCTCGTCCGCCTCGGTGACTTTGGTGAGCGGTAACTTGTCGAACCTGGTTACGACCGGCTCGTTGTCTACGCGCCCGGTCATTGACGCCACTGGTCGCTATGTCGTGTTTGTTTCCAGCGCCGCCAACCTGGTGACGAATTCATTGTCGGGCTTGTGGCATGTCTATGTGCGCGATTTGCTCACGGCAACCCCCACACTGGTGAATGCCACAACGAACGAGATGGGCACCTCAGTAAGTGCTTCCACGGTCGCCACACTGAGTGCGAATGGACGTTTGGTTGCTTTCGAATCGGTCGATGGCGGACTCGTGCCGAACGACCACAATCGCAGCCTGGATGTATTCGTGCGCGATCTGGATGCTAACACGAACGAATTGATTTCCGCTCATCACGCGACCTTGCCTTCGGCTTCCGCCAGCGGGCCGAGTCTCCTATCCGAGTTTGCGGCCAGTGCGGATGGACGTTTCGTAGCGTTTGCAAGTGAAGTGGACGACCCGGCGATGGGTGATACCAACGGTTACCGCGATGTGTTCGTGCGCGATCTCGCCCATGGGACGAATCTGTTAGTGAGTGTGACGCCTTGGGGCATGACCGGGAATGGCTCCTCGAGCGAGCCGGCCATCAGTGGAGACGGACGTTACGTGGCGTTCGCGAGTGCCGCAACCAATCTCGCCCTCGGCGATACCAATGGAATGACGGACGTGTTTGTGCGCGATTTGCAGACTGGCATCACCGTGCTGGCCAGTGCGAAGCCTTCGGGTGGATCAGCCAACAGCAACGCCTATTCGCCAGTCCTCAATGCCGACGGACGCTGGTTGATGTTTCGCAGTCAAGCCAGGGACCTCGTCAGCGGCAACTTCTCCAGCAGACAAAACCTATTCCTTCGCGACATGCAAACCACCACCACTTGGGCCTTAACGACTGGAGGCGTTTATGCCGAGGCGATGACACCGGATGGACGGTTCGTGGCGCTTTCCGGTCATGATACGGGAGTTGGCGGAGACTTTCAGTACGTTTGGGATTCATTCCTGGCCACGCGGGTGTTTACCAATACAACACTTGGAGTTACGAACGTGGCGATTAGCTCAGATGGAAACTGGATCGCCTACAGTATCTACACTCAATTGCGCGTGGTTGATCGCGCGCGCTCGACTAATTGGCTGGTGACCCTCCAGACCACGAGTTCAATCTCAAAGCATCGCTTGAGCGCCGATGGCCGATGGCTGGTTTTCACCCGCCCCGTCACACCTAACTCCTGGAATCAGGTGAACCTTTACGACGTTCAAAACCGCACGGAGTTTCTCGTCAGTCATGCGCTGGATTTCACTCCCGGTGCCGGAGGGCATTCGGATTCAGCGGAACTTTCGCCGGATGGCCGCTTCGTGGCATATCGCACGCTGGCGACCAATATTGTCAGTGGTGTCAGCGGCCTTACGCGACAGATTATCCTGTACGACCGGCAAACCGGAATAAACACACTGGTCAGTGCCAGCCGTTACACGGGACTTCCTGGAAATGACCATTCGCTGCGAGCCACTTTCAGTGCAGATGGTCAAACGCTCTTGCTTCAATCCTGGGCGTCGGATCTCGCGGTGAATGATTTCAACCGCAGTGGCGATGTATTGGCCAAGGCCATCTTCACCGCCGTCATTCTTCCGCCGGTTGCGGGGCAAGCGCCCTGGATTTACTGGCCGTTTGAGTTAGGGAACAATTACAATGTGCAGTTCAAAAGCAACCTCAATGACGCCGCGTGGCAACCCACGGCGGGAATCATGACAAACGTCGGCAACAAGGTTTGGTTTCAGGACAGTTTCGCCACGAACTCGCAACGTTTTTATCGCATCCAGTCCAACTAGACTTCCAACCATGCAAAGTGGAAAAGCTATTTCGAAAGCGGATGGCCAAGGCGCTCGCGCCTTTACCCTGACGGAACTTATCGTGCTTGTCGCTGTGATAACGGTCCTGGCGTTTTGTCTGCTGCCAGCCCTGGCCCGCACCAATCCTGACACGCGTGCTTTTCAATGTCTCAACAATCAGCGCCAGTTGGCACGCGCGTGGCGGTTGTATGCCGACGATAGCAATGATCGACTTTGTGGCATCATCTTCATGATGAGCATCACGGCCAATGACGTGCGCCGCCCGTGGGTGCAGGGCTGGCTTACCTGGGATACTCGCTTTGACAACACCAACACTGTCTTTTTAACCGACCCGCGTTATGCTTCCATCGCGACTTATTTAGGCAGGGATGCCCAAGTCTTTAAGTGTCCTGCTGATAAATTCGTCAGCACGGTTCAACGTAATCTGGGCTGGAGACAACGGGCGCGCAGTGTATCGGGAAATTGTTTTGTGGGCGCGAACGGTTTGAACCCCGGTTTGGCAGATCCAGCCTACGTTTCTCCTGCGAAGTGGGCCGAGTTCATCAATCCGAAACCATCCGAAACCTGGCTTTTCATGGACGAACATCCCGACAGCATGAACGATCCGGTGCTCATTTCTCCGAGAGCCAACGAATGGATCGACATTCCCTCGAATCTACATGACGGCGGTGCCGGTGTGGCTTACGCCGATGGCAGCGCGGAGA
>DASUGI010000226.1:0-6976 GCA_036274115.1 Verrucomicrobiia bacterium
GCGGAGCGCCAGCACAAATAACATCACCGCGTGAATGAAATGATACAGCACCGCCTTTTCCCAAATGGCCGTCGTGTTGTTCTGGGACAAAACTTCCTTGAGCCCATGGGCACCAAACGCCCCCAGGGCGACAGCCAGAAAACCCAAAACAGCGGCGATGCGAATAGCAAGAACGTTGGTCATAACGCGAACGCTGATGGTCCTTGGGGCGCTGGCTTGCGTCAAGCCACGTGGATTGCTTTTTGCAAGCCGGCATAACCATGCGACGTAACTCGCACAATACGCCACACGCCATCGTGGCGAGATAGCAGGTAGGTGTTGCTCGATGCACTGAGCCCGTGTTCGTAGTAACCACCACCCACTTCAACGCGGTGATCGTCGAGCCATTTGGGCAATCCGAAACAGAACCACAGTCCTCGGCGATTGGTCTCGCGGTCTCGAACGCCTTCCCGGATATCTATGGTACACCAGGACGCCTTTTTTACTGGTGGCAGGTGCCCGGCAATCGGTGAATGAATTCATCCGACGGATCTCGACCGGGGTTTCCAATCGACAGGAAATATGCTGTGGCGGTCTGAAGGACCGGCCCAAAGCTGATAACGGAACACTATTTCGTAAATGTCATCTTCCGCTGCTTTTCGATCTCCATGTCCCGTTGAAGCGCAAGAAGTGCTTAACAGCACCAGAGCGGTTATCGCCACAAATCGTATCATTCGGGCAGTGTGCATTGCTGGACCTAACGCAGGGCTGCACTCAAGTCTGCCTGGCTTGGCGACGAATTTATCATTTCTGACTGCTGTTGGCAGCAGCCTGCTGCCGCTGTTGAAGTTGCTTGATGAGGAAATGGTCTTCCGTCGCCTGTTGCCATGAGGAATACCAGAGGTCGCCCAGCATCTGGCCGCCTTTAACGATCTGACCGTCGAGAAACGCGCGACCTTCCTTTGAGCTTTGATTCTCCGGCGTGAGCTTGCCGTCCTTGTTCAATTGATACAGCGGTTCGATCTGCTTTTCCGTTTCAATCAGGTAAGCCATCACTTGCCGGAACAAGTCCTCCTGCTTCAAAGGGTCGCCCACGATTTTTGCCGGTCGAATTTTCCCTTTGAGCGGGTCGGCCCGGATGCCGGCGGTCTTGCGGAAGAAACCGCCGTCAATCCAATTGTGGATGCTGGAGTTGGTGGCGTAGCCTTTCGGGTTCGGGCCGATCCAGCCGTGATGATGTTTGGTTACGTGCAATGGTTGCGCGCAGTCGCCGACGTAATGGCCCATGACGCCCATGATGTAAATGATGTTCGCCTGCGCGTTGGCGATTTCTTCAGGCGTGCCGCCGTAATTTTGAAACGCTTTGAGATACGAGAAGGCGGAGCGGAGTCTGCCGCAGTATTCCGTGATGGCCCACGGCGCAAAGCCCAGCAGTTCGCGCGTGTGATCCTTGTTCTTGAGCGGATCCATCGGTTCGAACTTTTCGGGATATGCGGTGCGAACCACCGCAAGCCGCGCGGCGAAATCGTATCGCAACGCCGGCACGGTTTGCGGTGTGAGTCCATAATCGGCCAGTTCTTCGAGATCAAGATAGTGATCCGGGCCGTTGCAGTGCGGAAGGGATTGATCGTTGGTGATGTTCCTCCAGCGGTCGGGTTCACCGGCCAGAAACGCGATCCGCTCGCGGGCCTCGGGCGTTTTGACAAACGCGGGGAAATCCGCGGGCAACGCTTCCAGGCCAAGTTGGTTCACCACACGATGGCCTTCGTAATCCCATGCGCTTGCAAGGGGAGCGAGCCAGCAGAGCAGGGCGCCCCAAAGGATTGGAGGGAATTTAAGTTTCATGCGTCGTGTTCAAACGAGCGGGCACTTTAGGGACGCGGCGGCAAAAAGCAAAATTCAAATGCTGGAAAGCGCAATGATCTGTCCGTATTCGCGCCACCAACCACATCGGGGCGTGACGGTTGCAAGTTGCGCAGGTTGCGACTTGCAAACTCCCTTTTCTGGAGGAATCATTTCCTTGCCCAAGTAATGATTGTTCTCCGTGCCAGTTTGCAGGTTTGGCCCATCCGATCTTTGCGGAGGAATGCCTTTACCCTCATCGAGCTTCTGGTGGTCATCGCCATCATTGCCATTCTCGCGGCGATATTGTTGCCGGCACTGACCAGTGCCAGGCTGCGCGCACACGGCGTCAGTTGCATGAACAATCATCGCCAACTTGCCCTGGCCTGGCGGATGTATTCGGAAGACAACAAGGACGAGCTACTGTTCGCCAGTGAATCCTACGACGCTGACAAACTCTGGACGGCGGACTACGCGTGGGTGACGGGTACGCTGTCGTACGATCCCCTGGATCCTGCGAATTACGATCCGAACCTGACCATCAAGAAAAGTCCCATGTGGCCGTATACCGGGAGGAATCTCGGCGTTTGGAAATGCCCGGCGGATCGTTCCGGCGTCACGCTCGATTCGGGTGACTTCAAGCCCCGCGTGCGCAGCATTTCCATGAACGTCTACCTCGGAGGTTGGGGTGGCACTTACGGCAACTGGGACCGGGTCATGGGCCGGGTCTGGAGCGACTTCAAGATTTACCGGAGGCAATCCGACCTCGCCATCCCCGGGCCGTCGAAGATTTTCGTTTTCCTTGATATGCGGGAGGACAGCATCGATATGGGCAATTTCGCCACGGCCATGGCGGGTTGGCCCGATCAACCCGGCCAGTACCGCTTTTTCGATCTGCCAGGTTACTACCACCACTACGCCGGCGGATTCTCTTTTGCCGACGGCCATTCGGAGATCCATCGCTGGCGGGATGGCCGGACCATGCCGCGTCTCGTGCCAGGCGGGTACGTTTACGACAGTTTTGCGTCCGCCAACAACCAGGACATTGCCTGGTTGCAGGAACATTCAACACGACCCAAATAGCGGCTCCGGGTGATTTACCCGCGCGGTGTCGAACCCAGCGACAACTCGCTCTGAGGGGAGTCGCTTTCAGTAACGTCCTGCTTTTGCTCTCCAACTACCGTTGGTGATTCCTGCTCCTGCACGCGCACCATCACGGGCCGGATGAGTTTGCCTTGGAAGGTGTAACCGCTGGCCACCACGTCACCGATCGTCGCTCCACTCGCAACTTCCTTTTTCTCGAACGACTGATGCCGTTGCCCATCGAAGGTTTCACCTTGCGTGGCCACCACCGGAGACAATCCCACGCGCCGGGCGGATTCGCGGCACGCGTTCTCAAACTGCCGGAGTTGCGTGATGAGCTTTTCCTGGCCCGAACGTTCCGCCGCGCGCGTCAGGGCGAAAATATGATCGAGGATGTGGACCAGCACGCCGAGCCATTCCGCTTCGGCGCGACGCAGCTTTTCCGATTCCAATCGCAGCGTCGCTTTCTCGCTGTCGTTCGCCTTTTGCAGGAAAGCCGAGAACTCGCGCGCTTCTGCCGCGATGCGATCGGTAATCTCCTTGGCCAGCCCGGCGGTCTTGTCCGCGCGCGCCTGGGCCGTTTGCAGGGAATCGGTCACGCAGGCAATTTGGGCGACACAACTTTCGAGGCCGGTAATCTTCTCGCTGGCGGCGCAAAGCGAACTGGTTTCAATCAGCTTCACCAACGCGCCGTATTTGAGCACCGCGCGATATTCGAGCAGGTAGGGAAGAATGCCGAGCAAAGTTCCCAATGCGGCGCAAATGACCAGGGCCGTGAGTTCCGAGCGATCCAGTGGCAATTGGCCCGCCTGCCAGTAAATGTAGTAGGCGAGCCCGAGCATAATGGCATCGCCCAAGAAGAAGGGCCACTTGGGGACTTTGAGTTCCTTGAGATCCTGCGCGACTTGCATCGGTGGAAGCATACCCGAATGCGTTCGGCCAATTCAAGCGATGACCGTGTTGCGGCTATTGGCGTGTGGGTTGCGCCAGAAATTTGAGGGTGCGGGTTTCCGCCAGCCGCATGGTCACTCGGACCCACTTTGCTCCCGCAGGAATTTTCCAACGGACATGAAATCCCGAATCGTCCATGCTACCCGCCTCGTAAGTGACACTCCGCCCACGATCGTCCACAAACTCATCCAGGCGCAACACCGCATTGTCAGGCAGCGGAGCGAGATCCAATCGCAGGTTTCCCGGAAAGGGATGGTCCGACGTTTCCAGGACCAGAACGCCAGCTTGCCAGTTCGTTTTTATGCTCACCGGCTCGATGGTGTCGTTTGTGACGGGTAATTCCGGACTGGTCCAGGTCCGCTCCGCATTGTGATCTCCAGTTTTTGTGAAGCGAGTTTTCAATTTCCAAACTTCGGTCGCGCTGAGACCGACGGCTTGCATCTCATAGAAAACCTGCTGGTTTGTCGCTTGAAAATTAACCATGGGCACCCAGGGCTCGTTTCCGGTGGCGTCCGTTGCTTCCATTCGATCCGGCAGCCAGTTTGTAGTGACTTGGCCGTCTTCCTTCACTTCGAAAACGGCCCTGGTAAACTGGCGTGCTCCCGGATAGTACGGCACGGACTTTCTTCCCGAAACCAGTTGCACCAACGCCACAACCAGATTGCCGTTCGTCTGCACCGCCGGTAATGCTGGCGAAGTCCAGACGGGATACGGGCCCGGTGCGGGATTGGCTAATGAAAAATCAGCCAGCGTGTCCCAGGTTTCGTTCGTGCCGTAACTGTAAATTCTGAAACGGAGCTTTTTTCCTCTCCGCGGGAATGAGGAAAAACTCCACGGCGTAACGGCATTCAAACCGCGGACGGTTGTTTGTCGGGCTTGATGGCCTGCGGTCACCCGCGTTTCCCACTCCTCGCCTGTTTCATCGGCAAGCGTAGCGCGGATATCTCTGAACCATTTTGATTCGGGGATGGGAAGGAGCGGCAGGTTGGTCGGACCGTGATGTCCGATCCAAATCACTGCTTTGGTCGGAAAGGCGGGGCTGCCGTCTGGCTTTCGCCAATCATCCGATAGCGGCGGCGCGGGCGCGAGGTTCACTGGACCGACGTGAATTCCTTTTGGCGAAATGAATTGGTAAATCAATGCGTCGATCCTGCCCCCAGGAAACAAAGTGTTCGTCGGCCCCTGGGTTACACCCCGGAGGCTGAGTTGCGTTCCGTTGGCCAGGCGCGAAACGGGCCGCCGCACGTTTGCCCGCACCACCAGGAGTCCGGCGATGATGAGTGTGGCAACTACGACAAATAGAACTCGGCGTTGCCCCGCTTTACTCATCTCGCAAATGTTTTCATGGACCCCGTCTTCTTGCTGGCGCTAACGGGTCAAGGGTGGCGCGCCGAGAAATGCTCGTGAACGATTTTCCAACTTCCCGCATCGTTTACCAGCACCAGCGTCCCTTTGGCTTCGCGCTCGACGGTTTCAAGTCCCACTACGAAGCTGTATTGCAGGATAAAGGTGGCGACACCGACATTCTGGAACACGTCAATCTTGAGATTCTGGAGGTTCACCTTCATGCCGCTGACTGCGTTCAAGCCGGCGTGTTCCGCTTCGCGTGCCGCAAGGGCGTCCTCCCGGTCCGGCGACTCCGTGCCGAATCGCGTGAACTTGGGGCCGTAGAAGTGATAACTGTCCAGGCGCGGAAAATCTTTTTTCGTCGCCGCATCGAAAATCTCCGTGAGCCGTTCGTGAATCTGTTTCTGCTCTGCCGTATCAGGCGCGTTCAGGTTCAGGTTGGTGGAGGCGCAACCGCCCGCCAGCAGCGCCAGGATTGGCAATAGATGAAGTATTCTTCGCATGATTAATGTTCCATGACATCGCCGGATTCCATCTTCGGCGCGGCGACCATGAAGATGCCTTGGAAAACCATCCACCCACCCCACAGGCCCACTGCCACGGTAATCGCAAACAGCTTTATGGGAATGTAACCTTGCGCCAGGAAGTACAACAACGAGCCGATGGGCACGCAGACCAGGCAGGCGCCGATGACAATCTTCCGGACGCCGTTGGCGCGAATGGTGGCGGTTCGTTCCGTGAACATTTCCTCCACCATGGCGTTTGCATCCGGGGCGCTGAATCCTTGCGACATCAAATACCCGATGACCTGCCGGGGTGAGTCGCCCCATAAAATCTTCGCGCGCGCCTCGTGTTCGGCCTGGGCCGCATCCACCTGGCCCGGCAGCCGCGTCAGGGTTTGCCGCGGTGTGGGTTGAGCCGGCGCGGCAGTTGCGAGCTGCAAGGATGTTCGCTGAGTTGTCGCCGCCGCGGGTTGCTGCTGAACCTGGGCCTGGGCAATCGCCGCGTTGGCCGCGGCCGTGCCATCGAGACCACAGGAAGGGCAGGCGATGGTCGAAGGCATCTGCCCGCTCACCGGCTCGACTTCAAACGCGTAGTTCTGTCCGCAACCACACTGGATCTTGATCGCCATCATAGTTCACCCTTCACGCCGTGGTAGTTCCCAACGCCAGACCAGTCCATCTTCAGGATCGTGGAACTCGCCCGCCTGATGGAAACCACATTTGATCAACACGCGCGTCGACGCATTCTTTTCCGGGAGCGTGTGGGCCCGGATGGTGCGGACGCCGGGGGAATTCCGCGCCAAGCTCACGAGCGCTTGCGCTGCTTCCGTCGCATACCCCTTGCCCTGATAACCCGGCACAATGCCGTAAGCAATCTCTACCATTCCCTCCGCGCCCGGAGGACCTTTAAAGCCGCACGCGCCAATCATCAATCCGCTGGCTTTGTGCGCGAGGCCAAATCCATGGGTCCACGGATCGCTGGTTGTCGCTGTTTTCAATTTGGCCAGCCACTCCGGCGACACCTCTTTGGAAACAAAGAAATCTCTCAACCCATTCGCCGGTTTGTGCCCGATGCTCCGCTCATAGTGTTCCGGGCCATCAATCAAAGCCAGCACGTGCTTCGGTTCATGAAGAATCAGCTTGAGGCTTTGCGTTTCGAGATTCATGCATTTGGCACCACGGTTCTGAGCCGTCTGCAAAATGGGAGCGACTGCCGGCGATAATGCCGTCGATTACCCCGCCATAGCAATCAAAACCCGGAGCAGCGGCAC
>DASUGI010000227.1:0-14981 GCA_036274115.1 Verrucomicrobiia bacterium
ATTTCCCGAAAGGAGACACGACGGCCTATCGGAAAAGCTGGAACGCCGGAGTGCGTTGCGCCGTGATGCAAGGCGGCCAGGGCGATGTAAAGCACTGGGCCTTCAACGATCCGCCGAAGCGCGCGGGCAAATACCAAGACACCCCGCCCTCCCCCGAGGAATATCGCCAACTCGCGACCCGCGTGGTTGATTTGCATCCGCTGACGGTCGCCCAAAATGCGCGCACGTCCGGAGGTGGAAATATTTCGCTCGTGCCAACGCAGGCGATTTCAGTCGGCCCGGTTGAAACCTGGAAGGCGGACAAGGTTTCCATCTGGCATGCGGGCCATCACGACAATCCGTTCGGCCAACGGCTCACGTGTTTGATGATCGCGAAACGAATTCCCGACGCCGCCGTCCCGATGTCGTTGCTGGCCGATCATCCGAACGTGCAATTCAACTACTATCGCAAGGGCATCGGGTCGTGCGATGTCGAGATGCATTAACCATCGCATGACCACCAGATACTGGAATCGCCTCTCGCACGAACGCGAGCTTGGCAGCAGGGCCTGAGCTTCGTCGCCAGCGTGGACGAAGCGGATTGCGGTCAGCCGTGGTCTTTCCGCATATTTCCACACGCACTTGATGGGCAGCGAGGGAATGAACCTTGTCGGAGTTGAACCTTTGGCGTAATTTCGGCCTATGACCGCCGCCAAAGTCATTGAAGAAATCGACGAACTCCCGCAGGAAGAGCAAGCAAAGGTAATTCAACACGCCTTCGCTCTGGCCCGCCGGCACCAACTCAGCGCCGATGAACTTGGAGATCTGGCGGAGCGGCTGGCGGCATCCAACGATCCCGCAGAAATCATTCGATTAAAGTCCGCGATGACCCGGGGGTTTTACGGCGAATAGACCTTCCTCTTGCCAAACCAGACGGCCACTGGCGAAGAACTCAAATGAGTGCTAAATACTGGAATCGCCTCTCCCACGAACGCGAGCTTTGGCAACGGGGCCTGAGCTTCGGTTGCGTCAGCGCTCTGTGGATACTCCTCCTGACAGGGTGTGACCATACATTGGCCGGAAAATGGGAATACAAGGAAATAGCCAGGGTCGCTTCCCCGGACACCAAAGTCGAAGCCGTCTTGACTGAAGGAAGTGCTGGGGCCACTACTTCCACGGTTACCTCGCTCTATCTTGTGCCTAAAGGAGGTCAAATCGGGAAGGAAGACCGCGAAAAGTCAGTTTTTGATGCAGATCATCTCAAAGACTTCCAAATCGTGTGGAGAGAATCAAAGTTACTGGATCTTCAATATAGCGAAGCGAGGATCTTTAGTTTTCGAAATTTTTGGCATGCCAATGAAGTGGATAGCTTCCGTTACGTAGTTGAAATCCGTCTCAGTCCAGCCAGCACGAACTCCTCGCTTCCAATTCGAGACCGGTAAGAGTCCATGAGTGCTAAATACTGGAATCGCCTCTCCCACGAACGCGAGCAATGGCAAAAAGGCCTGAGCTTTGTCGCGGGAGTAGATGAGGCGGGCTGCGGACCGCTGGCCGGGCCAGTTACCGCGGCGGCCGTGGTCTTTCCGCGTTCATGGCTGGAGTCCGGCCTGCCCTGGAAATTTCGCGGCCTCAATGATTCCAAGCAACTGGACCACGAGCAGCGGCAAAAGTTCTTCGACCTGATCACCACTCATCCGGAAGTCCGTCATGCGATAACGACGGTGGACGTCGAAATGATTGATCGCATCAACATCCGCCAGGCGGCGTGGCGCGCGATGAATCTGGCGCTCGAGCAATTGCAACCGCGCGCGGAACACGTGTTGGTGGACGGATTGCGCATCAAATGGCTCACCTATCCGCAAACGGCACTCGTCGAGGGCGACGCCCGGAGTTATTCCATCGCCGCCGCCAGTGTGCTCGCAAAGGTGACACGCGACCGATTAATGGCGGATTACGACCGGCAATATCCCGGTTACGGTTTTGGCGAACACAAGGGTTACGCCACGCCCCAGCATTATGCGGCGATTGAGAAACTCGGCCCTTGTCCCATTCACCGCCGCAGCTTCGCGCCATTTCGCCCCGTCGCCACGCCATTGGCACTTTTTGCCGACGGACATCCACGTCTGCCAGTCACCCCGGCTTCCGCAGAACCACCGCCAGGTTGTCCGCCAGCTTGAGCGCGCCCAGCAGTTTTTCAGTTCCAGTGTAAACCAGCCGGATCGGCTTCATGGCGAGACTCTGCTTGTAAGCAGTCGTTCGCTTCAAAAGCTGTGCGCGTTCAACATTCGAAACTTCCCGCCCGCCACCGCGCAAATCCTGCCAGATGACGACGGGGTTAAAATGCATGACCCGGGTGGTCACAAGCTGATAATCGACGGCGGCAGCAAGCTGGCCAAGGGTTGTCTCGGAAAAATAATTGAGGTGTTGCGCATAGACGTAGCGATAGCGCCGGCCCAAAAGACGGGTCGCCAGCGAACCCACGTTCGGAACCAGCACAAAGCAAAGTCCGCCCGGCTTGAGTAACGAATGCGCTTGCTCCAGAAATTTTTTTGGTTCGGCGAGATGCTCAATCACCGCCCAGAAGGTAATCGCGTCGAATGGAGCGCCGGTCTCCGACCCGGCGGGTGGGTTTTCATTTCTGGAACGAGCCGGTCCGGAGACCGGCGCTCCGCCAGGAATTGAAAAATCCCTTTCCAGAAAGTTTCCGCGCCCCACTGGCACTCCGCGCGATTCCGCATAATCCAACGGCGGGCCACTCGCGTCCGTGCCGAGGATTTTGTAGTCGGCGGGCCAGCGTTGGCGGAGTTGAAACAGAAAGGCACCGGAAGAGCAGCCTACATCCAGCACGGAGCCGCGAGGGCAGTATTTCCGAAACAATCGCAGCTCACGCTCGAACCGCACGTCCGCGTAATCGCTCTCGAGTTTGTCCGGCGAGAGGTAATAATCCTTCCCAGCGTCATCGTAAAACTGACCCGTGGCCATCTCGCCGGGCACGGGATTGACATAGATCATCCGGCAATTATCACAACGGACGATGTGCAGCTCGCCCTTCTGCCAATGCGGTCGGGCCGCGTTCTGGTCACACACGGGACAATCGCGATAAAGGAGCGACTGGCTCATGCGATGTTGAGCGGACCAGAAATCATTTGTCTTTGGATTGGCGCGGTTATAGAAACACGCAGCGCCCCGAGCGACAACGCAATTCCCGAACTCAACCGATGAACGCAGACGATTCTAACACGGCTAACCCCGCTACCACGAGAGAAGCTCGATACTTCTCCCTCTCCCTCAACGGGGAGAGGGCGGGGTGAGGGGTGAGCGCGTGGCGTGGCGACCGATTGCAAAAAGAACGTAATGACAAGTTCCCACCCCTCACCCTTGATCCCTTTCCCCGTTGAGGGGAGAGGGAAACCGCTTGCGGTCGCCCTCTCAAAATCTTTGCCGTCATGGTGCGAAGTTGTGTCAACCAACCCATGAATCTGACCGAACGCCTTAAAACATGGCTGCACCGCCCGGAAAAGCCGGAGCACCTGCGTCGTGGCGAACTGGGCGAGCGCGCCGCCAAAAAGCATCTTCAGAAACTCGGACTCAAGTATCTAACGGCCAACTTCCGTTCGGAACGCGGCGAGATTGATCTGATTTTTCGCGACGACGATTGCCTCGTGTTCGTGGAAGTAAAATCTCGTTCCTCGGAAGAGTGGACCCGCCCCGCCGCGGCCGTGGACGCACGCAAACGCCGGTTGCTCTCGCAGTGCGGCCTGGATTATCTGCGTCTGCTCAAGAATCCCGAAGTGAAAATCCGTTTCGACATTGTGGAAGTGCTGCTGGCCAATGGCGAAGTGTGCGAAGTGCGGCATCTGCCGAATACGTTTTCGTTGAGCAAGCCGTATCGGTATTAAAGCTGAGGCCCTTTCAATTCTTCCAGGAACTCGATCTGCATCGATGTCTCGACCGCAGATGGTTCTTTCGACCGAACATAGCGGATTGCATCGCAAGCACTCATCCCGCTATTTATGAGGTAAGCAGCTATGACTGTTCCGGTCCGACCCAAACCTGCTTCGCAAAAGACGGCCACCGGCCACTTGCGGGCACGACATTCATCGATGAACGCAACGATCTGTTTGACCTGTTCCTTGCTCGGTGGACATCCGTTTGCCACCGGGGTACACAGGAACTCAAAACCAGCTGATTCAAACACGATGGCATCCCCGGGAAGATTCAGCAGACAGACGAACGCTTTAATTCCCGCCTGATTGAGCAAAGGAAGCTCATCTTCGTAGTCACCTAGCAGACCGCCCTGATTCATTCTCCGATCAAGAGCGACGTATGGCATCGGCGTACCAGCCAAGACACCATCAATTGCCCACCAAAGATGAGGAAAGGCAGATTGCATCGCGCGGGAGCTAATTGAACTGTGAATGCGTTGTCAACTTCGCCCAACATCCATCCGAAAGTGGCGATTGCGCATACACGGGTTTTTGTAATGGCTCGGCACTGCCGGAACGCTGCACGCGCTCCAGCCATGGCCGATCTAACGGTGCGTCAATCAATTCGAGGGTATTGGCCGCGACGGTCGTTTCTTCCTTCACGCCACTGGCGACACCTCGACCGACAAAAAAACCGGCCAACAACAGTGTCACGCGAAACATCGTGCTGCGCGAGTAAGTCGTGAGATTGCACGGACGTTGCGGGTTGAGCGCTCGGTGCAGATTGGTGAACAGCGGCAACGTCCACATGGCGGGATTCTTCGCGGGCGAAAAGGCATCAAACAAAATGGTGTGAGGAGAAGCAAATTCGTAGCAGCCGACGTGAGGAGGCTCTAACCTTGTTTCTGAGGTTCCGATTTTGGATTGAGGCTCGTTACCTCGGCTGCTACCCGCAAGTAGGTTGGGAAAATCGCCGAGATGAAATTGCCAGGTGACCGACGACGCTCCATTGGTGAACTGAACTTGCCGCTGTGACAGCACCGCCTCAACGTGCGCTTCGTATTCTGCCAGGTAACCGAGCGCTTCGGCATTCTCCAGAGCAAAGGCCAGCGGTTCAGCAGTGTTGTCGAAACTGACAAGTCGCAGGGGGCGCGCAATGTCTTTCGTGGCGCGTAAAACGGCAGTGGCATTCGCGGCCGCGCCCAGCCCAACATCCCACACGACAAACTCGCCACTTCCGTCCTGCATCCGCTCCGGGATTTTGAGCTGCCGGACGTACAGCAAATCGGCCTCAGCAGCGGGGCCGAGGCCGGGATGCATTTTCTCGTCGTAGGCCGACGAGTAAACGGAAGCGGTGCCGTTAGCCAGTTGGACCAGCTTGTAGTCATTGCCGCTCATAACGCCAACGGGCCTGGGACGCCTACTGGTGACTACATTCTCAATCGGCCAACCGCCAGCGACCACCAGGGCATTTTCAAGCAGGTGCGCCCGCGGGGACAGCGAGTCTGGATGAAAACCCGGCGATCTTGATCCAATAGAGGATCCAACAAACCAAACTCCCCAATGAAAAGAGCACGCCGATCAAAGGAATTATCCCGCAGCAGGCCAGAATGCACATCACCAGCCCGAGGGTCTTGCCCGGGTTTGGTTCACTAGCGATACCGCGTTTCCGAAACTCTGCCTCAAGGGATTTGGCAATGTTGAGCACGACAAAGAAATGCCACACCAGGTTGAACAAGGGAATGAACATCAACCAAACCATGCCGGGCTGCATGGCTCGATTCTCGGGCGAGCAACGGTTCAATGTCTTTTGCAGCGTCAGCAGGTAAAAAATGGCCGGAATAAGTAATATGACGATGCCGACCAGTGTTCCGACGAGCATCCCGATAGCGCGGGCGCTCTCAACCGCTGTGTTTGAGTCACTCATAGTGATTCAGTCCTTTGTTGAGTTAAGTGTGAATGGCTGCTTTTCTGAACGAAGTCGGCGACACGAAACTGCCGCCGACTTTGCGGAGTGTTGCTTGACGAACTCCCAAGCGTCAACTCACAACTGCCCCATCGCCTTATCCAGCGCGGCGTAAAGCTGATTCATCGTCGCTTCCGTTTCGTCACCCATGTTCGACAAACGGAACGTCGTGCCTTTGATCTTTCCGTATCCGCCGTCGATCAGGAAGCCCTGGTCCTTCACAAGCTTCTGCAACTTGGCCACGTCCACCGTGCGACCTCCCGGCTTCGCGCCGTTGTTAACGCAGGTGAGCGTGATGGACTCAAAGCCTTTTTCCGGGAACAGCGTGAAGCCGTGCTTGGCAGCCCAGTCGCGAGTCATTTGATTCGTCTTCGTGTGACGGGCGTAACGATTCTCCAAACCTTCGGCGAAGAATTCGTCGAGCTTGGAACTGAGCGCGTAAATATGCGGAATGCTTGGAGTGCTCGGCGTCATGCTTTGCTCGGCATTCTTCTGGAACTCGAGGAAGTCGAAGTAGTAACCACGATCCTTGGCGGTGGCCGCTTTCGCCAGAGCCGCCGGTGAACAGACAAACACCGCGAGCCCGGGTGGCAACGCAAAAGCTTTCTGGGTCCCAGCCAACAACACGTCGATGCCGAGTTCGTCGAACTTCAACGGCACGGCGCTCATCGAACTAACTGCATCCACAATGAACATGACGTCTGGATGCTTCTTCTTAAGCGCGGCGATTTCAGCCAGCGGACTCATCGTGCCGGTCGAGGTTTCATTGTGAATGAGCGTGAGCGCATCGAACTCACCGGTAGCGAGTTTCTTGTCGATTGCCTCAGCTCGGATGGGTGAACCCCACTCAACCTGAAGCGCATCGGCCTGCTTGCCGCATTTCTTGGAGACATCGAACCACTTGTCCGAAAACGCACCGCACATGCAGTTGAGAACTTTCTTCTGCACGAGGTTGCGAACCGCGCCTTCCATCACGCCCCACGCGCTGGAGGTGGAGAGATAAACCAGTTGCTTCGTGGAGAGCAACTGCTGGAGCTGCGGCTGGATTTTCGCGTAAAGGTCCTTGAAGCCCTGACCGCGGTGGCCAACCATCGGCGAACAAAGCGCCTTGAACGTTTTCTCGCTGACTTCGACCGGTCCCGGAATGTGTAGTTTGACGTGTCCCATAAAATCGGACGCGTATTTTCTCAAACGCGAGCCTCAACGCAAGTGCGCGTTAGCAACCAGCGTAGGGCAGCCGTCGCGGCGGTCTCCATCTCAATAAAGAGAGACAGAAGCGTCAGACAGAAAAAGGCAAGGGAATGAACGGCAGAGGAATAAGGGCCATTCCTTTGCCAAAAGTGTTTTATTCCCGCTTGCCCCATGCGGCACGAGTCGGGTCAAAAGCTTCGCGGCAGGCGAAGGCGTTGTTCCAGTTCGCCGGGCCGAAAAGTGGCCGGGGCGTTCGTTTGTGTTGCGCTCAACTGCAACTCGTAGTTTGTCTGTCCCAGTAGCGTTCCACCTTGCGATGCCATGCACCGACAGATCAGCGTGCTGACATCGTGATTGCCCTGACGCAGGTAAACCACTGGGCCCATCGGTAGCGGTCCGTCATCAATGACGTTGGCGACCACGGTGTGCGGCGCTTCCGCGACGCTGCGTTCGATCGAGAATTTGCGGCTGGGCAAAGGCGCACCGAACTCGGCGCGCGCGGCGAGTTCCAGCGATTGGGCCACGTAAAGGATGTCCGCGCCGGTGGAATCTGCCAGCACTTCCCAGATGACCGGTTCGCCCGCGGCATTGAGCGTAATCCGGATGCCTTGCGCTTTGAGGGCAGGACTGCGAGCAGACTCATTCGGCGGGTAGCTCCAGAAATAGAAGACCTGGTCGTGCGACCGACCCGGTACGACTGTCGTGCCGACTTCGCTGAGGACCAGCGGCCCGGCATCGTTCCAAGCGAACTGATCTCGCCAAAGCCCGGCGATGTTCGTGTCCGCGAGTTCCTGCACGATCAACGGGGCGAGGCGAACCGCCACCGTTGAGTCGGCATCCCTGGGCTGAAAGAGCACGGTACGCTGGAAGTGGGTCGTGACGCGGGTTTGAATGGCTTCGCGTTGCGTCGGCGACAGAGTTTCAGCCTGCCGGGTACACGCTGCCAGAACACTGACGGTGATGACGGCGCACACAAACCTCCATCTCGCCAGCAAAGAACCGGGCGTTGCTTTCACGGACCGGTCCTCGTTGACATGAACTCAACGAACGTCATAAGAAGGGGCATTACTGCCGCGGCAGATCGCGTTCGACCGTTTCGCACAGGACGTGGAACAAAAGTTTGTGCGCTTCCTGAATGCGCGCCGTGACGTTACCGGGGACGATCAGATCCAACGTGGCAACGCCTCTCGTAAAGCCGCCGTCGCGACCTGAAAAGCAAATGCTCTCAATGCCCGCTTGTTTCGCGGCTTCGAGCGCGCGCAGAATATTCTTCGACTTGCCGCTGGTGGTGAAGGCAAGGAGCAGGTCGCCTGGTTGGGCCAGTCCCCAGACCTGACGCGCGAAGATTTCATCCGCGCTGTAGTCGTTGCAGACGGCGGTCATGAATTCGCCGTTGGCCGTCAGGGAAATGGCGGGATACGGGCGACGATCTTCCATGAACCGGCACAGGAATTCGGTGGCGAGATGAGTGGCGTCCGACGCGCTGCCTCCGTTGCCGCAGACCAGGAGTTTGTGGCCGGAGGTGAGGCATTGGGAAACCATGGCCGCGGCACGATTAAGTGGGCCTTCAAGCGCGGTGAGGCTGCGCAGGCCGGCCACGGAATCGTCAATCGTGCGTTGGAGCAAACTCATGCGCGGAGGGTAAGTCGGGAAACGCTGAACATTCAACATTCAACATTCAACATTCAACATTCGAACCTTGAACCTTGAACCTTGAACTTCGAACGTCCGGGGTGGAGCAATGATGGGGGCGTTGGCTTGTCGTAAACGACGGCGATGTTTGCGCCGGTGGTTTCGTCGATGATGAGGGCTTGATCATGCGGTCCGCCAAGGTTTTTGGCGTACCAATAGCCGGCGGCAGCTTGCCGCCTTGACGGGGGTGGCATGGTTTTGGGCATGAGAATGGTGCGTTGGTTGGTGTGTGGTTTGGGGACGCTGACGGCGGTGTATGGGTTGGGCCGGGTGGACGTGGTATGCGCAGATGAACGGAGAATCCTCAGACAGAAAAATTTTTAGGCAGAAAAATGTTTTTTCTGCCCTCGATTTTTCTGTCTGCTGATGGGGTAACAGAGTGCGCCGCAATTCGGGCATTCACCGCTGGGCACGATGTCGCCGGGGGCAATGCGTTGCTCGAGGTGCTTGATTTCATTGAGTTCGCCTTCCTGGAATTGCTCGCCGCAGTTATCACATTCGTGGAAGACGGTTTTTGCTTTGCAGGCGGCAGCGGGCTGGCTAGTTTAATTCCGGCTTGTCCGATGGTGTAATGGTAGCACAAGTCCCTTTGGAGGACTTTGTCATGGTTCGAATCCATGTCGGACAGCCAATTAACATTCACCAGAGTTCCACAGCCCGAATCTGCCGGATTGCATGGACCAGACGCCGCCTATTGCCGAAGGGCCTCCGCCCGTGCCGGAAACCACGTCGCTTCTTTCGCGAATGCTGAACGTGTTCGCGGCGCCCGGTGAAGTGTTTGAGGAGGTAAAGCGCACGCCGAAAACTGCCACAAACTGGCTTGGGCCAGCGATCATTGCCGCGGTTGTCGGTGTGGTTACGACGTTGCTCATTTTTTCTCAACCCACCATTATGCGGCAGATTCGCGAGGCACAAGAGCGCGCCATGGCTCACCAGGTGCAACAGGGAAAAATGACCCAGCAAGATGCCGATAAGATTTTGGCGGGCATGGAAAAGTTCATGGGGCCGATGATGAAAATCGGCGGTTCAATCGTGGCGGTTGCGATGGCGTTTGGTCGGGTCTTTTGGGGAGGGTTAGTGCTCATGCTCCTCGCGAAATTAGCGTTGAAGGCCGAGATTCCTTATCTCAAAGGCGTTGAAGTAGCCGGCCTGTCCACCCTGATCATCACACTGGGAGCAATTGTGCATACGCTTCTAGGTGTGACCCTGGGCAAAATGATTGCAACGGTCGGGCCGGCTTTGGTTATGCAGGATCTCGATGTCACCAACAAGCTGCACATGTCGCTGGCGGTAACGCATGTCTTCAACCTGTGGCGCGCAGGGGTGATGGGGCTCGGGCTCGCGCAGTTGACCGGCTCGTCGTGGACGAAGGCGACAGTGGTGTATTTGATTTACGACATCATCATAACACCAGCTTTGATTGGAATAAACCTGGGGCAGTTTGCTCTATGACCTCGCGGTTTTAAACTCCATGAAACAAACCGTTCCTTCCCGTGTCTATTGACGGAAACTACTCACATGGCGAAATCCAAGAAAGGTCGGAAGTTTTTAATTTTTGGCATCATTACACTGGCGCTGGTGGCCCTGGCTCTGGCCGCGGTGTTCCGGAAGAAGGATGACGCCATCAGTGTTCAGACAGACAAAGTCAAGCGACGCGACCTGACCGAACTGGTCGTCGCCAACGGAAGAATTCAGCCGGTGGTGCAAGTCGTCATCAGCCCGGAAGTGGCCGGTGAAATCACGGCGCTGCCGGTCAAAGAGGGCGACAAGGTGAAGAAGGGCGACTTGCTGGTGCAGATCAAGCCGGATAGCTATCGGGCGAGTCGCAATTCCGCCGAGGCGAGTTTCAAGTCGGCTCAGGCGGGCCAGACGCTGGCCATGGCCGAACTGGAGCGAGCGGCCGCAGAGTATTTCCGGAATCAAGAGTTGTTCAAAAACAAACTGGTCTCGGATTCAGTAATGATGGACTTCAAAACGGCTTACGAGGTGGCCAAGCTGCGCTACACCAATTCGCTTCACTCGGCGGCCCAGGCGGGATTCGCACTCGACAAGGCGAATGATGATTTAAGCAAGACGACGATTCTTGCGCCGATCGACGGAACCGTTACTCGATTGAAGTCGCAACTCGGGGAGCGGGTGCTCGGCACCTCGTTCAACCAGGGCACGGAGATCATGACCGTGGCCGACCTGAGCCAGATGGAGGCGCGGGTCGATATCGGCGAGATGGATGTGATCCTGATCGAACCCGGCCAGCGGGCGCGATTGGAGGTAGACGCCTTCAAGGACCGGAAGTTCACCGGCAGCGTGACGGAGATTGCAAATTCTTCGCGGGGCTCGAGCGCGTCGGCAGCGTTGGGTGGCGGCGGGCAATCTCAGGAAGCGACCAAATTCGAAGTGCGCATTCGGATTGCGGAGAAGGAGAACTTTCGCCCCGGCATGAGTATCAACGCGGAAATTGAGACGCGCTACCGCACCAACGTGCTGACCGTGCCGATTGCAGCCATCACCACCCGGACGCCCAAGCCATCCGGCCCGGGGACGAATTCACCAGCGGGCAACACCAACTCGTTGAAAGAGACGAATGCGGTTCTGGTGGTGAATGCCTCAAGCGGCACGAACGGACCTTCGGACAAAAAGTCCCGGGAGGGGATGAAGCCCATTGAGGTGGTCTTTGTGGTCGACGGCGACAAAGCCAGGCAAGTGCCGGTAAAGATCGGCATCAGTGACGCGGAAAGCTATGAGGTGGTTGAAGGTTTGGAGGAAGGCCAGGAAATCATCACCGGCAATTACAAGGCGGTGAACAAGGAATTGGAAGACGGAAAGAAGATTACGAAGTCCCACGGCAAGTTTGGCGAGATGGAGAAAAAGTAAGCTGGCAACCTGAATGACGAGTGCCGTAATCCAGTCATGAGCCTCATTCGCCTTGAGAAAATCTCGCGCCGTTATCAGATGGGAACCGAGACGGTCCATGCTTTGCGCGAGGTGTCCCTGGAGATTCAGCGTGGCGAGTACGTTGCCATCATGGGGCCGTCCGGCTCGGGCAAGTCCACGCTCATGAATCTCCTGGGCTGCCTGGATTCTCCCACCGCGGGCACTTACGAACTCAATGGCACGGACGTCAGCCAGATGGACGACAACCAACTGGCGGAGGTTCGCAATCGCGAAATCGGATTCGTCTTTCAAACCTTCAATCTTCTGCCCCGTTCGAATGCGTTACACAATGTGGAATTGCCGCTGATTTACGCCGGCATGACCAGTGACGAGCGAAGACGCACGGCGCTGGAATCGCTGAAGAACGTCGGTTTGGCTGACCGGGTTCATCACAAGCCGAATGAGCTTTCCGGTGGCCAACGGCAGCGCGTGGCGGTGGCGCGCGCCCTGGTCAACCGGCCTTCAATCCTGTTGGCGGACGAACCGACCGGGAACCTCGATTCGAAAACCGGCACGGAGATCATGGCGTTGTTTGAAGAGCTTGCCCGGGGTGGCAACACCATCATTGTGGTGACTCACGAGGAGGACATCGCGCGCCACGCCCGGAGAATTGTGCGGATCCGGGATGGGTTGATCGCGAGTGATGAAGCGGTGGGATAGGTCATGAATGTTTTCACCGAACTGCGCGAAGGGTTGAAGATTTCATTTGCGGCCATTCGCGCCAATAAGATGCGGGCGGTGCTCACCACGTTGGGAATCATCATTGGCGTGGTCACCGTCACGCTCATGGGCACGGCAATTCAGGGGCTGAACAATTCCTTCATGAACAGCATTTCCTCGATGGGCGCGGACGTGCTTTACGTGGACAAAATGGCGTGGATGCCGACCTCCAATGACGATTGGATGAAGATGAATCGGCGGCGCGACATCACGGTGGAACAAGCCAGGGCGCTGGAGCGGCAAGCCACCTTTGCGAGCGCGATTGCGCCGATGGTGGAGGATCGCAGGCCGGTGAAGTACAAAAATCGCCGCTCGGAAAGCATATCCGTCATCGGCACGACGGACCAGTTTCTGCCGATCTCAGGTCTGGCCTTGACGCAAGGCAGATTCTTTACCATGGCTGAATCGGATGGCGGGCGGCCGGTGTGTGTGATCGGAAGCGAAACGGCGACCAATTTGTTTCCCCGCGAATCAGCGGTGGGCAACCGCATCACGGTCGGGTCGCGGGCATTTGAAATCATTGGCGTGCTGGAAAAGCAAGGCAGTGCGTTTGGCGACAGCCAGGACAGCCGGGTTATGATTCCGTTGCGCCAGTACACCGCGTGGTTCATGAACAATCCCAACGTGACGATTGCGGTGAAAGTCAATGACGTCACGCAACTGGATGATTTGCGCGAGGAACTTCGGGCTACGATGCGCAAGATCCGCCAGGTGCCACCGGGAAAGCCGGACGATTTTGCCATCAATCAGCAGGAGCAGTTCGTTGAACTCTTTCGGCGCGTGGCCGGGACCATCGCGGCCATTGGGCTCTTCATTACCGGCCTCTCTTTGTTCGTCGGCGGGATTGGGATCATGAACATCATGTTTGTGTCGGTGGCCGAACGGACTCGTGAGATTGGCATTCGCAAGGCCATCGGCGCGAAGCGCCGGACGATTCTGCTGCAGTTCCTGATCGAGGCGGCGAGCATTTGTTTGATCGGTGGTTTGATTGCGTTGGGGATTGCCTGGCCTTTGACGCTGCTGATTGCCAAGGTCATGCCGGCCACGCTGTCGCCCCTGGTGGTTTCCATTGCGCTGGGCGTTTCCTTGTTGACCGGCGTGGTGTCGGGCTTTCTCCCGGCCTGGCGGGCGGCGCGGATGAACCCGGTGGATGCCTTGAGAGCCGAATGAAGTTTCACAGTCCAACCAAGCTGGTCGGTGAGGCGAAGGAGAGCTTCTTCATGGCCCTCAACGCCATTACGGCTCACAAGCTCCGTTCCGCGCTGACGTTGCTCGGCGTGCTCGTGGGCGTGTTCTCCATCATCGTGACCATGACGGCGATGCGCGTGCTGAAGCGCAACGTCGAACGGGAGATCAGCCAGCTCGGCGGGAACTCGTTTTCGATTCGAAAGTGGCCCGCCGTTTATTTTGGCGGACCGGAAGGCTTTGAAAAATATTGGCGGCGCAAGAACATCACGTTGGCACACGGCCGGATGGTGGAAGAGCGGGCGACGTTGGCGGCCAGTGTGGGGATCGAAACTTCTCTCTGGAGCGGACAGGTCCAAACCAAGTTTAACGAGTCGCCTCCCAATGTTCAGATGGTGGGTGAAACCGTCGGGAGCTTTGCCGCGCGGGGGTGGACGATCGCCGAGGGACGCGCGCTGACCGGATCGGACGTGGACAACAACCGGGACGTTTGCGTGTTGGGCAGTGCCATAGCAAAAGCGCTGTTTCCATACGGCTCGCCCCTGGGCGAGCGGGTCAAGCTCAATGGCATTAACTACGTTGTGGTCGGAGTGCTCGCGGCCAAGGGTTCTTCCGCGGCCAGCCGGGAAGACAATTTCGCCATCGTACCAATTACCACGGGATTGAATCGTACCGGGCGCTGGACGCGCAGCTTGAATATCCTGGTGCAAGCCCACGATGCGGAGAGCTACGAGGACACGGTGGATCAAGTGCGTGGGATTCTTCGCGTCGCGCGCAAAGTGCCGCCGGGGGGCGAAGACGATTTTGAGATCGCATCGAATGATTCCATGATCGCGCAGTTCGACAGTTTCACGCGCAACGTGCGGCTGGGAGTGGCGGTGGTGAGTTCGATTGCCCTGATCGCCGCCGGCATCGGCATCATGAATATCATGTTGGTTTCGGTGACCGAGCGGACGCGCGAGATCGGTATTCGTCGGGCCATTGGCGCCAAGAAGCGCAACATCATGGCGCAATTCATCGTGGAGGCGGTGGTTTTGTGCCAGGTCGGCGGGTTGATCGGTGTCGGCCTTGGAATTCTGGGCGGCAATGCGGTGGCATTTTTCATGAAAGTGCCCCCGGCGATCCCGGTGGATTGGATCATCATGGGATTGGCGATTTGTTCCGCGGTGGGCGTGATTTTCGGCACCTACCCGGCCTTCAAAGCGGCGAACCTCGACCCAATTGAATCGCTGCGTTACGAGTAGTTCTTCTGCCAGCTAGTGTAGTGTCTCATAAAAGACTTTACTAACAAGCGCGGGCGTGCCAGAATTCCAGCATGGCTCGACCCAAACTGCCTCTACACCTATCCACTGAGCAACGAAGCGAACTGCTGCGCTTGGTCCGGGCGCCCA
>DASUGI010000228.1:0-19128 GCA_036274115.1 Verrucomicrobiia bacterium
GCCACCCTGGCCAACACGATCGTGGCCCGCAATTCGGCCACGAACGGTCCGGACGGCAACGGCTTTCTCTTCAATTCACAGGATTACAATCTCATCGAGAACACCAACGGCATGACTCTTCTCGGGACGCTAACGCACGTCATCATCGGGCAAGATCCGCTGCTCGGCCCGCTGCAAAACAACGGCGGCCCGTCTCCCACCATGGCTCTGCTGCCGAACAGCCCGGCGATTGATCAGGGAAGAAGTTTTGGTCTGATTGCTGATCAGCGCGGATTTGCGCGCCCTTACAACTTGCCCTCGATTGCCAACGCCGCTGAAGGCGACGGCAGCGACATCGGTGCGTACGAACTGATACCAACTCCGCAGTTGAACATCCAGCGTGCCCCGGACAACAACGTCGTACTGTTTTGGTCCACTGATGCCGCCGACTTCCGTTTGGAATCAGTCACCAATCTGCCTTCAGCAATGAACAACTGGCAGGAAGTCACCAACGCGCGCACCTACACGGCGAATCTTGCTTTCGTCACCAACACCGCATCGGGGACGCAAAAATACTATCGACTGAATTTGCCAGCGATGTCGATGACTCCTTAAATCGCATTCGTTTTGGGAAACAAAAATCCCGAAAGCCATCTTCTGACTTCCGGGCTTATCGCCGTCGTGAGACGGCGGCTGGTTTTAGATGGCCGCGTTCTCACAAACGCAGCCACCGGATTATCGGCGCGCTTTCGGCAGCGCGTTCCTGCCGGCATAAACGGCGTTCTTGCCGAGAATCTGTTCGATGCGCAGCAACTGGTTGTACTTCGCCAGACGATCCGAGCGGCTCAACGAACCCGTCTTGATCTGACCACAGTTCGTCGCGACCGCAATGTCTGCAATGGTTGCGTCCTCCGTTTCACCAGAGCGGTGTGAGAGAACCGCCGTGTAGCTGTTGGTTTGCGCCAGCTCGACAGCGTCGAGCGTCTCCGTAAGCGAACCAATCTGGTTCACCTTCACGAGGATCGAGTTGGCCGTTCCCGTGTCGATGCCCTTCTTGAGGAACTTCACATTCGTCACGAACAGGTCGTCACCCACAAGCTGAACCTTGTCGCCGATCTTGTCGGTGAGTTGTTTCCAATGCTTCCAATCGCCTTCGGCGCAACCGTCCTCGATGCTGACGATCGGATATTTGCTGACGAGCTTGGCGTAGAAGTCCACGAGCTGCGGACCACTGATGGTTTTGCCCGTGCTCTTCTTGAACGTGTATGTGCCGTCACCGTTGTAGAACTCGGACGCGGCAACATCGAGCGCGAAGAAGATTTGTTTGCCCAGCTTGTAGCCGGCATCGCCCACCGCCTTGCTCATTGAGTCGAGCGCGTCTTCCACGCTGTTCAACTTCGGAGCGAATCCACCTTCGTCACCGACCGCAGTACTGAGACCGCGTTTCTTCAACACACTCTTGAGCGCGTGGAAAATTTCCGTGATGGCGCGCAAGCCTTCACTGAACGTCGGCAGGCCGTGCGGCATGATCATGAATTCCTGGAAATCAATCGGCGCGTCGGAATGTGCCCCGCCGTTGATGACATTCGCCATCGGCACGGGCAACACTTTGGCGTTCGGACCCCCAATGTACTTGAAGAGCGGCACGCCGAGGCACTTGGCCGCAGCCTGTGCGTTCGCCAGCGAGACGGCGAGAATCGCATTCGCCCCGAGTTTCGACTTGGTTTCCGTCCCGTCCAGCTTGAGCATCGTGGCATCCACCGTGAGCTGGTCCAACGCGTCCACACCGTGCAGCGCTTTGGCAATCTTTGTATTTACGTTGGCAACCGCCTTTTGCACGCCCTTGCCCAGGTAGCGGTTCTTCACGCCGTCGCGGAGTTCCACGGCTTCGTGCTCTCCCGTGCTCGCACCCGAGGGCACGGCGGCGCGGCCTGTCGTGCCGCATTGCAAAGTCACATCCACCTCAACGGTGGGATTACCGCGCGAATCGAGAATCTCACGCGCCACAATGTTCTGAATCTTGGTCATAGTTCGGTTTCAGTTTGGAAACTCAGGAATAAACCTTTGTGAACCCTGGCTCCCTAAATCAGGAGCGCTCATGATAAAATGCGCGCGGAGTGAGTCAAGGAATGGGTTTGCTCGAATCGCACCGGATATTGCCAAACCTCGCCCTCGCAATGGAGAAACCGACTGAACGGCACTCAAGCACGGTTGTCAAAGCTCCGGTTCACGAGCAAGCTGTGTGGCGTTCGTTCATCAACCCGATGAAACCCTTGGGCATACTGTTAATCGTTGTCGCCGTCGCATTGGGAGTTGCCGGAATGCTGCTCGCAAAGCGGCCGGCCTTCTATTCGTCCACCGCCGCGGTCAAAGTGGCGCGCGACGACATAGATCTTCCCGACCTCGCGGGGATGGCAAATCTGGGAGCAACCGCCGTCAACGCCAGCCGACCTTTCTTCATCGAGACCGAGATGGCCGTCATCGAATCAGATGCCACACTGGATCGAGTCGTCACGGAACTCAACCTGACCGAAGTTTGGGGCCGACGCCACAGCCGGCGCGCGGCACTTCCACTTGATGAAACGTTACAGTTGCTCAAACAACGAGTGCAAACGCAGCCAGGTTCAGGCGACGATGTGATTCAAATCAAAGCCTTCAGTGAAGTCCCGAATGAAGCGGCCGACCTCGCTAATGCCGTCGCCAGGGCGTATTGCGATTATCGCGTGGATTACCGACGTCGGCTCGCTCAAGCGGCACTGGACAAGGTTGCCAGCAAACATGCTGAAATGGGACAGCAAATCTCGGAGCAGCAGGCGAAAGTCGAGCAGGCGTGGCAGCAACTTGATCCGGCGACGCAGGCGTTGGCGACCACCAACACGGCCAACGCGAACAGTGAAGTTCTGCGCAAACACAATTCCAGATTGTCCGAGGCGTTGTTGCGCTATCTGGCGGCCTCCAACCAACTCGCACTCTTTCCGGCCACGAATCCCGCCAACGCTGAAGTCATTGAACAGCTCAAAAGCCGGCTCGAAAAAACCAAAGCCGAACTGACGGCGGCTGAAAACGCCACCGCCACGGAGACGCGCCGCCTGGAGTTGCTCACGGCTTATCAGACGGCCCGGCAGGAACTCGAAGAATTGAATCAACGTTTTGCTCCCGTCCAAAAGCGGGTGGAAGAACTGCAAACCCAGCTGCGCCCACCAGCGCGTCCGCCGGCCTCGGTGGTGGAACAAGCTACGGCCTCAAGTCTGCCCGATCCCGGCCGCGACTCCCGCCAGCCCTGGATGCTGCCCTCAGCCGGGGTCGCTTTCCTGATCGGCCTCGGACTTTTAGTTGTCGGCCGCCGTCCCAAAAAGGCGACCACTTGATTTTCCGCTTTGCTCGCTCGGGTTCAACTCTATGCTTTCGCCGTGCTGGAAATTTTGATCGAACAACTTGACCGGGGCCAAGCGCTGGCTAGCGAGCAAATCACCCATGCGGTGAACGTATTGACCCAGGAAACCATTTCGGTCGAGGCCAAGGCAAACTTTCTCACGGCATTGGCCCGGAAAGGAGAAACCTTCGAGGAGATTGCCGCGTTTGCCAATGAATTGCGCCTTCGCGCCGTGCAGCCGCCCCTCGACGCGGAAACGCGTGCCGGAGGAATCCTGGACGTGTGCGGCACCGGCGGGGATCACGTGGGCACGTTCAACATTTCGACCACCGTGGCGATCATCTGCGCTGCGGCGGGGGTTACCGTGGCCAAACACGGCAACCGCGCGATCACCTCGAAGTCTGGCAGCGCCGATGTGCTTGAAGCCCTGGGCATAAAGATAGATCTCACGCCGGAGCAAGCGGCCCGCTCACTGCGCGAACGCAAATTTGCTTTTTTCTTTGCGCCCCATTATCACCCGGCGTTCAAACACATTGCTCCGGCTCGAAAATTGTGCGCCGAGCGGGGGCAACGCAGTTTGTTCAACTTTCTGGGCCCCTTATTGAATCCCGCCCGGCCCACGGCACAATTGATGGGTCTGCCGCGCGCCGAGCTGTGCGAACCGATTGCGCAAGTCCTCCAAAGCCTCGGCGTTCGCCGTGGCATGGTCGTGTGCGGAAATGCCGGCGGCGCGCAACTCGACGAACTTTCAACGCTGGGACCAAACCGCATCGCCGAGTTTTATCAGGAACGCGGCTTTGCGGCCTCCACGCTGGCCCTGGACCAATTCCCCCTGCAACCCGTCACCGTTGAAGATCTGCGCGGCGGCGATCGCGAGGTCAACGCCGAAATCATTCGGCGCATCCTGCAGGGTCAGGACCGTGGGCCCAAGCGGGACGCCGTGCTGCTGAATACGGGCGCCGCGTTGTTTGTCGCGGGCCACGTTCGTTCCATCGCCGAAGGCTGGGAAGTGGCCGGGCAGTTGATCGATCAAAGCAAAGCCGCCGCCAAGCTGCGCGAGCTCGCTTTACAATAACGGATCGTTTCTGCACTTGCCTAATATTGGCTCCCGGGATAGGCATGGGCCAGAACAAGTCTCAGCAACTCGCGTTCACCATGTATAAAATCATTGGAGCGGACGGAAGAGAATACGGGCCGGTCAGCGCGGAACAACTCCGCGACTGGATTGAACAAGGCCGCGTGAGCCTCCAGACGCAAGCTCGTCTGGAGGGGGGCACGGAGTGGAAATCGTTAAGTGGCTTTCCTGAGTTCAGCACGAACCCAGGCGTGCCGCCGCTCCTGGCTGCCCGGGATGAGCGCGCTTCCACTAAACTCGCGGCCGGAATTTGCGGCATTCTTTTGGGTTCACTTGGCGTTCACAAGTTTATCCTCGGTTACACGGGTGCCGGATTGATCATGCTTTTGGTTACTCTCGTCGCGGGAGTTTTCACCTGCGGGATCAGCTCGTGGGCCATGATGATTATCGGCTTGATTGAAGGAATTCTTTACCTCACCAAATCAGATGCGGAGTTTATCCGCACGTACCTGGAAGGGCGGAAGGAATGGTTCTAACCGACCCGAGCAAAAACTTCTCTCACCATGTATAAAATCATCGGCGGGGATGGAAAGGAATACGGGCCCATCACGGCAAACCAGCTGCGGCAATGGATCTCTCAAGGTCGCGCCGATGCCGGCACCAGGGTCCGATTGGAAGCGGGCACGGAATGGCAAACCCTGGGCTCGATTCCTGAGTTCGCCGACGCCCTGGCGCAACCACCCACTCTCCCGAATCTCCCGGCGGCAACACCGCCGCCTCCAAAAACCAGCGGACTCGCCATCGCATCGCTCGTCCTGGGTTTATTGGGGTTCTGCGGCCTCACCGCACTGATTGGATTAATCCTCGGCATCATCGCGCTGGTTCGGATCAACCAGAGCGAGGGCCGGTTGAAAGGCCAGGCCCTGGCCATCGTCGGCGTCATTGTTTCCGCAGTTTTTCTGCTGCTGATGCTCACCATGGTGCCAGCCGCTCTCTCCAAGGCCAAAGCCAAGGCGTACCACATCACGTGCCTGAACAATGTCCGGCAAATCAACCTTGCCCTCATCATTCATGCGCAAGCCAACACCAACACGTATCCGTCAGCGGCCACCTGGTGCGACAGCATTCAAAGCAACCTCATCTCCACCGGCGCATTCAAATGCAAAGTGGCCGATCCAAGTCATCGCTGCCATTACGCCTTCAATGCGAAGCTCGACGGATTAAGCACGGACGAGATTAAAAACCCGGCGCAAACCGTGTTGGTATTCGAGACGGATGGTGGGTGGAATCTCAGCGGCGGCAGTGAACTCAAGCCGAAGCAATCGCGCCATGGCCGGATGGTGGCCGTGGGATTTGTTGACGGTCATGCGGAAATGGTGGAGGCATCGCGGTTATCGCAACTACAATGGGAACCCTAGGATAACTTTCAAGGGAACTGGCACGGCATGTATAAAATCATAGGAGCAGACGGACGGGAATACGGCCCGATCAGCCTGGAACAGTTGCGCGAATGGCACACGCAAGGACGCGTGAATATGCAAACGCGCGTTCTGGTAACCGGGGAAACCAACTGGAAAACCATCGCTGACCTCCCCGACTTCCTCGTTCCGCCCGCACCCGCAGCATCACCTGCAACTCCAACCACAATCCGTCCGCTCGCCGCTGGGCCTTCGGCATCCGAGGTTGGCCCGCGCACCAGTGGTTTCGCCGTAGCCGGATTGGTCCTGGGCATTCTTTCCCTCTTTTCATTTTGTTGCTGCGCCGGAATCCCTTTCAATTTGTTGGGTTTGATCTTTTCGATCATTGGGCTGGTGCAAGTCAACAACCGGCCGGACCTTTACAGCGGCAAGGGCATGGCCATCGCCGGCCTGATAACCTCAGCCCTGAGCTTGCTGCTCGGGATCGGCGGACTTGCTTTGAACTGGCATGAATTTGTGCAGGAACTCCAAAATGCCTGACGTGCGATTGAATTCGTCCTACCGTACGGTGATTGGAATTCTGCTTTCCATCACCCTGGTTCTGGTGGGCGTCACCTTCTTTTTCTTCGATCCCGCTCGCAGCAGCTTTTACCCGGTCTGCATGTTTCACAAGTTAACCGGGCTGAACTGCCCGGGTTGCGGCGGACTTCGCGCACTGCATCAGCTCACACACGGCAACTTCGTCACCGCGTTCCATTACAATCCGCTTCTCATGGTGTTGCTCCCCTTCATCACTTTCATCACGCTACGCTGGCAGATACGCGGGCGCGAAGCGTTCGTCGGCAACACCGTTCTGTTTCGGCCCGCAGCTCTCTGGCTGTTGCTGGCCGTCACGTTGCTCTTTACCGTCCTCCGCAACCTCCCGGGGCCAGCGTTCGAATGGATGTCGCCCTGAGCCGCAGCTGCCATGGCCCGCAAACCTCTCACGTCTGCCACGGCTCGCAATGCGGTTTTGATTAATCAACTCGCCACGCCGGGACTGGGCAGCCTTATGGCCGGTCGCTACCTCAGCGGCACAGGTCAGTTGCTTTTGGCGGTCACGGGATTTCTGTTCTTCGTCGCCTGGTTTGTTGCGGTCATGCGCCAGTTCTACGGCCAGATTCAGGGCGACGTGGAAGTCAAACCCGTCGGCTGGATTGGATGGACCGGCCTGGCCATATTCGCGGCGGCCTGGCTTTGGTCCTGGGGCACCAGCATCAGCCTCCTGCGCGAAGTGAGACGCAATAACGCCGCAATCTTCACGCAACCGCAACCACCGCCCCTTCCATAGTTTCGGCGTGACCCGGCCCGAGTTTTTTGCGTCAATGCCAGCGTGAACAAATTGAGCGCCGCTCAGATCAAGACCGCTTTGGCGGCCATTCCCCATTGGAAGAAACAGCGAAATACCATCACGCGCACATTTCAGTTCAAGGATTTCCCCGCCGCGATCCGGTTCGTCAACGCCGTCGCCCGGCTCGCGGAAAAAGCCTGGCATCATCCGGACATCGACATTCGTTGGAACAAGGTCACGCTTACGCTCACCACGCATGACGCCGGCGGATTGACGCAAAGGGATTTCACCCTGGCCGAACAGTTTGATCGAAAGGGATAACCGGGAATCACCATGCAAGACGTCGTCAGTCTGTTCAAGAAGCGTTTCGGCCACACGCCCACGCACCAGGTTCAAGCGCCGGGACGACTCGAAGTCCTCGGCAACCACACGGACTACAACCATGGCCTGGTCATGTCCGTGGCCGTGGACAAATACATCTTCATCGCCGCGGCTCCGCGCAATGACGGGAAAGTTGAACTGGTTTCGTCCGCGTTTCCCGAACCGGAGAAATTCTCCATCAGCGACATCAAACACAATCCCGCCGCCTCCTGGGCCAACTATGTGAAGGGTGTGTTGGTGCAGTTGAAGAAGCGCGGCGTGCATTTCGGCGGATTCAACGCGGCCATTCACAGCACCATCCCGATGGGAGCGGGCATGAGCAGTTCTGCCGCGCTCGAAGTCGCGACGGCGATGACCCTTCGCCGCCTCCATCCTTATTCCCTCACCGACACGGGAATCACGACTCCACCCCAGGCTGATGCGAGAAATCAATTGCCACCCGTGGGACCGGCCGAACGAATGAATTTTGCCAAGGTATGCCGCGCGGCGGAAAATGAATTCGTTGGCGTGCCGTGCGGCATCCTCGATCAGGTTTCGTCGCTGTTCGGCAAATCCTGGAACGTGATGGAGATTGATTGCGCATCGCTCACCGTCGACCACGCCCCGCTCGCGGGCATTGCCATGGTGGTTTGCAACTCCGAGGTGAAGCACGCGCTGGTGGGTGGCGAATACAAGGAACTGCGCGACAATTGCGAATCCGCCGCCCGCAAACTCGGGGTGAAATTCCTGCGCACCGTCGAACCCAAACAGGTGCTCGCCGCCAAAGATAAGTTGAGCCAGCGCGAATTTGAATGTGCCTATCACGTGACAACTGAAATCGCCCGGGTGGTCGCGGCCGAAAAGGCGTTGCGTGCGAACGACATTGCACAATTCGGCCAGTACATGTTTCAAAGTCACGAGAGTTCGCGTGATTGCTTGAAGAACAGCACCCGGGAACTCGACACGCTCGTTGAACTCGCGCGCCAACATCCCGCCTGCCTTGGGGCCCGGCTCACCGGCGGTGGTTTCGGCGGGGCAACCATCAACATGGTCAAGCATCACGAAGTCGAAGGCTTCATCGCCCATATGGTGACAAGTTACGAAAAGAAGCTGGGCATTAAGATTCACCCCCTCGTCTGCCAGGTGGTGGACGGAGCAAACTGATTTCCGGTCTGTGCCCATCTTTCACGAATGCCAACGCTGCACCGCCTGCTGTCGCTGGCCGGGGCAGGTGCGCTTGACCGCAGAGGAAATCAGCCGGCTCGCCGCGTTCCGAGGACAGAGCGAACGCGAGTTCATTCAACAGTCCACGCGACTCACCCACGATCGTCGCGGCCTGGCCTTGCAGGAACAAGCCGACGGCGCTTGCGTCTTCCTGGTGGGCAACAACTGCGCGGTCCAGCCCGTAAAGCCGCAACAATGCCGGGATTTTCCGAACCTGTGGCGCCATCCGGACGCCGACAAACTCTGTCGCGCCGTCCCCCGCAACGTGAGTGAAGATGAATACGGACGGCTGCTTTCCCAGGCGACCGGGCGCACGCTTGAGTCCATCCGGGAACTCACGCGCCTCAGCAATAGCCGGTGACTTGAAAATCATTCTGCTCCAAATCCTGTTGATCAGCATTGCCGCGCTAATGGGTTGTCTGGCGCAATCCTCTCTGCCTGGGGTTATTGGAACCGTACTCCTGGGAGGTTGTCTGGTGGCGGTCATCGCCGCTCGCACTGAGCGTTCCCGGCATCGGGCAATCCTCGTTTCGTGGCTGGCTACTCCAATTGCGTTGGCAATTCTGCCGGTCACACCTCGCCAAATTCACCTCTTGGATCCTTATCACAGTTTCATTGCCTGGCTGATTGCCGGCGCCGTGTTGCCGACACTGACTCGGGTAAGCGCCAACCCGGCGCGGAACGGGACCAAAGCCCTGGTCATGATCTGGGCCATCTGCGGCGATCTGGTCTGCATCGTGGCTTCCTATTTGCAGAATCATCCCGTGCCATTTTTCGCGGGTTTGCTGCTGTTGCTGGGGACGCTGATTGTTTTGAAGTGGTGGTTTCAAGTTCCACCACTCGGCATTCAAGGCATCAATTTCTGCATTGTATTACTGATTGGCTTGCCGCTGGTGGATCTGTTGGTGCGCCGGGAATCGCAAGTGGATGCCCAGGTCGCTCTGGACCGGCACTACTATTCCTATAAAGTCGCCAAACAGGAGCCAGCCGCATTCGCAACCTGGTGGAAGCGTTATCTCGAACAATGGGATCAGTCGATGGGCCAGATCATCATGGCGGATCCGGAAGGCGTGCTGCCTTTCCGGCTCAAGCCCAACACCGAATCCTTCCTCTTTGACAGTCGCGTCACCATCAACAGCCTCGGATTCCGCGGGGCCGAGTTCAGTCCCGACAAGGCCAATGCTTACCGCATTGTCGTGCTGGGTGAATCCACCACCTTTGGTTGCACGTTGCAAGCTGAGGACCGGCCCTGGCCTGACGTCCTCGCTGAACTCATCCGCGAACGCCTTGCCATCAGCCGCCCGGTGCAAGTCATCAATGCCGGAGTGCCAGCCTACAACCTCAAGCATAACATCGGGCGATTACAGAAAGAGATCCTGCCGCTAAAACCAGACATGATCATCTCGTATCACGGTGCGAATGGTTTTCGATTGCTGGATGAAGCGTTGCCGGCCGCCATCAGCCCGTTGCCGTCACCCTACCGGCAGCGGCCTCTCAAGCTCCTGGCCAATTGCGAGTATCGCTGGAAAATGATTCAGTATCGCCGCCGCATGAATCCGCAACGTTTGCTGGATCCCGGAGCGTTCTCGAATCCTCTCAACACCAAGTACGCGGACGCCTATCGAGAGTTGATCGCAATCACCAGCACCAACAACATTCGCCTGGTGCTCGCGAACTATGCGATGGCGGTCAACAGCCAAAGCGATGCTGACGTCGTGCAGTTTTACCGGATCGCTTCGCCACCCGTCCATTGGCAAATCCGCGCGAACGTCGTCCACACCGAACTCTTGCGGCAGCTGACGGAAGCTCATCCCGACGTGCGCATGGTTAACATCCATCCCAATTTGGATGGTGATCCTGACAACTTCATCGATTTGGCCCACATGACTCAAATGGGCCGACAGCGGATGGCCGAAAACATGTTCGCCGGAATCAGAGATTTGTTGGAACGGGAACTCTCGCCCGCGCAAAAGGAATAAACTCTTTCTGTGCGCAGAGAGTCGTTCCACCTCTTCACTTGGATTTCGGCCGATTCTCTTTAAATTGGCGCCGATGTCAGAACGCTTCCACTCCCACTCCAAGCCCATCATCGCGATGATTCATCTTGGCGCTTTGCCGGGCACGCCGGCCAACGGGCTTTCCCTGGCGGACATCGAAACGCAGGCGCTGCATGAAGCGAGAATCTTTCGCGAGGCTGGCGTTCATGGCTTGATGCTGGAAAACATGCACGATACGCCGTATCTGCGCGGGCGCGTCGGGCCTGAGATTGTGGCGGGGATGGCGATCATTGCGCGCGCCGTGAAGGAAGCCAACAAGCTCCCCTGCGGCGTCCAGGTACTCGCGGGAGCAAACCTGGAAGCCATGGCGGTGGCCCATGCCGCAGGACTGGATTTTATCCGTGCGGAAGGTTTTGCGTTTGCGCACGTGGCAGACGAGGGCATCATCCAATCTTCCGCTGCGGAGTTGCTTCGCTACCGGCGCTCCATCGGCGCGGATTCGATTCAAGTCTGGGCGGATGTAAAGAAGAAGCACAGTTCCCACGCGATTACGGCGGATGTGGACATCGGCGAAACCGCGCATGCGGTTGAGTTCATGCGCGGTGATGCGGTCATTGTCACTGGCTCGGTGACCGGTGATGCTCCGCAACGTTCCGATGTCCTGGCGGCAAAAAGGAAGACACGTCTCCCCGTCTTGCTCGGCTCCGGCGTGACCGCGGGCAACTTGAGATCCTTCTTCGCCGCCGCCGACGGCTTCATCGTGGGCTCGGAGTTCAAACAAGGCGGACATTGGTCCCGTGGCGTGGATCCAAAACGCGTGGAGCAGTTCATGTTAACCCACGCCACACTGGCAAAACGCTGAGCTTTAAAAAAAGAAGGGTTAATCCTTGATAGAAACTCGCAGGTCAGATTTCATGAGCGTCGCCGCAGCCGTACTGCCAAGGTCACCTGAGCGAGCCGGCGGCGCCTTCCAACCTCAAGCCGCAACCAAAACCAAAACACTATGAAAGCCAAAATCGACATCAAGAGCGCATTGATCGGACTCCTGCTCGGAGTTCTGGCAACCGTTGCCGTGGCAGCATCCTCATCCGGACCGGTGGGCCGCTACCAGGTCGCCGGGACCGGGAATTACGGGATCATCCTGGACACCGCGACCGGCCAGGCCTGGACCATGTTCTTCAGTTCGTCCGGCGGCCGAACGGATGGAGAGACCTTTTATCAACCCAAGACAGCGCAGAAATAAGTTTCATTCTTTCCGCGAAACGCGAAACTTTGCCAGTAAAGGATTACGAGGTTCGATTGCCCGATGGATGATCCGATCATTGATCTTCAAAGCGACCATTACTTCATGGGCGAAGCGTTGCGGCAAGCGGCGCGCGCCTATGAAGCGGAGGAGGTGCCGGTGGGCGCCGTGGTCGTCCGCGATGGACGCATCATCGCCCGGGCCAGCAACCAGGTGGAACTGCTCAAAGACGCCACCGCCCACGCCGAAATGCTCGCCATCACGCAAGCCGAGGAAGCCGTTGGCGACTGGCGCTTGAACGATTGCACGCTCTACGTCACCAAGGAGCCGTGCCCGATGTGCGCCGGCGCGATTGTGCATGTCCGGTTTGCGCGCGTGGTATTTGGGGCCAATGACCCCAAGGCTGGCGCCGCCGGAAGCGCGATGAATCTGCTGCAGTTTCCCACGCTCAATCATCGCTGCGAAATCACTTGCGGTGTGCGGGAAGAGGAATGTCGGCAATTGCTGCTCACCTTCTTTGCCGAGCAACGGGAGAAGAACGAACGCGCGCGCAAAAACGCGGAGACGAATTAGGGAAGGAACGTTGCAAGATTGGGACGCGGTGGAACGCGTCCCTACCAGGGCTTCAGTTCAGCCGTTCCACCACCTTGAAACGCAGGAAGCGCCTTTTCATCCACCGAACGGCCAGCAGGTCGTAAAAGGATTTGAACAAGCGATTCCAGACCCCGTAATGCGCCTGCCCCGCCGCTCGAGGATGGTGGCTGATGGGCACTTCAATGACCGTGAACCCCTCCATCTTGATAAGCGTCGGCAGAAAGCGATGGCCGCCGTTGAAGAACTTCACGTCGGCGATGCATTCGCGTTTGAAAGCGCGATAACAACAACCCGCATCGGAAATCGTCTCGCCCGAAAGCTTGTTGCGAATGCCGTTGGCGATCCGCGACGAAGCCACGCGCACAAAACCATCGCCCTTTCCCCGCGCTTCCACGCGCGAACCACAAACACAATCAGCCCGGTCCAGACCCGCCAGCAACTTTGGCAAATCCGCTGGATCATTCTGCAAATCCGCGTCCAGAGTCACGATGACCTTGCCCCGCGCCGTCTTCATTCCCGCCCAGAGCGCCGCCGACTGGCCGGATTGTTTCTCGAAACGCTGAGCGCGGATGCGCGAGTCCTCCCGGGCCAGCTTCTGCAGCAAGGCCCAACTGCCATCGCTACTGTTATCGTCCGTGATGACGATTTCGTAACTGCGCTTAAGCGGATCCAAAGCAGCGCGGATGGCTGTAATCAACGGTTGCAGGTTGTCCTGTTCGTTGTGGCAGGGGAGCACGACGCTGATTTCGGTGCTGGTATCGCTCATCGCGAGTTCGTTCGCACCATCTTGCGAGCGAAGCTTCATGGTGAGCAAGTGCAGACTGAACTTCACGCTTGTCTCGAACCCGTCACGAGTTATTGTTCGGTCGTGCGCCGAGTGCTCCAAATCGTCGTTCCCCTTTTCCTGCTGCTGACCACCGTGGCGTCACCCGCTGCGTCGGGACGCGTGGTCAAGGTGTTGCCTCATTTTCTAGACCTCGAAGGACGACACTCGGTTTCGCCCAGTCTCTACGATCGCGATGCCTATCAGGCGGAGTTACGCGCGCATCCGGAAAAACGTTCGGGCATCCGCTTCGATATTTTATGGCGCGGCCGCGGCCAGCCAAAACAGAAGGCCAGGCTGCGAGTGGAAATGCGCGGCAGTGCCAAAGGAAATTTACCCACGGAAAAGACGCTTGAAACCGAAGTAACCTTGACCGGGATCAGCAAATGGGTTGCGCTCAAACTTGACGGTGAGGAATACAAGAAGTTCGGTGAAGTCACCGCCTGGCGGGTGACACTATGGGACGGGGATCAACTTCTGGGCGAGCAAAAGTCCTTCCTTTGGCAAACCGACTGATGCGTGCCTGGCATGAATGGGCCGAAACGCGTTTCGCTGGCGAAATCGAGAGCGACGCAGCTCAACCGAACTACGACGCGTGGGCCTTTTCCTGCGCGTGCAAGGCCTGTTCGTAACACTGCAAAGCTTCTTCGTAGCGCTCCAGCCGATTGAACAACCCGCCTTTTTGCAGATACGCGATGGTCAAATCACCGTTCGCCGCAATGGCGCGGTCGTAGCATTGCAAGGCTTCATCCATGCGACGTAATTCCTCCAGGGCAATTCCCTTTTTGACCAAAGCCTCGGCGTGATTCGGTTCCGCCTTGAGAATCTCTTCGAAACATTCCAGGGCTTCAGCCGGCTTGTCCATGCTGAGCAAGGATTGCCCCTTGGCCAGTAAGACCGAGTCATGTTCGGCAGGTTCGTCGTGGCCATTGTCGCCAGAAGCGCCATTGGGAGGTAACGCAGCCGCCGCCTGCGTCCCGGCAGTAATAGTCCGGGCCTCCAACGCAGGATGAGTGGTGTGTTCGAGTTCGAGAATGCGCTTTTCCAATTGAGCGAGCACCGAGGACAATCGTCCGCCTGACTGTGTCACCTCGCCGGCGCCAAGCAACGGCGCGTCCGCGGTGCCGGGAGGCAGCGCGGTCCTCGCGCTCTGAACCATGGCGGTAAACTCGGCCAACCGGCTTACGGAACGCCATTGCAAATAGGCCGTCAGCAACAAGACCAGAAACCCAACCGATGCGATCGTTCCCGCGACGGTCATCAACATGCGATTGTTACTTTCCATCGAACTCTTCAGCGTTCCCATCGCTTCCTTCATGTTTTCGAGTTCGGTAATCCGTTTTGCCGTCAGCGCCTCTTCAATCGCTTTGAATCGAGCCGCCACTGCCTCGGCGTTCCTTGCCGCGAGAGCTTCGCTCTCCTGCCGATTGCGCTCCAACGCCATTTGCGTGGCATGAAGCTGCTCCTGCAGTTGAAGATAGGAACGGAGTGTTTCGTTGGAAACCGCGTTGGTTTCCACGCCTTCAGTCGCATTTGCGGTCAAAGTGCTGAAGCCAAGCAGACCAGAAAGCGCCAACGCGGATAGCATCCAACGCCAGTCTTTGAAATTCCAGGAAGCGTGCATACGACTGCGCGTGAGACTGAGGCGTTCCGGCGTCCTTGTCAATTCTCCGCGCCACCCGGTTATGCACAATTAATTCCCACGGTGTGCGCTCGCTCACCGGCTTCTGCCCTGGATTGCCTTGGCCGATTCGACCAGCTTCAGAAATTCCTCCCGATAACCTTCAGCATCGCGACCCTGCCCCTCCCGGGCGAGTTCCCAAACGCTGTCGAAACTGGCCGTGCCTTTGTAAGGCGAATCGCGCAAAACCATTCCGAATGCGGCGACGGCCGACGCGAACTTGAAGTCTTGACTGGCTTGCGCGTAACGGCGGCCCGCGTCCGTAACTGCCGCAGTCATGAGTTTGCTGGTTTCGCCATCCGGCTCTTTATAGCGAAGCTTCAAGGTGAGCAATTCATCGCTCTCTGCAGCTCGACTGAGCGGCATTGGTCGCTGGTACTTCAACGGATCAACGCCCGGCGCATCGGGGCTCACACCCACGGGCACGACTTCATAAAGCGCCGTAACCGTATGCCCGGCACCAATATCCCCAGCGTCTTTTTGATCGTTATTGAAATCCTCCTTGTTCAAAAGGCGGTTCTCGTAGCCAACCAGCCGATACGCACTGGCCTGAGCCGGATTGAACTCAACCTGGATTTTCACGTCCTTGGCGATGGTCACCAACGTGCCACTCATCTGGTCCACCAGAACTTTCTGTCCTTCGGCGATTGTGTCGATGTAGGCGTAATTGCCGTTGCCCTTGTCCGCGAGCATTTCCACTGTGCTGTCTTTGTAGTTGCCCATGCCGAAGCCCAGAACGGTCAAAAGCACCCCGGATTTGGCCTTGTCTTCAATCAGTCGTAAGAGTTCACCCGGGCTTGTCACGCCGACATTAAAATCACCGTCGGTGCAGAGAATCACCCGGTTCACGCCACCGGGAATGAAGTTTTCTGTTGCGATGCGATATGCCAATTGAATGCCCTGGCTGCCGTGAGTCGATCCGCCGGCCTCCAACCTGTCCAGCGCATCCAGAATCCTGCGCTTGTCGTTCCCTGAAGTGGACGGCAACACCTCCCCCGCTTTACCGGCGTAAACCACCAGCGAAACCCGATCGCTCTCCGTCAACTGTTGGACGAGCAATCTGAGGCTTTGCTTGACCAACGGCAGTTTGTTCCGCGCCTGCATTGAACCCGATACGTCCACAAGGAACACCAGATTGCCGGGCGGACGCTTGTCGTTAGCAACTTCGCGACCTTTCAAGCCAATGCGCACCAGGCGATGCTTCTCGTTCCAGGGACAACTGGCGATTTCCACATTGGCAGCAAATGGACGTCGATCGGTGGGCCGGCGATAGTTGTAGGGAAAATAGTTAACCATCTCTTCAATTCGGACAGCGTCCCTGGGTGGCAACTGTCGTTGGTTGAGGAAACGTCGCACCATGGAGTACGAGGCCGTATCCACATCAATCGAAAAGGTGGATAATGGATTGTCCGGGACCGCTAGAAAGCCATTGTCGGCGATCGGCGAGTAGGACTCGGTGCTGAAACGGGAGGATGCGTTGAACGCCGACGCGCTCGGAGTTGCGTAGCGACGACGAAAGGTTTCCTCCTGCTCGGACACGCCGCCTCCGCGCCGAAAAGCATCATCCCCGTCAAGTGATGTCGGGCGGCTGGCCGGTCGTTGTCGGTTTGGTTCGTAAACGGATTGCGGGGCTGGTTGTGGGACAGGCAGTGACGGCGGAGGAGCGAGCTGGTTTAGATCCTCGTTTTGCGCTCTCAATTCCTCGCGTTGGGCCATCTTTTGCGCCTTACGCTTCGACTTCGCCAGCGCAGGCAAAAACATCGCTGCAATCGTCGCCAGAATGGCAACCACGGCCAAAGCCTCAATGAGCGGACGCCAGAGGAATGGTTTGCGTTGAGGCGACTCGGCTGGTTGCCACTTTGGTTCTTTGGCTTCCTGCTCGCGCAAGGCTAATTCAGCTTCGATTGCGCCCACCTGTTCGGAATTAAGTTGCGGAACTTCTCCCCGGCAGAGTTCGCCTTCCAACTGCGTTGCTGTCTTCCGCACCTCCTCCACCCATTGGCGCGCCTTGGGATTGTCGGCCAGCAAGGTCTCAACCTCTGTGCGCTCTTTGCCTTCCAGTTCACCCAGCGCGTAGGCCGTCAGTTTTGGATCGTCAGAATTCAAATTCATAACTCACCTCGCTTTCCCGTCAGGCCCAGCCCCTCATCCTGCATCTGTTCGCGCAAGGTTTTGATGGCCGTGTGAATGAGAAAGCCGACATTGCTCACGGACAAATTAGTGACGCGGCTGATTTCCTTGTAGCTCAGGCCACCCTGGAACTTGAGCCGCACAACCTCCTTTTGATTCGCCGGCAACGATTCCAGCAAGCGAATCGCCTGTCGCGTGCTTTCATTTTGCTCGGCCTGTGCCGCTGGCGACGGCTCGCGGCTGACGCTGGCTTCCAGTTCAACTTGGTCCATCGGTTTCATGCGATGCTCCTTTCGCATCACGTCGAGGGCGCGATTCCGGCAAACGGTGAAGAGCCATTCTTTCAGATGACTGTTCAGCCGGGTGGGGCTTTCAGCACACAGACGAAGGAAGGTGTCTTGAACCACATCGCGGGCGCGATCGAGGTCGCCCGTGATTTGCGCTGCGTAACGAATCAACGGCCCTTCGTATTCCCGCAACGCGGTTCGCACCCATTCCGCTTTGGCCTCAAAGTTTTCCATTCGCGTGCCTGTTCTCGCGGCCCCATCGGCCCTGTCCGAGGATACAACGGGCGAGTTGCAGATTTATTAGAAGGAAAATGCGCGGCTGGCAAACCGCACCTGACGATTCCGGCTCAATTATTCCTCACATCCCAGGCGTCACGCAAACCGTCACCCAGAAAATTGAGGGCCAGCAGGGTCGAAACCAACACGCCGCCGGGAAATACAATCAACCACCAATAGATGCGGATGGGATTGATTTGCTCCGCACCCTCGGCAATCAACGAACCCCAACTGGCCATCGGCGGCTGAATACCCAGGCCAAGATAGCTGAGAAAGCTCTCGTAAAGCACGATGGCAGGCACGGTGAGGGTTAGATACACGATTACCACCCCGAGAACATTCGGAATGATGTGTCGGCGGAGAATCCAACCCGGGCCAGCACCGAGCACACGGCTGGCATCCACGAACTGCCGGGTGCGCAAGGACAACACCTGTCCGCGAACAATCCGAGCCATGTTCAACCACGACACCGCACCCAATCCGACAAACAGAAACAGCAGCCGGGACAATTTTGCCAACGCGGGCGAGCCCGAGGCAGCCAGCCGACTTTGCAAAAGTCCTTCGAGCGTCGTAATCAGCACAATGACGAAGATGATCGAGGGCAAAGAATACAAAATATCCACAAACCGCATCATGGCACTGTCCGTGCGTCCACCGGTGTAGCCGGCAATCGCCCCCCACAGCACTCCAATAACAAGGCTCACACCGGCACCAACCACGCCGACGAGCAACGAAACCTGCGCACCGTAAAGCACGCGCGAAAAGACGTCGCGCCCGTGGACATCGGTTCCGAACCAATGTTGCAGGCTGGGCGGTTCGAATTGGGCATCCGTGATCTTGTTGGGATCCTGCCAGGCCACCATCGGCCAAAGACAAACCGCCAGAATCAGCGCGCCAATGAAAAGCGTACTGAGTTTTGCCGCCCGATTTCGCCAAAACCGCTTCCATGCGCGTTGATTCGGCGTCAGCGGCGGAGGTTGGAGAGACGCTTCAGGCATACTTCACACGCGGATCGAGTAACGTGTAGGCGAAATCCACAATCAGGTTCAGCACCACCAGCAGCGTGGCGTAAACCAGCGCCAACCCCACCGTCATGGTGTTGTCACCGTTGAGTGAGCTATTAATGAAGAATTGTCCCAGCCCGGGGATCTGGAAAATGGATTCGATCACGAACGAGCCCGTGAGCAAATCTGCCAGCATCGGCCCTGAATACGAAACCACGGGAAGCACCGCCAGGCGGAAGGCGTGCTTCACCTGGAGTTGAAACTCAGTCAATCCCTTGGCGCGCGCGGCCGTAATAAATTCTGAATTCATCGTGCCCAACATTCCTTCCCGCAT
>DASUGI010000229.1:0-3193 GCA_036274115.1 Verrucomicrobiia bacterium
CACCCGCCACCGCGCCAGCGGAACTGCTACGCGACTCTCAATGACACGTTGCAACGGACGTGCGCCGTAACGGTGATCGTAACCTTCCCGAGCCAGAGTGCTCAGCAATTCGTCCGACCAGGTCACCTGAATGTTCGCCGCCGCCAGACCTTCACGGGCGGCAAGTTCCGCGAGTTCCTTTCGCGTAATCAATTCGACATCACTCCGGCCCAGCGCCTTGAAAGTGATCACGCCGTCCAACCGATTGAAAAACTCCGGGCGGAAAAACTTTGAGACCGCCGATTCGTAGCTGGGTTCTGAATCCGCGCCGAACCCGGCCGCCGTTGTGGCGCTCGCGCCCAGGTTTGAAGTCATCACCACGATGGCACTGCGAAACCACGTGACCCGGCCAAAGCGATCGGTAAGTCGCCCTTCATCCAACAAGCCAAGCATCACGTCGAACACCTCGGGTGCGGCTTTTTCGATTTCATCGAACAACACGACGCAAAATGGTTTGCGGCGAACGCGCTGAATCCAGTCCGCCGGCCCGCCCTGGGGATTCTCCAGAAACCGCAGCGCGGCACCAAACCCGCCGTATTCGCTCATGTCCAGTCGCACGAGACGGTCCTTGGCATCACTTGCACCGAAGCAAAAGTCCACGAGCGCTTTCGCCAAGGCGGTCTTGCCGACGCCAGTCGGGCCGGAAAACAACAGCACGCCCAAGGGACGTCCCGGATCGGTGAGACCGGCTTTGATGGATGCAATCAGACGTGCGCCCGCAGCGACCGCATCCGGTTGACCGATGATTTGCGCCGTAAGCCGCTCCCTCACTTCACTCACGGGCAGCAGCAACTTGTCCTGCAGAAACACCTCGGGCAATCCCGTCAGCTTGATGAACTGGGCGACCACCTCCTGAGCGGTAATGGTCTTGACGCGTGATTTGTCGGCGGCGCGCCCTGCCCCGAGTTTGCGGGCGAAGTTCGCCGCGGCACCGGGAAACGCGTTGTAAGGTTGGAAGCGCTTGAACAGGTGATACGTCAACGCTGCGACGCCGGGCTCAACTTCAAGATGCGCAGCGGCGGCATGGGTGGTGATGATTCGAGTCAGTACCTGCTGCGCGTTGGCGTCATCGAATGTTGGCACTTCGATGACCTGGAACACATCCAACAGACCCGGCATCAATCGGCGACAGGCCTGCACTTCGTCGGGCGTCGCCTCGGCCACCATGCGCAACTCGCCGCGTTGCAGATACGGCAGGAGAAACGCCCCCACGCTGTCGCCCGGTCCCTGGCCGCCAACCTGCAAAAGCTCGAGGAGATTCTCGGAGCAGAAGATTCCTTCGATGGCCTGCAACTGCGCGATGAACGCCTCACAGCGTTCCTCCCATTCGCCGAGAAAACGCATTCCCGCGATCATGCGCGCAGCACTCCCTCGCCAGAGGCGATAGGTGCGAAGTGCTTTGTCGGAGTTCTCGTCGTCGGCATCATCGGCTGACTCCCGTTGAGTGCGGGCTGCGCGAGCGATTCGTTTGGCCGCATCCAACAGCAAAGTGGACTTGCCCGTGCCCGACTCTCCCACCAACAACACGTTCGCTTTCTCGCTGCTGATTTTTCGCGCCAATGCTTCCGCCAACGGCTCCCGGCCATACGCCGCCGAAGCCGCGCGCTTACGGCTTGTGTCGTGAAGCAACGGATCAGCCACCGTGAACAGAATCTTCAACTCAGGCCGATCCACGGGCGGGATGCGCCGAACCCGATTCGTGGCCACGCGCAGGGTGATTTGCTCCAACTGGCAGTCGCGCGGCGGCAAACGCATCGCGAGTTGGTCGGGGGTGAATCCCTGCAACGAATCCTTCACATAATGACTGACCAGCCCCCTGAGGTTTGTCCCTTCCTGATAATTGAATTGCACCTGCAGATGCGGCACGACGCAGAGTCGCAATCCGCTGTCCTGTTTGCCCGTGACACAGGGCACGCGCAACCAGAGCGTTTCGGGACTGGGAATCATCCGCTTGCCACTCCGATATTGCAGTCGCACCTCGACCTTTACCTCCATGAGCGAGGCCTCATGCAAATCCGGATCGACCGCCCACGGTTCATGCTCCGCGCGCCAGTCGAGCAATTCCTTCAACTGTCGCAACGCCTCGTCTTTGGTCGTCGCACTGGCGGCCGCGGATTCCAAATCTCCCACCAACGCCGCAGTAAACGCTCCCGCGGCATCGCGCCAGAACAACACAGGATATTGATACGTGGCCATGAATTAACTCTCAAACGATTCCAGAACCTGGGCAACCTCAGTTGGCAACGGCAACGCGGACAACAGCAGCGCGCGGAATTCTTCGACGGTGGGTTGCGCGGAAACCACGACGCCCGTGCGAAAGTCGGTCAGCGTCTTGTCATGGATGAGCTGCTGGATCACTGGCCCAAACGCATCCGGCTCGAGCGCATCGATCGAGTTGGCCAGTTCTTTGGTGTGCGCTTTGGCCTGCGCTTCGGTCTCGACAGATTCCAACGACATCAAAATCACCCCGGTGACGCCATCGCCACGGCGAGTCAGGATCAGGCTCGATGGAGCTGTTAAAAATTGTTGTGGATTGATGCCTTTGAGGAACAGCGATTGAGTTTGACTGTGCACTTCCCCAAACATTTTCTTGAGCGCCTGTTCCTCCTGGGTGAGATGACTCAACACATTTGTGGTCGAAACGCCGGCGATATCGCCAAGGCAATTGGAATAAGCTTTGGCCAACAGCGACACCGCACCGGCATCAGACGGCAGGCAAGCCCGGAAGACCAGCAAGGCGCTACCGGGTGACATTGATTCCGCCGTGAGCATTTCCAGCAAAGCCACTTCCCGGAACAACGCCGTCAGTGGCGAATCCGGTACATCAACAATCTCAGGCTCAAGATCAGCAAGATTGTGTTTCAAAGCCACGGCATCGCGTCGTCGCTCAAACCGCGGGTTGCTGGTGATATGCTGGCGGACCACAATCTTCACCGGTTTGGCCCGCGGCAACCGCGGCGCGTTCGCCGCGCGCCTCGGCGAATTCACTGCGTGCTCAACGGCTTTGGCGAGACGCTCCACCTTCTTGAAATGTTCCCGGCAGAAAAAGTAGTGGGCATGGGCCGGCGACATCGCTCCCATCTCGAGTTTGCCGCTGGGCGCGTGCTTTTCCAAATTCGCTTCCACGCGATCGAGCGCGGCATAAACGGCGTCG
>DASUGI010000230.1:0-10476 GCA_036274115.1 Verrucomicrobiia bacterium
AAAGCATCTTGTCCCCGAATCAAGCCGCCAAGAAATTTCTGCGACCGCCCGAACCGGATACTGGCCCGCACGCCCGCATTCTTCCGAGCCCTGCCCGGTGGCTCGGAACATTGCCTTTATCGGTGCGGATTACGGGTTGGCAACCGCACTGATATTGAGCGAGAAGTGACCGCGAAAAGCAACGCCGACGGAAACCAACCATCGGTTTCCGCGAGTCGAAGACTCGGGAATGTTTTCGAAAAGCAACACCAACGAGAACAGGACTTTCAGGTATAGCTGACCGTATGGTGCTTCCTGCTCGACGCGTCCCTGATCTCCCGCTAGGTTGCGCGCCGCCTCGAACAGGCATCTATGGACGAAATCTTGAAATTGCTGCAGGCCAATGCACTGGAAACCCGCGAGAACATTGCCAGACAACTCAACCTTCCCGTTGCCGAAGTCGCCAAACGCATCGCCGACTACGAGAAGTCCGGGGTGATTCGTGGCTACCAGGCCGTTCTCAACGAGGACAAGCTGGATCTCGACACCGTGACTGCGGTCATCGAGGTAAAAGTCACCCCCCAGCGCGAAGGCGGTTTCAATCACATCGCCGAACGCATCAGCAAGTTCCCCGAAGTCCGCTCCGCCTACCTGATGAGTGGCGCGTATGATTTGCTCCTGTTTGTCGAAGGCCGGAACTTGCGCGAAGTCGCTTCGTTCGTCAGCGAGAAGCTCTCGCCGCTCGAAGGCGTGCTCTCGACCTCCACCCACTTCATGCTCAAAACCTACAAGCGCCTCGGCGTGTTGATGCACCAGGATTCCTCCGATGAACGGCTCTCTGTCTCTCCGTAATCGCATCAACACCGTCGTGCGCGACATCCCGCGCTCGGGCATCCGCGACTTCTTCGACATCGTCTCGACGATGAAGGATGTGATCAGTCTGGGCATCGGCGAGCCGGATTTCGACACCCCCTGGCACGTGCGCGAATCGACCGTGTTTGCGCTCGAACGGGGCGCCACCCATTACACCAGCAACCTCGGTTACCTCGAACTGCGCAAAGCGCTCTCCAAATACGTCAGCAAGAACTTCGGTGCTGACTACAATCCCGACAATGAAGTGCTGGTGACCGTGGGCGTCAGTGAAGCGCTGGACCTCGCACTGCGGGCGCTGATTAATCCTGGTGACGAAGTCCTGTATCACGAGCCGTGTTACGTCTCGTACCGTGCCACAATCCTCTTTGCCGGCGGAAAGCCGCTCGCGGTGGAGACCAAAGCCGAAAACGGTTTCCGCCTCACCCGGGCGATGCTCGAAGCCAGGTGCACACCGAAAACCAAAGTGTTGATGCTGAATTTCCCGAACAATCCCACCGGCGCGATTATGAGCCGGGAAGATTTGGAGAGCATCGCAAAGTTCGCTGTTGAAAAAGACCTGATCGTCATCACGGATGAAATTTATGCGGAGCTGACCTATGACACGCCGCACACCAGCATCGTGAGTCTGCCCGGCCTGCGCGACCGCACGATTTTCCTTCACGGTTTCTCGAAGGCCTGGGCCATGACCGGTTATCGCCTCGGCTACGCCTGCGGACCCGCGGAACTCATCGAAGCAATGATGAAAGTGCATCAATACACGATGCTCTGCGCCTCGTCTCTCGCACAGAAGGCAGCCATCGAAGCGCTCACCCGACCGGAGATCGATGTGGGCGAGATGGTCCGAGAATATCGCCGTCGTCGCAATTACATCGCCAGCGCGTTTGCTGAAATGGGTCTGGAGTGTCATCGTCCACTCGGAGCATTTTACGCATTCCCCAGCGTGGCGAAATTCAAAATGCCTGCAAAGGACTTTGCCTTGAAGTTCCTGGCCGAAGAAAAAGTGGCGGTTGTTCCCGGCACAGCTTTCGGCGATTGTGGCGAAGGCTTTGTGCGCTGCGCCTACGCGACGAATCTAAACAACATTAAGGAAGCCATGGTGCGGCTGAAACGATTCATCGGAAAGTTATGAAGACAAACTGCTCTCTTTTAACCCTGGCTCTTTTCATTCTGGTCAGCCTTGGTGCCGCAACGGCACGCGCCGATCAAAAAACCAACGCGACAACAGTCGCCACGGTCGTGACCAATGTCCAGGCGGACGTCGCGGCCAAACTGGTTGCGGAAGGGAAAGTGACCGTCCTCGATGTTCGTACGCCCGAGGAATTCGCGGAAGGTCATATCGCCGGCGCGACCAATATCAATTTCATGGGGAAAGATTTTGCCGCACAAATCGCAAAATTGGATACCAACAAAGTCTATTTGGTTCACTGTGCCAGTGGCGGTCGTTCCCGACGCTGCCTGCCGCAACTCAAGCAACTTGGCCTTAAACAGATCTATCACTTCGACGGCGGCTTTTCAGCTTGGGAAGACGCTGGCAAACCGGTGGCGAAGTAACTTCGATCTGCGCACGTCGGGCCGGGCCGTTCATTGCCGTTTCATGAGTGACATTTGTGAACTTTGCGGACGCAAGGTGAGCGTGCTGACGAAGCACCACTTGATTCCCAAAGCTCGTCATTCGAACAAACGCAATCAGCGGGAGTTTGATCGGCAAGAGGTGAAGCAACGCCTTGCCTGGTTCTGCCCCCCCTGCCATACGCACGTTCACGCGTTGTTTACCGAGAAAACCCTCGAGCGCGAACTGAACACGCTGGCGTTGCTCGCGGCGCATCCGGAAGTCGCGAAGTTCGTTTCGTGGATTTGCAGCAAGCCAGATGGTTTCAAGCCCACCAGTCACGCTTCAAACGGCAAGCGAACGAAGCCTAACGCGAGGTGTTGGTAGATTTGCCGACTGCGAACTTACTACTCATGCCGGTTTGTCCAAGGACTGCTTAAAATCTCCAGCGCTCGTACCGTCGCCGCGTTGCGATTTTCGAAACCTTGCTTCTCAAAAATCCGCGCAATGTGAACCTTCACGGTATTTTCGGCGCAACCCAAAATCGTTCCGATCTCGCCATTGGATTTGCCTTGAGCAATCCAAAGCAAGACTTCCGCTTCACGCGGCGTGAGGCCAAGGGATTCAAGCGGCTTGGCGGAGTCGAAGTTGGGTTGGACCTTCGCCATCGCGGCCTGTTCCTTCTCATTGTGCCGATCCAGCCGCGCGTTGATGGCGCTTAACACTTCTTCAGCGCTGGCGGGCTTCGTCAGGTAATCGTCCGCCCCCAGATTCATTCCGGTGCGAAGGTCCTTTTTGTCGCCCTTGGCGGTCAGGAAGATGAAAGGAATCGAAACGGTGGCGTTGTGCGCACGAAGAGCTTCGAGCACGCCGTAGCCATCCAATTCCGGCATGGACACGTCGCACAAGATGACGTCGGGCAATTCGCGTTTGGCAACCTCCACTCCCAGGCGGCCATTCGGTGCGGAGCATGGCTTGAACCCTTCCATCTCCAGCATGAGCACAAGGTTATCGCGCGTCTCCGCTTCGTCTTCGATTACGAGGATTTTTTTCATTCAAGCCTCCGACTCTCACTCTCACTTTTACTCTTACTCTCACTCTTACTCCCACTCCCCCCTTCACTCGTTGGAACTGTGTGAGTGTGAGTAAGAGTAGGAGTGGGAGTGGGAGTGAACAATGGCAACGCCACCATAAACGTCGTTCCTTTTCCCTCGGCGCTTTCGAATCGAATTTCGCCACCATGCAATTCCACGCAGCGCTGTACAATGAGCAGCCCAAGGCCGGTACCCGGAACCTGGCCAACGTTGCTGCCACGATAAAATGCCTGGAACAGGCGCTTTTGGTCGGCCTCGGGAATACCGCACCCGCGGTCAGTGACACGACACACCGCTATCTTCCCGTCACGATGAACGTGAAAATTCACGGGCGCTCCCGCCGGCGAATATTTCACGGCGTTTGACAAGATGTTCGTGAAGATGTGGCGCAACAGACTTTCGTCCCCGCGGGCTGTCGCCGGTGTGCCGTTCAGTTCCAGATTGATTGGACAACGATTTCCGGTCGCCGACGCAATCTCGTCGCAAAGCCGGCGGCACAGCGCATCAAACTCCAGTGGCGCCGGCTCAAACTTCATCCGATCCGTCTCCAATCGCCCCAGCACCAGCACTTCTTCCATCATGCCCGCCATGCGCTTCACGGACTTGTTGATGGTGCGCAGCAGTTCGTCCCGCTTCTCCGCGGCCAGCCGGTCATAATACCGCTGCAAGTTGTCCGCCGACGACATGATGATCTCCAGCGGCGTCCGGAACTCATGCGAGACCAGCGATACAAAATCGCTCTTGAGCTGACTCAATTCGCGCTCCTTCGCCAGGGCGTTTTGAAGTTCCGCCTCGGCTTCGCGCATCAGGGTGATATCGACGGCGGAGGTTATGGAATGCGACTCACCCTGAATATCCACGATCTGCGATGACAACAGGATGGTCCGCAGGTGGCCGTTCCGCGGGCGAATCCGCATTTCGAAATCGCGCACGAAACCTTCCGCGAACAATTGCGTGCGATACTCCTGCACCTTTTCCTTGTCGGTCCAGAAGTTCAATTCAAACGGCGTCTTGCCGATGACCTCTTCCCGCGAGTAACCCATGATCCTGGTGAACGTGTCATTCACCTCCACAATCTGCGCCGACGGAAAACGAACGACGCTCTGAATCACGGGACTGTTATGAAACGCCGCGTTGAAGCGCGCTTCGCTTTCCTTGCGTGCCGTGATGTCCACGCCTGCACTCAGAAAATGCGGCACGCCGCCAATGTCCACCGGCTGCGTGGACAACAACACCGTGAGCATGCGTCCATCGACGGCGCGCAAACGGACTTCGCGTCCCGGGACCGAACCTTTGGCTTCCAACTCCCGTGCGAAGTCTTTCAGTTCCTCGGGGTCAACCCAGAAGTTCAATTCACCGGCGCTCTTGCCCACGACTTCTTCGCGGGTAAACCCAAGCTTGTTGAGGAACGTGTCATTCACCTCGACCAATACTCGATCCGCCGCGCGAATCAGGCTTTGCATCGCTGGACTCCTGCGGAAGGCGGCAACGAAGCGGGCTTCGCTTTCACGCAGTTCCGCGGTGCGCTCCGCCACGCGGCGTTCGAGCGCGGCTTTTTCGGCCTGCAACTCGGCGTCACGCTGCTGCACGCGACCGGCCATTTCGTTGAACGAATCGGAGAGCGAACCGAATTCGTCGCAGCACGTCACGTTTGCGCGCGCGGAGTTATCACCGGCGCTCATTTGCCTCGTGGCGCGGGAGAGTTCCGCGAGCGGCCGCGCAATCTGCCGGCGCAGCGTGGCCGCCAGAAATGCAAGCACCAGCGCGAGGGAAACCAGTCCAGACCAGAGGACCCACTGCGCCGATTGGAACGCCTGCTTTTGCAACAGCTCACGCGGCATGGTGGTGAGAAAGAACCAATCCGGCCCGGCGAGTCGCGCGACCGAATAATAGCAGCCACTGCTTTCGTCGTAATCCGAGAAGCTGTGTTCGGTCCGCGACGTGATGGCCCGATAAAGACTCACCAAATCCGGCTCGCCACTGTTCTGCATTTGGAGCAGACCTTTGCTTGCGAGGATTTCCTTCAGCTTCGTCGGATGTCCGATGATTCGCCCATCGGGTCGGAAGATCACGTGACGCGCACCGGGCAGGTCGCTGCGCGTGATCTCGTCCATCATGCGACTGACGTATTTGTCGTGCCCGAGTGTTCCGAGGAATTTTCCGTCTTTAAGGATCGGCAGATACGCGGAGACAATCGGTACTTTGGTCGTCGGCTCTTCAATCACTCCCGTCCACGCGAAGCGATCCGCCTCTGGCTGCTTGGGCATGGCCAAATCAAACCATTCAAGATTCGTGGCGTTGTAAGTGGCGGGCGTGTCCCAAACCCAATTCGGGATGCGCGTGTCAAAACCGATGTTCAGCCAGCCGGGGAAAACAAAGTAAACACTTGGAAACTCATCCGCCCAGCCGGGAAGCAGCTCATCGCAAATGTTCTGCGCGCGAAGAATGGCTGTCTTTAACTCCGGCGTGAACTCGGCATCCTTATGCGCCCACATGGTTGCATACTTGCGCCCATCCACGAAATTCGTTTTGCTGCGCCATGAACCATCGGGGAACAACTCAAAGCGCTCGTTCCACTGACCGTCGATGTTTCGCGGCGTCGGTCCTTCCATGCGCTTGAGGAATTGTCCGCGCACGAGGTTGAGGTTGATCTCCACTTGCTTGAACCCGAGTTCTTCCCGACGCGCCCGTTCGCGCACGTAAGTTTCCAGATGCTTGAGGTCGCGTTGCTTCGCCGCGTCGTAAACGATTCCGTAAGTCACCGCGGTCGCCACGGCAATCACCAGTGCAGCGCCGGCGGCGACGTGCAAAAGGATGCGTTGTGGAATCGTCATTGGCGACGAATGTAGCCAAGCAAACGTGGCTTAAAAGACGAATTCACGCGTGTAATACCGAAGTATTATGGCAGCCCTTCCGGGCTCGACCGATAGTCGGCCCAATGAGTAACGACCCGGCTCGCAGCACTGATCAAACTCCGCCACTGCCCCCGTGGTCCGAGTGCGATTTCTTCTGCATTCACGGCTATGCCGGTGCTGGTGCCAAGCCTTGCGGCTGGCGCGGTCGCGTTCAGGAAGCTCGTCCCGATTCAAAGGGAACAAGACTCCTTTGCCCGCGCTGTGGTTGCGCAACGCTGTTGCGCATCCCGCTTAACTCGTAGGACAGGCGTCGCGCCTGTCTCCAAATTCAAAGCAGTTTCGTGGTTTGTTGAAGCAAGGATCAACATTGTTCAATACGCAAGAAACCTAAAAAGTTAGAGACAGGCGCGACGCCTGTCCTACGGGCTGGGTTGAACCGGCTCCCGCAAGACCTGCCCAAACTTCTTTGTCTGACGGAGCAACGGTCCGCGCGTGATGCAGTAGGCCGGCGTGATCGGGCATCCGGCTCGGCGAAGTGCTTTTGCCACCCAGGTATTGCACGTGTTCAACACACAATACTTGCCACGCGACTCATACCAGTCATCGCCCAACGCAATCGGGTGTCCATGCTCGTCGAGCACATGCGTGTCACCAATGAACTTGCACAACCGCTCGAAGCCGGCTTCAGAGAGTTTGACTTCGATGATGGTCGAGCGCGGGTCATCGAAGTTCTCATCAAGCCCCTCGAACGCATCGAGCTGCAGGACCGAGCGCGTCGGCCACATCGCCGCCTTGAATGCAATCCAGCACGTCAGATCTTTGGTGTAGGCGTCGTAGTCGCCCCAGCCGACTTCCAGATAGCGCGCGTTGGGATAATCGCGCTTCACCCTCCACAGATGTTCCGGAACGTCCTTCGACTCGAGCGCAATGCCCGTATGCCACGTTCCCTGGTTCACCACGTAAACCGAACGCGTTGGGGCGCCGGGACCCGGTGGATAAAGCGACTTGACCGGCCCAAGACATCCGGTCACTAGGAACAACAGCGGAAGGTAGCAGGCAAACAGGCGCATGTTTTCCTCAGCTGCGTCCCAGCCGCCACGCCAGTGGCCAAACCACCAGGCGCGGAGCATTTACATCACCCCAGGCACGCGACAATTCCGCGGAGAATGTTTCCAGCGGATTGCGCCCGGTCGCCTTGATGAAGCGACTCGTCGCCGACCAGGTGCTGAAGTAGCCCAGCAACTGCTCCATCGTCCAGCGCGCTTCCATCCGGAATTCCGGCGGCGTGATCTCCGAGAACGGAAACGGAATCGTGCGATAACCGTCCTCGATCATCTTTCGCGACGGTGGCCAGTAAGGCCCAACGATGTTCGCGTAAAAGTCCTGCACCAGTTGATTCACCGCGTCGCCTTCGACCACGTTGATGCCGTATCCCCACGCAGCTATCACTCCACCGGATTTGAGCACGCGTCTCGCCTCCGCATAAAATCTTTCAAAATCGAACCAATGGATCGCTTGAGCGATGGTGATCAGTCCAACGGAACTGTCTGCTAATCCACTTTGTTCCGCCAACGCCACGCGGAATGCTACTTTGGGATTCGGTTTGGCGGACGCGATTTGTTCCTTGCTCGCATCTGTAGCAATGACTTTGGTAAAACGCGCGGCAAGATCATGTGTGGCTTGACCATTTCCACACGCACAATCCCAGACTGTCGCGTTTTGCGGAACCAACGTGGCGAGATAGTCGAACAACGCTCCGGGGTAATGCGGGCGGAAATCCGCATATTTATTGGCGACACTGGAAAAGTGATCGTGAAATGTCTGGGTCATTGGTTCAATTTACAGCCAACGGCGCACCCGGGTTTTGTAGGCCAGATAGTCACCGCCGAACTTGGCTTCGAGGTAACGCTCCTCCCGCCGGACGATACCCCAGTCAAGAACGACCAGCATTGGCACGGACAACACAAGTGGCCAAGCCGAATTGGAAATTAACGTCAGCCCGAGATAAAGAACCGAGCCCGCAATGTAGAGCGGATTTCGCGAAAAGCGGAAAGGCCCGCCGGTAACGATGCTCAGTGTGGGTTTGCCCGGCAGGACGTTCGTGCCCGCGCGGCGCATCGTTCCGGATGCCCAACGGGACAGCGCGCCACTGGCTACCACCAGGACTGCGCCGATAATTCGAACTGAAAGCGGCGTCATTGCCAGACGCATCGGCCACAAGAGATGAATGCCCAGTCCCAAAAGGAGCGTGCCCACGAAAAGTACCGGCGGGAATACAATCACTCCCGGCGCATCGGGCGAAGAGCGTGGTCCCGTCGCGGGTGGTTGTGTGTGAGTCGTCATCGCCGTATCGACCATGGCGAGCTTATAGCCAGTCGCGCCTTGAAGGCAACTGGTCCTAAAGACCCAGCCGCACCGACTCTCTCAGCAGCTTCTAACACCGAAGCGCTATTCTGCGAAAGCGTGATGTTAGTTAGAACTGCGCGCATGAAATTTTTTGAACGCGCTTTTGCCCCGCTTATTGTGACCGCAACCGTGCCGCTGCTCTGCTCCTGTTCGATCATTGGCTTGAAGCGCCAGGTCACCAAACTGGAACAACGCGGCACGATTGGCGTGGTGCTTTACACTCCGCCGGGCCGATCGTTCCCAACCTACGCGTTCGCCTGGACGCATGATCAGTCAGGCGCGCTGGCGAGTGTTGGGTTTCAAACGGTCGGCGACATTGGCATTGCGCCTTTCAATCTGCTGACCAGTCACAAGTACGGCATCGCCGTCTTCACGGACGTCAATCGCAGCGGCAAATACGAGCGTGGCGAACCGCTGGCGTATCAGGAGAATGTGCGCCCTTCGCCGTTCACCGACCCCAACACGCCATTGCAAGTCGTGTCACTGGCTTTGGCGCGGTCGCATCGCGAGTTGCCCGAAGCGGTGACCAATCGGCCCGCCGAGAATCGCGCGCTGGGAACGGCCTTACGCGCGTCATTGGGCGAAGTTGCATCACCAGAGGACGAACGCTTCAACAAACAGAAAGGGAGCGCGGGCATGTGGCGGCCCTGCGATTTCCTGAGCGAAAGCACACTGGGCATTTACTTCACCGAATCCTACGACCCGGATCGCATTCCGGTTCTCTTTGTCCACGGCATCGGCGGTACGCCGCAGGATTTTCGTTACATGATGGAGAACTTTGACCGCACGCGCTATCAACTCTGGTTCTTCCATTATCCCAGTGCCGTGCGTCTGGGCCGCGTCAGCGGAGCAATGGCCAAAGGCTTGCAGATCCTGCACACCCGACTCGGTTTCAAGGAATGCTACATCGTCGCGCACAGCATGGGCGGACTCGTTTCCGCCAACAGTCTGCAGGAGCTGAACAAAGCTGGAGGCACAAACTTCGTCACGCGGTTCATCACCATCTCAACACCTTTTGGCGGACACGAAGCCGCTGCGCTGGGTGTTCGTCACCTGAGCAAGCCCGTTCCCTCCTGGATCGATGTCGCGCCCCGCAGCGCCTTCCTCCAGGGATTGGAGCAAACTCCGCTGCCGCTGGGGACGCGCTACGATCTGATTTATGGCGACACCGGCAAGCACGATGGTGTGGTCTCCGTCGCCAGCCAACTCGAGCCGCACAATCGCGCCAAAGCCGCGACTGTCACGCGCTTTGCCCTGGGTCACGAACAGATTTTGAACGAGGCAACCGTGGTGAATCGCATTCTCGGATGCCTCGGCGCGGAAAAGCCGAAGGTGCCACCAACCTCAATTGCCTTGCGTGATTAGCGGTAATACCGAAGCGCTATTTTGCCTTTCCCCCAACCGAGTTAAAACCAACCCGAACGTTACGAACTGAACGAAACAGCTTATGAAAACGATTTTGATTGAAGACTGGTATGCGCCTGAATTTTCGGTGAGAGTCACGGCGTCGCGAAGCTGCCCGCTGCCTTTGAAGCGCTCACGCATTGCGGTCGCACCCCACTTTCGCACCACCCATCCCGAGCCGTGGCGACCCTGTGCCTTTCGTGCGTCTCGTCGTCGCAGCCACTTCGGTTCACTCCGCGAGGCCTAATACCGAAGCGCTATTTTCGAACCATCAAACCCACGCTAAAACACACACGCTATGCAAACACAGACCTTG
>DASUGI010000231.1:0-17169 GCA_036274115.1 Verrucomicrobiia bacterium
CCGGCATCGTCATCAAGAGTGGTTGAAGTTTCTCCAAGCGATCGAAAAGTCGTCACCGCCGGATGTGGACGTGCATCTGATTCTGGATAATTACGCAACCCACAAGCACCCGAAGGTGCTGCGCTGGCTGACCAAACGGCCCCACTTCCATCTGCACTTCACACCGACGAGCGCCTCGTGGCTCAATCTGGTGGAGCGCTTCTTCCGCGATTTGAGCCAGGAGGTGGTGCTGCCCGGCAGTTTTGCCAGCGTGGGGGAATTGGTTGACGCCATCTGGACTTATTTGGCCCAACGCAACTTGAAACCGCAGCGTTATGAATGGCGCGCCGACGGCAAAGCAATCCTGGAAAAGATTCGCCGAGCACGGGAGGCTCTGGCACAACACTCGCGAATTACGAAAGACAATTCAGAGACACTACACTAGCGGCGTGCGCCGAACAACACAGCAAAGAATCCCAGTCCAATCAAGACAAGCAACAGCCCGAGGAAAATCCACACGATGATCGAAGTCTTGTATTTGATGTGCGGGGTTTGCTCGATGACACGTTTGTACTCATCCGAGAAGACCGTTCTGCCTTTTTGACAGAGGACCAGATAGAGGATGTAGCCGTTGATGATCGTGCCCAGTGGAAATCCTAACAACCCGATGCCGGAAAGCACCGCGGTGGGAATGCGCGCCCAGGATTTCAACTGGCGCAATCCGATCCCGACCCAGATTTGCAGAATTCCAAAACAGGCCAACACCAGACCGACAGCGATGCTGGGTCCGTCTCCGGTTAACACTCCGCCCGTGCCGGCCAGGAGCAGAAAAGCGGCTGCCAGGAAATACAAGAAACCGACCGATTTGACCGACGCCTCGTGCTTGATGTGGTCCTTGCGAATTTGTTCAGCGGCATTGTTGCTGACGCCTTCCCGCATCCGCTGCAGGGCGATTGGTTTGCAGGCCGCACAGACAAAACTGTTGTCCAGTCGGATCGTCTGCTCCAACGGAAAGGATTGCTGACACACCGAGCAGATGACGCCCCGCGAGGCGATTGAAGGCAGCGGCGGCGCACCGCCATTTATCTCGCCGTAAGCCTTCCAATCCGGCATGCCCTCGCGCCACACCAGGGTGGAGGCGTTGATGTCGCCACTCTGAATGAGTCGCTCAAAGTCGGACGGTTCCACCGGGCCCTTCTGCTCGTTACCCGAGACGTAGTACCAGTTCATGCGGATCGTGCGTGAGACTCGGGCGCAGTGTTTTCAAACTCGGGAACGAAGTCAATATTGCCGAAGGTCCGGCCTGCGGCTGCTTGACGTTGAATCCGACCACGCGGCTCAGTGTGGCTGGTGAATCTTTTCTTTCTTCTCCTCCAACTCCGCCTGCAATTGTTTGCGCTCGTTCACGAGCTGTTGTTGCAGTGTCTCGGCTTTTTCAAACTCGCCGGCGGTGGCGGCAGCAGCGATCTCACCTTTGAGGGCAATTTCCCGCTCGGCGATTTTGGCTTTGTACTTGGATTCCAGTTCCGCGATTTGTTTCTTTTGCGCGGCGGAGAGTTTTGCGGCAGGCGCGGTGTTGTTCAGACGCTCCATGGCAAGTTCATAGGCGGATTTCATAGGTATGAGGGCGGGTTACTTTGACTTTTTCTTCCAGGGCATGTCCGGCATTTGGGCTGGCAGTGGCGGTTTAGCCATGGCAAGGGCCGGGTCGACGGCGGGAGTGCCAGGCACGGACTTGTCGTCGCGCCACGAGGCGATGCGGGCCTGCAAGCCATGATGCTCGGCTTTTTGTTTGTCACCGGACTTCATGTAAAAGAGGGAAAGGTTGGTGTGAGCGAGTTGTTCCTTGGGCCGGAGTTGCTCGGCCTTGTGGCCTTCAGCGATCGCGGTTGCGAAATCTCCTTTACGGTAATACGCCATGCCGAGGGAGAGTTGCGCATCAAAGTGCGTCGGCTCCTCTTTGAGAATCGCGGTTAATTTCGCAATGGCGCTGTCAAAGTTGCCCGCGCTGAAATCGAACATCGCGTCGTCGTATTGTTCTTCCCGGTTCATCGACCGTGTCACGCTAACGCACCGGATGCGATGTGTGCAACCTGCGATTGCATCCGAGGCATGCTTTGTATAGGGTCGCAACGTGATGTCGTGGAAGCAGCTTCTTTGTCTTTGCCTGGTCATCGCCGGGAGCCTGGCACTTTTGGGGTGCGGTTCTTCGACAATTACGGGCGCGGATGAAGAGAAAGAACCGAAGTTTCTCATCGGGCGCAGCCGGGTGAATGCGTTGGATTATCAAGGCGCTATCGAGGCCTTCGAACAGGCGCTGGAGGCAAATCCGCGCTCGGGCGCTGCGCATCTGGAACTGGGATGGCTCTTCGCGAACAACGATGCCGATCCGGCGGCTGCCATTTATCACTACGAAAAATACCTGAGCTTGCGCCCGGGTGCTGAGAATGCCGAGACGGTTCGAGGTCACATCTTCAGATTAAAACAGGAATTGGCGAAAGGTGTGTTGCCCATTCCGCCCTCAACCGAAATTCAACGCCAAATGGAGCAGCTGGCCGAGGAAAATCGGCAGCTGCGTGATCAGTTGGCCCGGCTGCAGGCATCCGTCAGCCAGATGTCGTCAAATAATCGGGCGGTGTCGCCATCCCTGGCCGCCTCCCGCGACAACCCAGCCGTGCTCGCGCGGGCCGTTGGGGGCACAACGGTTGCTCCCCGAACGGAGCGAGTTGCGACGCGCACGCACAAGGTTCAAGCCGGGGAAACCCCGGTGGCCATCGCGCGGCGATATAATGTGAAACTGGACGCCTTGCTGACGGCCAATCCGAGGCTTAATCCGAAGCGGATGCAGGTTGGGCAGAGCCTGGTGATTCCCGTTCGATAAGGTTTGGGACCGGCGATGAGTAGCGCCGCGAACACTGACGGGAACTCGCCGGAAGAATAATCATCGTAAGTTGAACGGCATGTCTCGAAGGGTGTCTCTTAATCACCCGAACCGGATGGAACGGGTGGTTGTTTCTCTGCGCCTGGCCCTGGCTCGTGAGCTATCAGGTGCGCAGAAAAAAAACCGCAACATTTGTTTGACAGGTTTTGCCCGATTCCTATAAACCTTTGAGCAAACGTCGTCTGTGGTTTGTAACAACCGGAAAAATTCTATGAACAAAATCGCCGCCTCGTTGGGTTTAGTCGCGCTTGGGACCACTGCGCTGCACGCTGTTGAAGCGACGGCGCTCAACCCTATGCAACGCTCCAAGCCATGGAGCGTGGCGGCATCACTCCGCGGCTTCTACGATGACAACATCAACCTGTTACCCGACAAGGAGGGTTCGTTTGGAGTTGAGCTCAGCCCATCTGTCGACTTTGGTCTGGCGGGTGATACCACGTCGTTCAACCTGGGCTATCAGCTAAATGCTCGCTATTATGAAACCCGGCCGACCAATCAGGAAGATCATTGGTCGTTCAACAACTTGTTCGAGGGAAGTTTTGCTCATGCCTTCAGCCCGCGTGCGAGCATGAGCGTCCATGACACCTTTGTGATCGGCAATGAGCCGGACATGGCGAGGACGACGCAGCCTGAAACCCAATTCCAGGATTTGCCCACGAACGACAACATCGTCAACTACGCCGGGATTGATTTGAATCTTGAAGTGAGCGAGTTGCTGGGCTTCAACATAGGTTACAACAACGGCTACTTCAATTATGCGGATGATGGTCCGACTGTCCAGGGGGGAGTGATAATTCCCAGTACGGCTGGTTCGCTGAATCGAATTGATAATAAATTTAACATTGATAGCCAGTGGAAAGTGGCGCCACAGACGGTGGGCATCCTCGGTTACATGTATGGTCAGACTCTTTATACTGGCGACGAGGTCATCGGCGGGCTGGTCTTCGCTCCCAGTACGTTTGTGTATAGTGACTCAAGGAATATGCGGAGTCAGACTTTTTACGTGGGTGCCCAGCACGTCTTTGCGCCCACGTTGTCGGGTTTAGTCAAGGTTGGCGCCTCGTACAATGATTATTACGGCAATCCGGCGTCAGGCGACCAGTGGACTCCGTACGTTCTGGCGAACTTGAAGTATCAATATCGAACGACCACCGTGCTGGATTTTGGGTTCTCATATAGCCAGAGTGCGTCTGATGTGGTCGCATTCGGGACGGCAACCCAGGATAATTTGGTAACAGATGCGAGCGTTGCACTGCTGTACGGAACGGTGTCGCAAACGTTGTTGGAGCGTCTCACTGCAGTAGGCAGGACCACGCTTCAGTATGGGACATATAATGGAGGCCAATCGATTGATGGTGAACACTATGTGTTCTTTCAGCTCGGCTTGGAATTGGTCTACCAGATTACGCCAAATTTTGGCGCGCACGCAGGTTACACCTTTGATGATTACAGCACTGATGTTCCATCCCAGCCTGACTATAATCGTAATCGCGTATACATCGGCGTGACGGCAGGATATTAAGTAAGAACAAAATTAATTTAACCGGTTTGGGGGCCGGGTCGTACCACTGGCCCCCTATTTTTTTGAATTTATGGATCCGTTAAAACTTCAACCTCAACAGGAGACGCGGCTGCATTTCCTCGATTACTGGCGGATTATCCGCATCCGTAAGACCGTCATTATTGCCGTATTCCTGCTCGTCGTCATCACCGCCACGCTCGTCACGTTCATCCTGCCGGAGTATTTCGCCAGCACCGCCCGGATCAAGGTTGATCGCGATCGATCGGACATTGAAGAACTCACCGGCGCTAATGCGATGAGGTTCAATGCCTATGACCCTTACTTTATCCAGACGGAATTTGAGATCATCCAGTCCGAAACCATCCTGGGCCGCGTGATTGAGGCGCTCGACCTCAATACCAAGTGGGGCAAGAAGATGATGGACGGCAACAAGCTGAAAACCTCTGAGACCCTGGCGTTGCTGCGAGCACGATTGGATTTGCGCCCGGTTCGCAACACGACGCTGATCGATATCCGGGTTCTGAGCGAAAACGCAAATGAAGCGCGTGATCTGGCCAATCAGGTCGCCGAGACCTACCGGAAATGGCGGCTGGATAAAGGCTATGAGCTGGTGCAAGGCGGCCTCGAGTCGCTCCGCCAGCAGGCCAAGCAGCAGGACGAAGAAATTGCCAAAGTCACCAAGGAACTCGAAGAGCTGCGCAGTAAGCTTCAGATTTCCGAGGTGGATGCGTTGTTCACTTATCCGCAGCCTTTGATGGAACAAGAGGAATATAAGCGCTACAACCAGGAGCGTTTGGAGCGGGAAATCATTTACACGGGCCGGTTGGAACAATTTCGAAAACTCAGCGCACTGAGCAAACTCGAATTGCGCGATGTGCTCCCGGGGCTGGAAATCGATCCTACACTCACCGAGCTGATCAACGAACTCAATGCCGCTGACCAGAAGTTTAAATCCCTGGGTCAGGATATCAGTGCGAAGCATCCGGAATCCATTCGCATTACCGAACAGCAAAAGCTGCTCAATGAGAAAATTGACGCCCGCGTAAGCGGCATCCTGCGCCGGCTGGAGACCGAAGTCGCCGTGCTGAAGGCGCAATTGGACAGTCTGGACAAGTCAGTCGAGACGGCGCGCGATCTGGACCAGAAGAAACTCACTCAAAGCCGCCCCTACTATAACAAGAAGCGCGAATTGGAAGACATGATTGATTTCAGACGGCTGCTCACGCGCAAGGTGAATCTCGAAGAAATCGATCTAAACCTGCCGAAATCAGCCCAGGTCGAAATCATTGAGTACGCCATCCCCAGCACCAAGGCGTTCCGACCCAACAAAACATTGAACATCATTCTCGGTGTCCTCATTGGGTTAGTCGTTGGCGTCGGCCTGGCCTTCTTCATCGAGTACCTCGACACCAGCGTAAAGACCATCGACGATGTCGAACGGTCGTTGCAGTCCCCGGTCCTGGGTGTTATTCCGCAGAATGTCGGTTATCTGATTGAAGAAGGCGCCGAGAGCCCGCACGCGGAAGCCTATCGCGTGTTGCGGACCAACCTCATGTTCGCCCGCAAAGACGACAAGCTGAATACGGTCGCCGTGGTGAGCGCCGGCGCGGGTGAAGGTAAGTCCACCACGGTGCTGAACCTGGCCACGGTTTTCGCTCAAAGCGGTCAGCGCGTCATTGTGGTCGACTCCGACCTTCGCCGTCCGACCCTTCATAAGCTGTTGCATCTGACCAACAACATTGGATTGACCAACTACCTGTTGAAGCAGAATTCGCTGGACGAAGTCATCCAGACCACGAACCTTCCCAGTCTGGACTTCCTGGCCAGCGGCAAACTGCCCAGCAGCTCGCTCGGGATCCTGAGTTCCAGCCAGATGAAGGACCTCATCAGCGATCTCAAGCAGCGCTACGACTTTGTCTTCTTTGACTCACCGCCGATCATGGGCGTGAGCGACGCTTCCATTCTCGCCAGCGAAGTGGACATCACGGTGCAGGTGATCCAATACCGTCGCTATCCGCAGCCGATGAACATTCGGGCCAAGCAACTGATTGAAAAAGTCGGTGGCAATCTCGTGGGTATTGTTCTCAACAACATCAATATGTCTCAGGACGAGAGCTACTATTACTACAGCGGCTACTACCACGATTACTACTCCAAGAATGAGGAATCAGAGCCGACTGATGAACGGCCCGCAGGGGAAAAAACCACTCCGGAAATCAAACAAAAATACTGAGCGGACTGTCTGTCAATGGAAGGGTACATGAAGAAAGAAATCTCGAAGGGAATGGTCTTGGGGATCGGGTTGATGTTCGTTAGCGCTTTACTGGTTGTCGGATGTGCGACGACTGAGGATACCAACAGGAAGTTCGTTGATTACCCTGACATCTTTCCAGTAAGTACAAATGGCGGGACTGTTGGGTCGGCGCGGCGCGAGGGGGACCGCTTTGTCGCCGGAGACCAGGTCACCGTGAAGTTCTCCGGTACTGTCGATCAAATCCCACCTCACGAAGAACGAATCAAGGATGACGGAACGATTACGCTTCCGTTGATTGGCGCCGTGAAGGCTGAAGGGAAAACGCCGGGCGAATTACAAAAGGAGATTACCGATCGTTACGTTCCGGACCTTTATCGGCGACTGACGGTGACCGTGCAGGGAGAGCAGCGTTTTTACTATGTCGGAGGACAAGTCAGATCTCCGGGACGGCAGTTCTATGTGGGCGCCACGACGGTGACCAAGGCGGTTCAATCGGCTGGGGACTTCACCGACTTCGCTGCCAAGTGGCGGGTGGAATTGACCCGTGAGGGGAAAACGATCAAGGTAGACTGCGATAAAGTCGCCAAGGACCCGTCGCTGGATCTTGAGGTTTATCCCGGCGACAAGATACATGTTCCGCAGAGGAATTTTTGGGACCTTTTCCGGTGATTCAATTTCAAATTCTTTCCGGCAAACAGGCGGGCGTTTTTTGGAATGCCCGCCGTTTTCCTGTACGGATCGGACGCGCTTCGGGCAGTGACTTGCGATTGGACGACGACGGCGTTTGGGAGGAGCATTTTCAACTCTCGCTGAATCCGGCGGAGGGTTTCGCCGTGACAGTTCATCCGGGCGCAATTGTTACGGTTAATCAAGCTCCGGTTCAAACCGCCCGCCTGCGCAACGGCGACATCATCACCGCCGGCTCGGCCAAACTCTGTTTCCGGATCGCTGACAACCGCCAGCGTGGCCTGCGCCTGCGTGAATGGTTTGTCTGGACGCTCATCGTCACGGTCTGTCTGAGCCAGGTCGCCCTCATCTACTGGTTGCTGCAACAGTAACCTTGTTGTTTGCAAATGAACGGCGGCGGGGCGGCGACTGTCGATTACCGGGACCATGCCGATATGCGGAAAGCCAGCGTTGGAAGCTTTCTTTTGTGGGCTCATTGTTCTCATTAGCTTGAGCGGCGGCGGTTGCCGGTCGGCTCAACAACGCCACGTTTATTTGCCGTTGCCTGCTGATCTCTTTCCGCCCGGCGAACAGCGTTTGTCTCCGGGAGACGAGATCACGTTTCGCTCGCCTGAAGGAACCAATTACACGGCTCGCATCAAGGAAGATGGAATTGTCAACTTGCCATTGATTGGCGAGGTGAATGCCGCCGGCAAGACTTACGATGAGCTGAACGAGACGGTTTATGAACTTTACGTGCCTCGTTTCTACCGTCCGGGCACTTTCCGCATTCCCGATAAGAGAATTTACTTTGTTGGCGGGGAAGTTAAATCGCCGGGCCGACAGATGTATCTCGGCGCCACCACGGTCACCAAAGCTATCCAGTCAGCAGGTGACTTCACTGATTCGGCGGCCAAGCGACGGGTGGTACTGACAAGAGCTGATGGCGCGAAGTTTGTCGTTGATTGCGAAAAAGCGACCACGAATTCGTCTCTCGATTTGCTTGTTTACCCCGGCGACAAAGTGGATGTGCCTCAGCGCACCTTTTGGGATTGGTTCGCTCGTTGATGTCATCAACAGCATTGAGCTATGAAGATACTTCTGAATGCCTGCTTTCTGATCAGCGTTTTTGCTGTGGTTGTCAGACGGCTACGAAGGAAATGCCCTTCGAACCGATGCCTCTTGAATTTCGCGGGACACATTACGCGATAGGCGGCCAAGTCAAATCGCCAGAGCGGTACGAATACCGTGAACGGGCCACAGTTCTGAGTGCGGTTGCTGAGGCTGACGGATTTACCGGCTTTGCGAGCGCGAAGAAGGTGATCGTTTGGCGCTCCGATGGGCAACGCGTAACTGTGAACTGCATCAAAGCGCAAAATGATGCGAGTAGAGACATAGGAATCTCTCCCGGAGATACGATCCATGTCCCCGGGCAGGGTCTGTTTCGGTGTGATTACTGATAACGCACAGACGCTGGGACTACAGGTGGAGTTAGTGCCGAAAATGCCGCACCCCCGTAAACGCCATTGCCATGTTACGTTGGTCAGCGGCGGCGATAACTTCGGCATCCTTCACTGAACCGCCCGGTTGAATCGCAGCAGTCGCGCCCGCATCAGCGGCGGCGATCAATCCATCGGGGAACGGGAAGAACGCATCACTGCAAACGACGCTGCCTTGCAACGGCAGTTTTGCTTCGCCGGCCTTCCACACCGCGATACGGCTGGAATCCACCCGGCTCATCTGGCCAGCGCCAACGCCCAGCGTGCGGTCGGCACCGGCATAGACAACGGCATTTGACTTCACATGCTTCACGACACGCCAGCCGAACAGCATGGCTTGCAACTCGGCTCCAGTCGGCTGGCGTTTGGTAACGATTTTCAGGTCTTCGGCTCGCGTCACTTTGAGATCGCGCTCCTGCACGAGGAAAGAATTTGCGCCCACGCTTCTTAGATCGCGCGCTGCCCCGCCGAGCACTGACTTCAGGACCTTCAGCAGGCGCAGGTTCTTCTTCTTTTGCAGAATCGCGAGTGCTTCTGGAGTGAAATCTGGCGCGACGATTACCTCACTGAAAATCTCTGCGATGGCCTCCGCACAGGCAGCATCGAGAGCCCGATTTACCGCAATGATGCCACCAAACGGCGCTTGCTTGTCGGTGGCGAACGCCTTGTCCCAGGCTTCGCGCAAGTTCATCCCCTGCCCTACGCCGCAAGGATTGGTGTGCTTGAGAATGGCTAGTGTTGGCGCTTCGCCGTCGAACTCGGCGATTAGCGCTGCGGCGGCGGTGAGATCGAGAATGTTGTTATAGGAAAGCTCCTTGCCGTGCAATTGAGTGAAGAACTCGTTGAATTTCCCGTAGAGCGCCGCGGGCTGGTGCGGGTTCTCGCCGTAGCGCAGCGATTGCACGAGCGGTGCGGAAATCGTGAAAGTCGCGGGCAAGGCGGTCTTGCCCACCGCGAACTCTTTTTGCAAATGCGCAGCGATGGCGGCGTCGTAAGCGGCAGTGCGGGCATAGACCTTGGCGGCGAGCGCGCGACGCAATTCCAGGGTGGTGTTGCCGTTCGCCTGGATGTGTTCGGCAACGGTGGTGTAATCCGCTGGGTCCACAACGACCGTCACGCTGTCGTGATTCTTCGCCGCACTGCGGAGCATGGAGGGTCCGCCGATGTCAATGTTCTCAATCGCGTCGTGCAAGGAGACGTTGGGCTTGGCGACGGTGGCCTCAAATGGATAGAGATTTACGACCACGAGATCAATTGGCGCAATGTTGTGCTCCTTCACCGCGGCCTCGTGTTGGACGTTACCGCGAATGTAGAGCAAACCGCCGTGAACCTTCGGGTGCAGCGTCTTCACGCGACCGTCCAGCATTTCGGGAAAACCGGTGTGTTCGCTGATGTCTTTGACGGTAAGGCCCGCCTCGCGCAGGGCCTTCGCCGTGCCGCCGGTGGAGATGAGTTCGACCCCGGCCGCAGCGAGGGTTTGAGCAAATGGAATGAGACCGTTCTTGTCTGAAACCGACAGCAAGGCGCGCGAAATTTTTGTCATGTGGCCGAATAGTCTGACGGAGCAGCCAGGTGAGTTCAATCGGCAAAGTGAGCCCTCTTCGCTTTGCTTCGATGGAGCAACTTTCGCCAAGGGAGAAAGATGGTGGTAGGAACAGGATTCGAACCTGTGTAGGCGTAAGCCAGCAGATTTACAGTCTGCCCTCGTTGGCCACTTGAGTATCCTACCACCGAAAGCCAATGGGCCGAAAATTAAGCCACATCGCGCTGGCCTTGTCAATCCGCGCACAGTGTCCTAGCTTGGCCGGATGTTCGATTCACTGAGTAACAAACTCCAGAACGCCTTTCGCAACCTGCGCGGCCTCGGGAAGATTTCCGAGAGCAATGTTGGCGAGGCGTTGCGCGATGTGCGCATGGCGTTGCTGGAAGCCGACGTGAATTTCAAAGTGGCCCGCGACTTCATCGAGCGGGTCAAAACCAAATCCATCGGCGCGGAAGTTGTTCAAAGCGTTCAGCCGGGACAGCAGATTGTTAAAATTATCCATGACGAACTGGTCGAACTGCTGGGCTCGACCAATGCTGCTCTGGTTTTTTCCGGCAATCCGAGTTCGATCATGATGGTGGGTTTGCATGGCGCGGGCAAAACGACTTCCTCGGGCAAGCTGGCTCGACTGATTCAGAAACAAGGCCGACAGCCATTGCTGGTGGCCGCCGACGTGTATCGTCCGGCGGCAATGGACCAACTCGAAACGCTGGGCAAGCAACTGGACTTGCCCGTGTTTGTGAAGCGCGGCGAGAAGGATGTTTTGAAGATCGCTCGCGAAGCGCTCGATTTCGCAAAGGCCAACAATCGAAACACCATTATTTTCGACACCGCCGGCCGGTTGCAGATTGACGAGCCGCTGGTGCAGGAGCTGGTTCGTTTGCGTGATTTGGTGAAGCCGCAGGAAATTCTGCTCGTGCTCGATGCGGCGACCGGCCAGGAAGCAGTCAATGTCGCCACGCACTTCGACCAGGCGTTGAACATCACGGGTTCAATTCTGACGAAACTCGATGGCGATGCGCGTGGCGGTGCGGCGCTCAGCATGAAGGCCGTCACTGGTAAGCCCATTAAGTTTGCCGGTGTGGGGGAAAGGCTGGACGAGTTCGAGCCGTTTCATCCCGAGCGTATGGCGTCGCGCATTCTCGGCATGGGCGATGTCGTTAGCCTTGTCGAGAAAGCCGCCGAGGCCGTGGACATCGAGGACGCCAGGCGCATGGAAGAAAAGATGCGCAAGGGCGAGTTCACGCTGGAGGACTTTCTGGAACAGTTGCGGCAGATGAAAAAGCTCGGGCCGCTCGAGAACCTGGTGAAGATGTTGCCGGGTGGCGCTCAGGCTTTGCAGGGGCAGGACATGTCCAAGCAGGAAAAGGAATTCAAGCACATGGAGGCGATGATCTGTGGCATGACGCCCAAGGAACGCAAGAGTCCGCAAATCCTCAACGCGAGTCGGCGGCGCCGCATTGCGGCCGGCAGTGGCGTCAGCGTGACCGAACTCAACACCATGTTGAACAAGTTTTCCCAGATGCAGCAGATGATGAAGAAGATGGGCAAGTTCTCCAAAATGATGGCGCGCATGGGCGGCGGCCTTCCTGGAATGATGCGGTAATTAACCAAACCGCGCGCAAGTCTCAGCTTCGAGCAGGCCGTTAAGCGGCGCGAGCAGCGTTCCCGGTCGAATGGGCAGCGCTTGAAAGCGGCCTCTCGGAATTGCTACAGTTCCCTGTGCCTTCTGACACCCGCAAGTTTGCCAAACCAGCTCGCGTCCTGATCGTCGATGATGATGCCGGGCAGCGGAGTTTGTTATCCTCGTTCCTTAAAAGCCAGGGCTTCGACCTTGTGACGGCGGATTCAGGGGAACGTGCGTTGGAGATCCTCCGTGGTGGCGAATTCAGCATGATGATTTCAGACGTGCGCATGCCCGGCATCTCCGGGTTGGAGACACTGAAGCGAGCCCGGGAGCAGAATTCAATGTTGCCGGTGTTGTTAGTGACGGCCTATGCGGACATTCGCGATGCCGTAGGCGCCATGCGCGACGGAGCGGTGAACTACCTGGCCAAGCCGATTGATCTGGATGAATTGCTCGTGTCCGTCCGGAAAGCAACGGGGATGACTGAATCAGCTCCGCCACTGCTGGAGTCGGAGCGCAAGTTGCCGGCGAATGTCATTGCTCAAAGTCCGCTGATGCGAACCGTGTTTCACGATGCGGCGTTGATCGCTCCTTCGGAAAGCCGCGTGCTCATCACGGGCGAAAGTGGCGTGGGCAAGGAGGTGCTGGCTGATGTCATCCATGCCTGGAGCGCGCGAGCCCAAGGGCCTTTGGTGAAAGTAAATTGCGCGGCAATTCCGGAAACGCTGCTCGAGACGGAATTGTTCGGCCACGAAAAGGGCGCCTTCACCAGCGCGGTCGCGCAGCGCATCGGGCGGTTTGAAGAAGCGAACGACGGCACCATTTTCCTCGACGAAATCGGTGACATGTCACCGCCGTTGCAGGCCAAGCTCCTGCGGGTCACGCAGAACGGTTGTTTCAATCGCGTCGGCTCAAATCGCGAGTGGCAGACAAATGCGCGCATTCTTGCGGCGACGAACAAGAATCTGGAAGAGAAGGTGAAGTCTGGCGGATTTCGCGAAGATTTGTTCTACCGATTGAACGTTGTGGAATTGAACGTTCCGCCCCTGCGTGAACGCACTGAAGACATTCTCCCGCTGGCCAGCCACTTTGTGGCGCAGTTCTCGCAGGGCAAGGCGAGATTCTCTGCGGCCGTGGCGGAAGGCCTGGTGCGTTATTCCTGGCCGGGAAATGTTCGCGAGTTACAAAACGCCATGGAACGCGCGGCGTTGTTGTCGCGCGGAGAAATGATCTTGCCGGAGCACCTGCCGGCCCGCGTGCGCGGCACGGGGGAACCAACTCCGGCGGTGGAAACGCCCGATGCGCAGCGACTGGAGGAGATTGAAAGGCAGGCAATCTTGCAGGCGTTGCGAGAGCACGATCATAATCGGACCGAAACCGCGAAGGCGCTGGGCATCAGCCGCCGGGCGCTGATTTACAAGTTGCAGCGTTTTCGAGAACAGGGCTTCGAAGTCGACCCGCGTTGACCGAACTCCTCGCCGAACCGCCGTTCAAAGAATGTTGGCGGCCAACTCAGCCAGCTCGGAACGTTCACCTTTCTGGAGTTCCACATGTGCCGCCACGGCTTCAGGACGGAACCGGCTGACGACATAATTGAATCCGTTCGAGGAGCCGTCCACGTACGGATTGTCAATCTGGTAGGGGTCGCCCGTGAAGACGATCTTTGTGCCATTACCGACGCGCGTCACGATGGTCTTCACTTCCAACGGCGTAAGATTCTGCGCCTCGTCGATGATCATGAACTGATTCGCGATGCTGCGTCCGCGAATGTAGCTCAACGCTTCTACCACGATGCTGCCGCTGCGCATGAGGTCGGTGCTGCGACGATGGTCGTGGCCCATGTTGAGGTCGCTCAACATCTCCAGCGCGTCGTGAATGGGTTGCATCCACGGGGCGAGCTTTTCTTCAAGTGAACCGGGTAGAAAGCCGAGTTCCTTGCCCATGGAAATGGTGGGACGCGCGACAACGAGCCGACGGAATTCGCGGTCGAGCACCGTACGTTTCAAACCCGCCGCCATCGCCATCAAAGTTTTTCCCGTGCCGGCCTTGCCCATGAGCGTGACCAGTTTGACGCGGTCATCAAGCAGCGCATCAAACGCATAATGCTGTTCGCGATTGCGGGGCTTGATGCCCCACACGCCTTCGCGGCAATCAATGATCGGAATGAGTTTTGTGCCGGTGGCGTCCACTTTCGTCAACGCGGACTTCTTGGGATTCGACTCGTCAATCAGGGTGCAATACTCGTTCGGGAAGTACTGTTTGCCACCGTTGACCTCGAGTTCACCATTCGTGCGGAACGCCGCCATCTTCTCCGGGCTCACCGACAGCTCGATCATTCCGGTATAGAGGTCCTTGATGTAAACGCGGTCCGTCTCGTAATCCTCAGCGTCGAGCCCGATGGCATCCGCCTTGATGCGAAGGTTGATGTCTTTGCTGACGAGAATCGTTTCGTTCTTCGGCTCGGCTTTCTGAATGTCCTTGGCCACCGCCAGGATTTTATTGTCCACGCTCGTGCCGTTGGTTTTCCCATGATGGCCGTTGCCGTTGCCATTGCCGTTGGTCAGTCCCTTCTTCTGGACTGCAATTCGCAACTTGCCGCCCGTGGGCAATTTCACTCCGGCACTCAAACTGCCTTCGCCGCGAAAACCGTCGAGCATTCGGGAAACGGTTCGGGCGTTCTGGCCCAACTCGGTGGACTCGCGTTTGAACCGGTCAATTTCCTCAATAACTTCGATGGGAATCAGGACGTTATTGTCCTGAAAATTGAGCAGGGAGTTGGGATCGTGGAGGAGAACGTTGGTGTCGAGAATGTAATTCTTCACGTTACAAAGTCTGAAAGCTTGGCGGATGCCAGCCGGCGATACCATTTCTGGATCTGCGTGTGCCGCGCGGGCAATTTGTAGTGGCCGGAATAAAGAAAATTATCGAGCATGCCCATCAGGTCGAAGTCCACAAATCGTGGTCGCGCACCGAGCAGGAAGAGTCGGTGCGCGAGCATCTCCTCAAAGGGCAACAGGCGTTCGGCCAGTTGAGCCTGGAGAAATTTGTTGCTGGCCAGCCATTGATCCAAACAACCGCGTCCGAACTTGCGTTCCTTGTGGCGAATGTAAGAAAGCTGGTCCGGCTTGCTGACGTTTTCGCGAAAGTAAGCGTCGTTGAGCTTGAAGGTCAGTCCCTCAATTTCGTTCTCGATGTAACGCCAGATGATGGATTGCTCGCCTTCGAGTTCCACCGGAAACAAACCCAGCTTCAATCGTTGGTCGAGATATTTGCCGATGACCTGGGACTCTTCGCCGGTTTCGAAAACTATATTGCGTCCATCACGGACGACCGGCACGGCATAGTAACGCTCTTTGGTGAGTTTCCAAATTTGTGAGCGGTCACCGGTGAGCTTGAGATTGGTGATTTTGAAACGGACGCCAGCAAACTCCAGGATGCGCCGTTGGACCAGGCAAAACGGACTCCAGGGAAACTGAATCAACTCAATCATTTCAAAGCATCGCTAACGCCGTCTGTAAGGCAAAATGTAGGAGTCATTCGGCGGAGTGACAAGCAGAAGATTGGTTGCTCGATTCGTGCTGATGGCCAGGCTCCAGCCGTGCATGCACTTGCCCGCCTTCGTTCCGATGGACTTTGCTGCTGGCGTTTCGTTGGAGATCCATTCGCCCGCGACCCTGGCTCGTGGCATTAGCGATTAGCCGGCTTGCGGTGGCAACATTTGATTAGTTTGCGTCAGTTTCCGCATTGACCGGCAACCTCCGCTTATTACCATGCGCGCTGGTTTATTTGCAACTGACTCTAATCTGAACTAGGAAATCGAATATGGCAGTGAAAGTAGCTATCAATGGGTTCGGCCGCATTGGCCGCCTGGTTTTCCGGGCGTTGGTCGAACAAGGCCTCGTGGGCAAAGACATCGAAGTCGTTGCTGTCGGGGATATCGTGCCGGCCGACAATCTCGCTTATCTCGTCAAGTACGACTCCATCCAGGGCCGCTTTAAAGGCGAAGTCGGTTCAAAGAAATCCGCTGCCGATAAGACCGATGACGATGTGCTCGTCGTCAACGGCAAGGAAATCAAAGTCGTCAGCGCCAAGTCGCCTGCCGAATTGCCGTGGAAAGCGCTCGGCGTGGACCTCGTCATCGAATCCACCGGCCTCTTCACCGACGTCGAAAAAGCCCAGGGCCACATCACTGCCGGCGCGAAGAAGGTCATCATTTCAGCGCCTGCGAAGGGCGATTGCCTCACGGTTGTCATGGGCGTGAACGATGACAAATACGATGCCTCCAAGCATCACATCGTTTCGAACGCGAGCTGCACGACGAACTGTTTGGCGCCCATTTGCCACGTGTTGCTGAAGGAAGGTTTCGGCATCGCCGAAGGCCTGATGACCACCGTCCACAGCTACACCGCCACGCAAAAGACCGTGGACGGCCCGAGCAAGAAGGACTGGAAAGGTGGCCGTACCGCCGCGCAGAACTTGATTCCGTCCAGCACGGGCGCGGCCAAAGCCGTCGGCCTCGTGTTGCCGGAACTCAAAGGGAAGCTCACCGGCATGGCTTTCCGAGTGCCGACCCCGACCGTTTCGGTTGTGGACCTCACGGTCAAGACCGTGAAGGAAACCAGCTACGCGGAGATCAGCGCCGCGATGAAGAAAGCCAGCGAGACCTATCTGAAGGGTATCCTCGGCTACACCGAAGACGAAGTGGTCAGCTCGGATTTCATCCACTGCGAACTGTCGTCCATCTTCGACCAGGGCTCCGGCATCGAGTTGAACAAGAACTTCTTCAAACTCGTAAGCTGGTACGACAACGAATGGGGTTACAGCTGCCGCGTCGGCGACCTTATCAAGCTGATGCTCAAGAAGGGCATTTAAAGTCAGCGAACAGAATTCGCAAACGGCGATCCGGCAACGGGTCGCCGTTTTCGTTGTCTCCGTTTCTTCTGTTGCCTCCGGTTCGCGTCCGCGCTACAACTCCGCCAATGCTCAAGACCGGAATTCTGAATCCGCAGCTTCTGAATCTGCTCGCCCGTTTCCGCCATACGAACACGCTCGTCATAGCTGACCGCGGTTTTCCGTTCTGGCCGCAGATTGAGACGGTGGACATCTCGCTCGTAGACGACATGCCAACGGTGTTGCAG
>DASUGI010000232.1:0-9275 GCA_036274115.1 Verrucomicrobiia bacterium
AAACCCAAAGATTAGGGGCGGACAAAGATTCTTCATTTCTCTTTTCCGATCTTTGTCCGCCCCTAATCTTTGGGAGACGTTCAGAGTTGGATTCGGTCGTTGGTTCGCAATCTCTCACCCCTCACCCTTGATCCCTTTCCCCGTTGAGGGGAGAGGGAAAGTCGTGTTCGCGCGCTGGACGTTGATAAGTCTGTTGCTCGTGTTGTCGCTCCGGGCCTTTGCGGCCGGTGATAAGCAGCTCCAGGTCTTTGGTGCGCCGGTTCAATTGACGATCAGCGAAGCCAGCGAGCGCACCGTTCGTATCGAACTGACGCCGCTCGACGAGCAGGGGAATCCGTGCTCCGGCACGCCGTCCACCGTTCTGGCTCAATTCCAGTGCAAAGAAAGATTTCGCGCGCGTGAACTCGCTAGTGAGAAAAAACTCCGTATTGGCAAGCTGCGCGTGGCCATTAAGCCAAACCCGCTCACCATCTCCGTTACTCAAGCCGATGGAAAGCCAGTGCAAGAACTGGTCTTCGACGATGCGAACGGAACGAACGCCGTCACGTTTCGTGCTGATGCGCCCGTTCTCGGTTTGGGCGAAGGCGAGCAGCAGTTTGATCGGCGCGGGCATTACTTTCGCATGCGGAACGGCCAAATCGCGCCGCTGCTGGCGACGCACGGAGCGACGATTCCCGTTCCGTTTCTCATCGGCACGGATGGTTGGGCGCTCTTTTTCAATCGCACCTGGGGCGAGTTCGATTTGCGAGAGGCCAAAGCGCGCTTCCTTCCAGTGACCAATGCCATTGGCTGCGAACCGTTGGAAATATTTGTGATCAATGTTCGTGAACCGGCAGGGGTGTTCACTGAATACGTTCGGCTGACGGGCCAACCCGTGATGCCGCCGAAATGGACGATGGGCTACATCCAGTCGCATCGTACCTTGCTTGGTCCCGATGACCCGCTGCAAATCGCGAAGACGTTCCGCGAAAAAAACCTCCCCTGTGATGCGCTGATCTATCTCGGCACGGGTTACTGCACCAACGGCTGGAACGTCGTCAACGGCACAATTGACTTCAACACAAACGCATTCCCGCGCCCCGCGGAACAGATCAAGGCGTTGCAGGCGGAGAACTTCAAAGTGATACTGCACGTCAATCAAGCGCCGCGAAATCTTTTCGGCACAACTGTCGGCGGGCCGCTTTCTCAGTCTCCATCGAATCACCCAAAGATTAGCGCCGGACAAAGATCGGAAAAGGATGATGGAAAATCTTTGTCCGCCGCTAAGCTTTGGGAGAAACCTGCGGAAACGGGCGCGAATCTCTTTTCCCGCGGACCCTACCTGACTCGCGATGAACGGCAGGCGCTCGGCACTCCGGTCGTGACGGGCATGGCTAAGGACTTTGATTCGCCCCTTCACATCCGCAATTACTGGCAATGGCATCGCCCCGTCTTCGCGCTCGGTATTGATGGCTGGTGGCCGGACGATGGCGACGAGTTGCCGATTGAAGCCCGGCTTGCGCGGCATCGCTGTTACTACGAAGGCCCCTTGCTGGAGCGCCCCAACGAACGCCCGTGGAGTCTGCATCGCAATGGTTACGCCGGCGTGGCGCGTTACGGCGGCTGGATTTGGTCGGGCGACCCGCAATCACGCTGGGCCACGCTTGCCGCGCACGTGCCGGTGGGACTGAACTATTCACTGAGCGTCTCGCCGTTTTGGGGCACGGACATCGGCGGCTTCGTCATCACGAGTGAATTGACCGGCGAGCTTTATGTTCGCTGGTTTCAATTCGGTGCGTTCAATCCATTGTTCCGTTCGCACGGGCGCACGTGGCATTTGCGTCTGCCGTGGGGCTGGAACACGGGCGAAACCGGGCCCATCGAATCACGTGACGTGACGGACCGTGCTGAGTTGCGCAATGCCGAGGTCGAGCCCATCTGCCGCAAGTATCTCGAACTCCGCTATCGTCTCCTGCCTTACAACTACTCTCTGGTTCGCGAGGCCTGCGACAGGGGTTTGCCGATGATGCGGGCGTTGTGGCTGCATTATCCCGATGACGCGGAAGCCGTGAAACTGGGCGGCGAATATCTCTGGGGACGTGATGTGTTGGTTGCGCCGGTGGTGGAAAAAGGCGCAACCACGCGTCGGGTTTATCTGCCGGAAGGCACATGGTTTGACTGGTGGACCGGCAAGCAGCACCCGGGCAAGCAATGGATTGAACGTCCGGTTGACCTGGCGACGTTGCCGCTCTACGTGCGGGCGGGCGCGATCATTCCGTTCGATCCCATTCGCCAGTTCACGGCGCAATCCGTGAGCGAACCGCCGACCGTGCTGGTCTTTCCCGGCGCGAATGGCGAGTTCACGCTTTACGATGATGATGGTCAAAGTCTGGCGTATCGCACCGCCAATGACCCGAAAGCAACCTGGATTCGCTTTCGTTGGGATGATGCGAAGCGACGTCTGACAATTGAGCCGGATAAGCGGATGAAGAAATGGCCGGGTGGCCGACGCGAATTTGCATTCAAAGCTCTGGGGAGTAATCTCGAACCGAAGCGAATCGAGTTTCAGGGGAAGCGTGTGGTGGTGAATCTGTAGCGGGTACGAATCGTCCGGAACGCTGCTCACTGTTTCCCTCTCCCCTCAATGGGGAGAGGGCAGGGTGAGGGGTGGTTAGGTCAAGAGACAAACAAATGAAAACGAAAATCAATTCACGTTGTGGTGCGGCAGCAAATCTGGAAGCCGGCTTGAAAGTGACCACCCCTCACCCTCAATCCCTCTCCCCGTTGAGGGGAGAGGGAAGCCGGGAGAGACGCTGCACTCGGTTCAATGTCGCGGTAGCCGCACTGCTCATCTTTGTTGTCGCTGCATCTGCGGCGTCCGCCCAATCCACCAACTCCTTCCCGGTTACCATCCGCGTAGATGCGTCAAAACCCATCGGTCCGCTTCGTCCCATCTGGCGTTTCTTCGGCGGCGACGAACCGAACTACGCGACCATGAAAGACGGTCAGAAGCTGCTGGCGGATTACGGCAAGCTTCGTCCCAAGGACGTGTATTTCCGCACGCACAACTTGCTCACGTCTGGCGACGGCACGCCCGCGCTCAAGTGGGGTTCAACCGACGCCTACAAGGAAGACGCGCAGGGCAAACCGATCTACGATTGGAAGATTCTCGATTTGATGTTCGACAGCTATCTCGCCCGCGGCGTGCGGCCGTACGCGCAAATCGGTTTCATGCCGCAGGCGCTCTCGACGCGGCCCGAGCCGTATCGCCACGAGTGGCGGCCCGGCCTGCCGTACGAACGCATCTACACCGGCTGGGCGTATCCGCCGAAGGATTACGCGAAGTGGGGCGAACTGGTTTATCAATGGGTGAAACACTGCGTCGAACGCTACGGCAAGGAAGAGGTCGAAACGTGGTATTGGGAAACGTGGAACGAACCGAACATTGCCTACTGGCGCGGCACTCCGAATGAATTTCACAAGCTGCACGACTTCGCAATTGATGCGGTGCGCCGCGCCTTGCCAACCGCGCGTGTGGGCGGGCCGGATTCCGCTGGCGACGGCGGACGCTGGTCGCGCAACTTCTTCGAGCATTGCCTGCGCGGGACGAACTACGCCACCGGCAAAATCGGCACGCCGCTCGACTTCGTTTCGTTCCACGCCAAAGGCGCGCCCACCTACACCAACGATCACGTTCGCATGGGCATTGCGAATCAACTCCGCACGATTGACGCGGGCTTCCGGCTCGTGGCGTCGTTTCCGGAATTGAAGAACACGCCCATCGTCATCGGCGAATCCGATCCTGAAGGTTGTGCGGCGTGTCAGGGGCCGAACTTCAGCTATCGCAACGGCACGGTGTATTCGAGCTACACCGCGGCCAGCTTCGCGCGCAAGCAGGACCTCGCCGACAAACACGGCGTGAACTTCGCGGGTGCGCTCACGTGGGCGTTCACGTTCGAGGACCAACCTTACTTCGCCGGCTTCCGTCAACTCGCCAGTTGCGGCCTGCCGCTCGCGGTCTTCAACGTCCTCCGGATGTACAGCCAAATGGATGGCCAACGCATCACGGCTGAAAGCGATGGGGCGGTGTCGCTGGATCAAATCATGCAACGCGGCGTGCGCGAGAAGCCAGATGTGGCGGCGATTGCCAGCAAGGACGGAAACAAACTCTCCGTGATGGTCTGGCATTACCACGATGACGACATCAAAGGTGACGCGGCGGATGTGGCATTGTCCGTAGCCGGATTGCCCGCGTCCATAAACGAAGCCAAGCTCACGCACTATCGTGTGGATGAATTTAACAGCAATCCCTACGACGCCTGGCGGCGCATGGGCTCGCCTATTGCGCCGAGTCAACGCCAATACGGTCAGCTCCAGGAAGCGTCCAATCTCGCAAAACTGACGAATGCGCCTGCGACGGTGCGCGTAGAGCAGGGTGCAGCTACACTTAAGTTTGCGCTGCCGCGGCAAGGCGTGTCGTTGCTGGTGGTTGAGTGGTGAAAGAGTTCGAGAGGCGCATGGGCTACGCACCGACAACTGACCAAAAGTTCCTGGGCACGCTGGAAGCGTGGCTTCGAGATATGTCTGAGATTCTCGTGCTCATCCGCTACTCCCGTGCCGCCGGGTCGAAGGACTTTGAATTCTTTTCGTCGTTTCAAGTTCTGTCCGATAGGATACGCGAACTGCCTCCGCTCGCTTGCGTTATAGCGTTCAAACAACCACAGCTTCCATTCCGAGGTGTCGTCGATGACAACTTCATTGCTAGTTGTCTGAACAATATCCCGGACGGGTCGGAATATCTCGTGGTTGAGAGTGTACGCCGTGTGTATGGCCGGATGTCATGGTTTCATCACGCATCTGGCGAGTCGCACGCCGAGTTGCGTGGAGACCTCGAAGATTCGCGCAGTGCATCTGTAGCTGTCGGTCTCTATCCGCCGTGGCTTCAGGACACTAATGATGTCATGTCGGCAGTTGTCCCGGATGAACGCGGAGTAGTAACCGGAGGCGTTTATTGATCGTCGCCCATTCTGACGCAAATCCCCATCGCCATGAAAACAAACTTGTTTCCCTGTTGTTCATCTTGGTCGATGGACAGCCTCGATGTGCTAGCCGAGCGAGAGAATGGTTTGACGCCCGCCCTCACCCTGACCCTCTCCCCCAGGAGAGGGAACAGCGATCGGACGATTTCAGTTTCGCGAGAGCAACACTGTCGAATCCAACGCTCGGGTTTGCCAAAAGACGGCGGACGATTCTCCCTCTCCCCGGGGGAGAGGGCCGGGGTGAGGGCGAGCGTTCCACTCTCGCCACCCATTCAAGTGATTAGCAGGCTTAGTCTCGTTTTTCTCATTTTGTTCGTCGCGCAATTTACAAACAGCGCAACAGCGCAAACCAATCTTCCGCCCACGCGCGAAGAAATCCTGCGGGGCGCGCTCACGCCGTTGCGCACCTGCTACGATGTCACGTCCTATTATCTCGATGTACGGGTTGATCCCACGACGCAAACCATCAAAGGCTCGAACAAAATCTCATTCAAGACCGTTGCCGATTTTGAAAAGATGCAGGTTGATCTCGCTACCAACATGGCGATTGAAAAGATCATTTTCGATGATCGCACGCCCGCGACTTTCACGCGCGAGCTGAGCGCGGTTTTCATTCAATTGCCGGAGAAGGTAAAAAAACGCAGCGATCATTCAGTGACCATTCATTATTCCGGCAAACCGCAGGTGGCACGTCGTCCGCCGTGGGATGGTGGAGTCAGTTGGGAGCGCGACACGAATGGTAATCCGTGGGTGGTGGTGACCAGTTCGGAAACGGGCGCGAGCCTCTGGTGGCCGCTCAAAGATCATCCCGCTGACGAGCCGGACAACATGACCATCGCCATCACGGCACCCGCTGGTTTGGATGAAGTTTCCAATGGCCGGCTGAAATCAAAAACCGTTTTGCCCGATGGTTGGGTGCGTTGGGAGTGGTTCGTCAGCTATCCGATCAACAGCTATTGCGTCACGTTCAACATCGCAAAGTACGCACACTTCGACGACGAGTATGTCAGCGCCGACGGGCAAGTGCTCACGCTCGATTATTACGTGCTGCCGGAAAATCTGGAAAAGGCGAAGGTGCAATTCAAACAGGTCAAAACGATGCTGGCCATTTTTGAAAAATATTTCGGCAAATATCCTTTCTATCGCGATGGCTACAAACTCATCGAATCTCCGCACACCGGCATGGAACATCAAAGCGCCATTGCCTACGGGAATCGTTACATGACTGGTTATCGCGGACGGTCTTCGTCGGACGTCGGGCGCACGTTCGACTTCATCATCATCCACGAATCCGCCCACGAATGGTGGGGCAACAGCGTCACAATGAAAGACATGGCCGACATGTGGATTCACGAAAGCTTCGGCGCGTATGCGGAGTCCTTGTTCGTGGAAGAACTGTATGGACGCGCCGAAGCATTGAAATATATCAACGGCAAAAAGCGAAACGTGCGCAACGCCCGACCCATCATCAGCGAGTATGGTCTCAATCGGATGAGCGACGGCGACATGTATGACAAGGGGCAGCTCGTTTTGAACACGCTGCGCAGCGTTGTGGATGACGACAGATTGTGGTTCGCGATGTTGCGGGGGATTCAGCAGACGTTCCAATATCGGAATGTCTCGGCGGACGAATTGATTGCCTACGTGAACAGGAAATCGGGAAAAAATTTCTCTTACTTCTTCGACCAATACTACCGTCGGGCGAACATTCCAACGCTCGTTGTGCGTTTGGAGGCGGAGGATGGGTTCGTGAGCGCGCGGTATCGTTGGGAAAACGCGGTGACGAATTTTCGGATGCCGGTAAAAATAACGACCGCGCCCGGCAAGTATGAATTCATCACGCCGACCACCGAATGGAAGACCAAAAAGCTGCGCGGTCTCACCCCGGAAGATTTCAAGGTGGCCGAAGATCTGTTCTATTTGAAGCTGGACTTAGGCCGGTCGGAGGAGGAGTTGAAAGCGAGGAAGTGATGCGAGGCATGAAAAGAGAATGTGGTAACCCCTTCCTCGAACCGGCAGGACAATTGCGTTTTGCATGTGCAACACAAAGTTGGGCTGACGGTATGGGAACACGAGGCGGGCAAATGGTTTGTTTACCGCGCGCTCTGCTGACGTTCCTTGTCGGCTCGATCAGCGGCTTTGGCGGCCCGCTGATACGACAGGCGCACCGCTTCGACGACCGCGAGGTGCCGGGCCGTTCCTGGTTGCAGCCGGCGCAGAACATCTGCGATGGTTTTTTCGAGGCTATGGCATTCCGCGTCCGGTGCGAATGGCAACAAATAGGCGATGCTAACCGGATGTTTCGCCTGACGGATCGCTTCGCGAACTTCGTCGCGCTTGCCGAACAGGCCGGTGGCTTCTGCCGTTTCGAACCCGCGCCGGGATCGCAACTGCGAAAGCGCGGTCACCGAGCCAGTCGGGTTCGCCAGATTGCGCGCGTCCAGAATTTCTTCGAGCAACCGCACGTCCGACCAATCGTCGTCCCGCTCGGTTTCCTTGCTGCGAATCAAATCCGGCAGCGAAAGGAAAACAAGGCGCCGGCTACTTTCCAGAGATTCCTCGCGCCGTTGGTAGAGTTCCGCAAACGGAGCGAGCAAGTGGTTGCGAATCCAGAATTCCAGCCACTCCTCCCGGCCATTCGGCAATACGCCGATTTGATAGCGGCGAAAATCTTCGGGCCGCCAACTGACACCTTCTTTGAATTCGCTGCGGGAAAGGAGCCGGGTGCGTCGCAATCTCTCCTCAAGGCCGCGAATCGAGTCGCCGGAAACATGAAAGTCGAAGTCCGAGGTGTTGCGATCCACGCCGTAGTGTCGGACGGCGTGACCGCCCATGATCAGGAACTGCAGGCCCGCCTCGTTCAGCGCGTCGGTGACTTCAAGGAGGCGGGTCGTGGGATTCACCGGAGCGAATCCTCCCACCCCCGGCTGCCGTGGGAGAACAGCATCGCAATCAGCGGATGGCGGCGGAACTCGTCCTCGGACAGCGGGCTGGCGACCAGGCGAAACACGTCGTCCAGGTGGCGCTCCAGATACACTAATTCGGCTTCGGACGGCGTGGTGGCCTCACCGGCGAGCAGGATTTGCGCAACCGGGTCATCGAGAATATTTGCCTGCACTGGTGCCATCGCCAAAAGTATAATTCGCCGGGGTGTTGAAGCAAGTTTGCGACCGACGCCGGAAATTTCCCGACCTTGAACCATGCTCCACTGGAATTAAAGCCAGTTTTCACAATGAAGACGACATCCCGACATCCAGCTATCACCGCGATCATCCTGGCTGCCTTGATCGGCCCAATGGCCTGCGAAGGGGAGGTTTCCACCAATCTTCAGGCTTGGATGAAGCGCATCAGTTCGGGCGAGTTTGGGGCTGGGCGTGGTGGAGGTGGTGGTCGTGGCAGCGCACGTGGAGGGACTGGTGAATGGGTTGATGGTGGACGCGCTTACACGCGAATCGAACGCGGTGCTTTAGTTCGTTACGACACCGCGAGTGGTGACCGTGAAGTGCTCATGTCGGAGGAGCAGTTGACACCGCCGGGCCTGGAGCGAGCACTGCGGCCGGGCGAAGCCAGCGCAGATGGCAAGCGAATCCTGTTTGCGACGAACCCGCGCACCGTCATGATTCGCAAGACGGCCAACGATTATTGGGTGCTCAGCAAGAGCGACCGTTCGTGGCACAAGCTCGGCAAGGGCGGCGGAGATTTGTTGTATGCCAAGCTTTCGCCTGACGGCACGCGGGCCGCGTATGTTCGCGACAATAATCTCTTCGTCGAAAGCATCCCCAGCGGCAAGGTCAGACAACTCACGAAGGATGGTTCATTCACCATCATCAACGGCACGTCCGACTGGGTGTACGAAGAGGAGTTTTCCTTGCGCGATGCTTTCGAGTGGAGTCCGGACGGGCAACGCATCGCGTATTTGCAGTTTGACCAGAGCAATGTTCCGGAGTTTGCACTGATCAATTACACGGACGGCCTTTATCCGGTCATCACGAAGTATCGCTATCCCAAGCCCGGGCAAACGAACTCCGCCGTGCGCGCCGGGATCGTGAGTGCTTCGGGCGGGCGCACGCGTTGGATCGACGTGCCGGGTGATCCCCGCAACATTTACATTCCGCGCATTGATTGGGCTGATGCGAACACCGTCATTCTTCAGCAGATGGATCGGCTTCAGCAGACTAACAATCTCTGGCTGGCTGATGCGAAAACGGGCCGAGCGCGCCTGATGTTTCAGGATCGCGACGATGCCTGGATAGATCT
>DASUGI010000233.1:0-4178 GCA_036274115.1 Verrucomicrobiia bacterium
CGGTCAGCGGTTCTGGTGCTTAATCGTAATCTTAATCTTGTTCATAATCTCTGCCCACGGTTGGATTAAGATTAAGACAAGATTACCAGCAAGAGGAACGCAGCGAAGGCAGCTGTGAATCGCGTCAGCAAACAGGGCTGCGCTTGCTTGTTCGTGCCGTTTGTTGTAGAACGCCGCTCCATTTTGTCGATGATTGCACTGGACGGACACAAACTCTCCATCACTGAAGTCTGGCAGGTCGCCACGCAGCTGGTTCCTTGTGAACTCGCGGCCGAGGCGCGGCCAATGATACGCCGCAGCCGTGAGTTGGTGGAATCACTCGCCGCGCAACCACGCGCCATTTACGGCATCAACACGGGATTCGGGCCGCTAAGCGGCTTTCGGGTCTCGGATGCCGACCTGGCCCAACATCAGGTTAATTTGCTGCATCACTTGACGGTAGGGCAGGGCGTGTTGTTTTCCGAAGCAGAAACCCGCGCCATCATGTTAACGCGGGCGAACGCGCTGGCGCGTGGCTACTCGGGTATTCGCGAAGAACTGATTGAGCTTTTGCTCGCGGCGTTGAATCGCGGTGTGTTGCCGGAGATTCCCAGTGAAGGTTCGGTGGGAGCGAGTGGTGATTTGGTTCCCCTGGCGCACATGGCGGGGTTGTTGGTGGGCTTTGGCCATGCGCGTTTCAAAGGCGGGCGATTGCCCGCGGCAGAGGCATTGAAACGGGCCGGCCTTGCTCCGGTGACGTTGCAATGCAAGGAAGGCCTGGCGTTGGTGAATGGCACTTCAGTGATGACGGGCCTGGCTGCGCTCGCGACTCACGAGGCGGATCGCTTGCTGCGCTGGATGGAATTGCTCACGTCGTGTCTGTTCCAGGTGTTGGGCGGGGAACCTGAGGCGCTGTGCCAACAGGCGCAACGTGCGCGCGGCTTTCGCGGACAAGCGTTGGTGGCGCAACGCATCAGCGATTCGTTGCGGACGCATCCGGATTTTGCCAGGCGCATTGACGACCATCAATGGGGCACGCAACCGAAGTCCGTTGACCCCGGCGCGGAGATTCAAGACCCGTATTCGCTGCGTTGCACGCCGCAGATTCTCGGTGCGATACAAGAAGCGCAATGGCACGTCGAACAGGTTGTCACTCGAGAACTGAACGCCAGCACAGACAACCCGCTCATTTTCGCCGACACGGGCATGGTGATTCATTGCGGAAATTTCTACGGTCAGCAAATCGCGATGGTGAGCGATTACCTCCGGATGGGGCTGATTAAAATGGCGCTCCTGGCGGATCGGCAAATCGAGCGGTTGGTCAACTGGCGATACAGTCGTGGCCTGCCGCCGTTGCTCGCGGCGGGTGCGCCCGGATTGAACACCGGTTTTGGTGGCGCGCAATTGTTGGCGACGTCACTCGCCGCTGAGGCTCGCTTGCTGGGCACGCCGGCGTCGATTCAAACGATTTCAACGAACGCGAATAACCAGGACGTTGTCAGCATGGGTTGTATTGCGGCAAAGATGACGCGCACTGCGTTGCCGCTGGTGTGGAAGCTGGCCGCTATTGAAGCGCTCGCGCTGATGCAGGCCGCCGATGCGCGTGGCAATGACCAGGTGATGGGCGGGGATTATCGCAAGTTGTATGACCTGATTCGCGGCGTCTCGCCCAGACTGCAAGCGGACCGCCCGTTGGTGGAAGACATTCGTCGCGTGATGGAATTGCTGCAATCGGAGGATGTGCAAAAGCAATGCTTGCGACCACAAGGAGCGTTGGATGAAGACTGATGTTGATGTGTTGATCATAGGCGCAGGGCCAGCGGGTTCGTCGGCTGCGGCGTTGTTGCAGAAGGAAGGGTTTCGTTTGCTGGTGGTCGAGAAGGAGCGTTTTCCGCGGTTTGTGATTGGTGAGAGTTTGCTGCCGCATTGCATGGATTTGTTGAAGGAGTCGGGACTGTTGCCTCGGGTGGCGGAGCAGGGCTTCATGCATAAGAACGGGGCGGTGTTCTTCCGAAGCCAGCAGACCTGCAACTTCGATTTCTCGGCGCAGTTTACCGCCGGGTGGCAATACACCTATCAGGTGCCGCGTGCGGATTTTGACAAGACGCTGGCGGACGCCGTGGCGGAACGAGGCGTGGAGATCCTTTACGGAAGCGGCGTCACCGGCGTCGTCTTCGAACCCACCCATGCGGCGGTGACGTTGGCGGAGCCCGCGGGTCGCATTCGCACGGTGACGGCGCGGTTCGTGTTGGACTGCAGCGGCTATGGCCGAGTGTTGCCGCGCTTGTTGAACCTGGAAGTACCTTCGACATTTCCGCCACGCGAAGCGCTATTGGCGCATGTCACGGGCGATCATCGGCCCGAGGGGCGCGAGGAAGGAAAGATTTGGGCCTGCGTTCATCCTGAAGGCGCGTGGATTTGGATCATCCCGTTTTCAAACGGACGAACAAGCGTCGGCGTGGTTTCCGAGCCGGGATTCTTTGCGCGCTATCCGGGCGAACCAGAGGAACAACTGCGTGCGATTCTGCAATCCGACCCCAGCGCGGGTCCGCGGCTTAAGGACATGAAAGTTGCATTCGGGCCACGACGGATTTCCGGTTATGCCTGTTCGGTGAAGCAATTGTTTGGTGAACGCTACGCGCTGGTTGGCAATGCGACAGAATTTCTGGACCCGATTTTCAGCTCGGGAGTTACACTGGCGTTGGCTTCGGCGAGTCAGGCCGCGAAGGTTTTGACGCGCCATTTGCGCGGTGAGGCCGTGAACTGGCAGACGGATTATGCCGACCACGTGATGCAGGGGATTAATGTGTTCCGCACTTATGTGTCCGCGTGGTATGACGGCACGTTGCACCAGATCTTTTTCGCGGCGGGCGCGAACCCCGACATCATGCGGCAGATTTGCTCGGTGCTGGCCGGTTACGTTTGGGATCAATCCAATCCTTATGTTGCGCAGCCAGAGCGGGCGTTGCCGCTGTTGACGCGGATCATTCAATCTCGCGGTTTGAGTGTCGCGACATGAACTACTTTCAGCGCGACACCAAAACGGCGTACGAAGCGAAATCCGAGGCGCAACGCATCGCCTTTGCGCCGGTGGTGTTTCAGGCGTGCCGGCTGTTGCGCAAATACGGGGTGCTGGAGGAAGTGCAACGGGCCGGGAGCACGGGCCTGACGCTGGAAGAGGTCGTCGCTCACAGTTCAGTTTCGCATTATGGGATCAAGGTGCTCATGGAAGCGGGGCTGGGGATTGGATTGCTTTGCTTGAACGGTGATCGATTTACACTCACGCGCCTGGGTTACTTCATTCTGCGTGATCCCATGACGCACGCGAACATGGATATGGCCCACGAAATTTGTTATCGCGGTTTGTTCCATCTCGATGAGGCGATTGAGCAGGGCCAACCGGCCGGGCTGAAAACTCTCGGCAATTGGAAAACGTTTTACGAAGGGTTGGCTTCGTTGCCTCCGGGTGCGCGTGAAAGCTGGCTCACGTTTGATCATTACTACTCGGATCAAGCGTTTCCCGCCGCGCTCCCGCTCGTGTTTGCGGATAAACCCAGGCGGCTGCTCGATGTGGGCGGAAACACGGGCAAGTTCGCCATTCAATGCGCGAAGCATGATCCTGATGTGCACGTGACCATTGCGGATCTACCGCAGCAGCTCAAGCTGGCGCGCGAAAACATCCGTGTGCACGGAATGGAAAGCCGTGTCGATTTCGTTGCGGTGGATGTGTTGAACGAGTCACAGCCACTGCCCGGTGGATTCGACGCAATCTGGATGAGTCAGTTCCTGGATTGTTTTTCGTTGCCGCAGATCGAATCCATTTTGCGTCGCGCGGCGAACGCGTTGTCGCCCCAGGGTTCAGTTCACATCCTGGAGTTGTTTTGGGATCGGCAGCCGAACGAAACCGCGGCGTTCTGTCTGCAGCAGACGTCGCTCTACTTCACTTGCATCGCCAATGGCAACAGCCAGATGTATCGCTCGGACGACTTGTTGCGCTGTGTGGCGAACAGTGGTTTGAAGTTGGCCGAAGAGCGCGATCAGGTTGGTCAGTTCCACACCTGGCTCAAGTGCCGCAAGGCTTGAAGCGGTTGGTAGGGACGCGTTCCACCCGCGTCCCCAGCTTTAGTCTAATTGGAAGTTTGGGACGCGGTGGAACGCGTCCCTACCAGGTTCAGGTTCCCAAGCGCAAATCTGGTTCG
>DASUGI010000234.1:0-3026 GCA_036274115.1 Verrucomicrobiia bacterium
GATGACAATTCGGCCAGAAAACGGCACTTCTTACGACGGCACTGCGGCTCTTAACATATATCACGAATGCCTACGATTCCGTGACACGATTGCTGGCCACGCAATTGAAAAACAGCGCTGGGAATGTTCTTAACTCTCACAGCTACGGCTACAACGTGGCAAATCAGCGCACCGCGCTAACGAACACTGCGGGAGACTACCGCCTGTTTGGTTATGATAACGCCAGCCAGTTGAAAACGGCGGCGGGTTTCGAGTCGAATGCCGCGCCTCGGTTGAACGAGCAACTGGGCTACGCCTATGATGCCGCCCAAAACCTCGGCTTCCGCACGAACAACGCTTTCGTTCAGACCTTCAATACGGACAGTCTCAATCAACTGACCTCCATCAACCGTTCGGGCACGCTCACTGTGGCCGGCAACACCACAACTGCGGCAACGAACGTGACGGTGAACGGACTCACGGCAGATCGTTACGCCGACCTGACGTATGCGCGAACCAACTTCCCGCTGGTGGATGGCACAACGAACTTCACCGCCATTGCGCAATCGCCGATTGGTCTCTCCAGCACCAACACAGTGACCGTGGATTTGAGAGCGACGAACACGCTCGTTTATGATCTAAACGGGAACCTGCGCACCAATGGCAACCAAATCCTGGAATACGACGACGAAAACCAATTAGTGACCAACTGGGTAGCGAGCGCATGGAAGAGTGAATTCGTTTACGACGGTGGGAATCGGCTGCGCATTTCGCGAGATTACCAATGGGATGCCGGAACTTCCGGCTGGGTGAAGACCAACGAAGTGCGATTGTTCTATGACGGCGTTGTGGTCATTCAAGAACGCGATTCAAGCAACACGCCTTTGACCAGTTACACGCGAAGCGGCAGATACCTGTTGGCGAGGACGGATAGCTTAGCCTCCAGCCACGCGTATTATCACACCGACGGCAATCGCAACGTCACCGCGCTGATCAACGGAAATCAACTCGTCGTTGCGAAGTATTTGTACGATCCGTTTCGGCAACACGCTGGCAGTGAACGGTCCTTTGGCCGGAGCCAATCTCTATCAATTCGCCAGCCAGCGCTACCATGCAAACTCGGGACTCAGCCTCTATTTGCGGCGCGCCTACTCCCCGATTTGCAGCGCTTCATCAACCGCGATCCGATTCAGGAGGAAGGTGGCATCAATCTCTATGGATTTGTTGGCAACAATCCAGTCAGTGAATTCGATCCGTTGGGGCTATTTTACTCTTCAGCAAACACCCCGACCGGACAAGCGGTCATGGCTTGGGCTATGGAGTCCGTCGCTGCCGGCATTGCCGCGCGCGGTGTGGCAGAAAGTGCCAGACAACTTGGCGAGAACTGGGACGACCCGTGCAAACGTTGGCAGCTTGATGGCGGGCGACTCAACCGCGCGATGTATGATCCCCATGCGATGGTCACAGACGCAATGTTAGGGCCATTGATTGGTCGCGGCCTTCAGCTTTGGCAAGCGTCTGCTGTAGCCTCAACAATTCGTTCTGCGATGGCGGCCGAAGCTTCCGCTGCGATTCGGAGTGCAACTACAACCGCGAGACAAGCTGCTGAAGCAAGCGCAGCGAATTATTTGCCTTACCGTAAAGGGATCAACTACAGCTTCGACACTTTCAATAACAACTTGGGCGCACCCTTAGGCGGCAGCAAAAGCGCAGCGCCCTTAGCGAATAACGACATCATTGTTATCGGCAATAGCGCCAAACCTGGAAACTTCGTTTTGCGGCCAGGAATTGACACCCAACCAATAGGTGCGATTACTCAACCTGGAGTTTCGGGTTCGATTGCCACCGATCTCACGCTCGTTGGCGAGTTTCGCCAAATGTTCGGACGCAGCGTGGTCAGAGGAGACACATTATCAGGAGCGTTCGTCGGAGACATCCGGGCGGCCGGCTTTGATGTCATGTGGGCGCCCACGGCGAATAATTCAATGCATGTCCGCATTATTGCAGGGGAAAACACATTTGATGTTACGGGTCGAGAATGGTTATCAATGGCCTTCGATCGTCTGGCCCGAGCAAAGAAGGTGCAGTAAAATAAACGCTATGAACATTTCATCATTTGAGGAGCTTGTTGAATATCTCAGGAATTTCACGACTTGGGGGAACAGAGGGGGATACGACTTTGGTGGCGCGATCCACTTGTTCGGTGCTTCTTTAGACAATCTGCGAAAGAACGCGACGCGGGTTGAATTGGAAGAATTGAAAGAACGTTTGGAAGCAGATCAGATTGAGTTTATCAAGAACCTTAACCAAATGTTAATGCAGCGGGAATAATAACCGGGTTGACCGTCGCGTGGTTCGGAAATCTTCCGCGGGCTTCGGCGACGGGACCAAGAGGCGAACTTTACGACTCAGATCGATAACCATTAGGCAAAGGTCGATTTCGTCGTGTCGATCTCTCGAAAAGGGGTCACGAAAAGGGGTCACCCAGTGCCGGGCCGTGTTTGGAGTTAACCCGGTTTGATGGGCACCTTGGGAGGCGGGGCGCATGGGTGTTTTAGTTCAACTGGGTTTCAAAGTCCACAGGGGATTGATAACCGAGAGCGCTGTGGCTGCGAAAAGGGGTCATGGCTGGGGACTCGATTAGGTGGAACGATTGGTGAAGCAGGCCTGGCGCGCCAAAGTGGAACGACGGCGGCCGGCGTGGGCGGATTGCTGTGGGTCAATGACTCCTCAACCATCAACTCTCAACCCTCAACTCACTTTGTGGCGTATGACGGCAACGGGAACGAAACCGCGCGCTACGAGTACGGACCCTTTGGCGATCTCACGCAGGCCAGCGGTTTGATGGCCCGCGCCAATCCAGCGGCAACAGGTGCGTGGCTGCGCTCACAGCTTCAGTACCCGGCGGGGCCCAACCGAATCAAAGCAGAAGCGCCCCAAAGCACGACCGAGGAGTTCCGTCATGCGCTGGTTGGTTTCCTTATCTTTGACGGCAATTCTTACCGCGCGTCCGCCAAACCCGCTGCCCATGGCATCGGCATCGCGAA
>DASUGI010000235.1:0-27665 GCA_036274115.1 Verrucomicrobiia bacterium
TGCGGCGGACTTCGTCCAATGGCACCTGAGCCGGGACGAGAATCCTGGCCTTGGCTTGAAACAGAGTTTCACCGGACATGGGCGCGCAGACACATTCGGTGGCGAGTTCTTCCACGTTGATGCCTTGAGCGCTGAGGGCCCGGGTGATTTCCCGCACAATGCCGGGTCGATCCTGCCCGACCACTTCCAACGCCACCAGTACCGCAGCCGCCGCGCCCGGTGGCGGTTCGTCGCCGCGCACGATGATCGTAAGTCCGGGAAGACTCGTGAGCCTGGTCTCCAGGGCCGCCCGTTGCGCGGCGGGCAAGGTCACGCGGACAATCCCGGCAAATTCCCCGCCCAGCCGGCACATGCGACTCTCCAGCCAGTTGCCGCCATGTTGAGCCACTAATTGGGCAACCGATTCCACCAAACCCGTGCGGTCCTTGCCGATAACAGTCATAACGAGCGTTGCTTGCATGAACCCAGTGTCGAATCAGACCGCGCGCGTGACAAGCCAATCCAACCGTATCAAGGCTTGATGAGGGATATGCCTACCGTGAGGAGCGGCAAAGTTGGAGTAGCTTGGGGGCGCATTGCATGTTTGGCCGTAAGCGACATTTCCCTCGTTCGGATTCCCCGGCGCATTCCGGACCGCGACAGCGGCGTCGCCGCTGGCGGGTGGCGGTGATTGTCCTGGTCACCCTGGCGATCGTCCTTGGTGTGGGACGGGCCATTCTGCCGTGGGTCCTGCGGGACTATGTGAATCGGACGCTGGATCGCAACCAGCTTTACTCGGGCAAGATCGGCAACCTGCGCATTCAACTGGTGCGGGGTGCGTATTCCATCGAAGACATCAGCATCAGCAAGACGACCGGCAACGTCCCCGTTCCGTTCTTCGCGGCCCGGCGCGTGGATTTTTCCATTCAGTGGAACGCGCTGTTGCATCGCCGGGCCGTGGGCCAGATCATAATGGTCCGGCCCGAACTCAACTTCGTGGATGCAGCGACTGAAGGAGAAAGTCAAACCGGCGCCGACGCTCCCTGGTTGCAAATCATCCGCGACCTGTTTCCGTTCAAAATCAACAGCGCCATCGTCAAGAATGGTTCGATTCACTTTCGGGCCTTCCAGACGGACCGACCGGTGGATGTTTATCTTTCGGAGGTGCAGGCAACGATCGACAACCTCACCAACATTCGGGATGAAACCAAGCCGCTGGTTTCCACTGTGCAGGCGACCGCCCTGGCGATGGACCACGCGAAGTTCGAGTACCGGATGGCCTTCGACCCCTTCTCGTATCGCCCGACGTTTCACATGGCCGCAAGGTTGATCGGCCTGGATGTGACGAAGATCAACGATCTCGCGCTGGCGTATGGCAAATTTGATTTCAAGCGAGGCTGGTTTGATTTCGTGATTGAGAGCGAGGCGCAGGAAGGTTTGCTCTCCGGGTATGCCAAACCGCTGTTTCGCGATCTGAAGATCTTCAGTCTTACGCAAGACCTGAAAGAAGACAACGTGTTGGAGTTTTTCTGGCAGGCCCTGGTGGGAGCCGTGACGGCGGTGCTCACGAATCAGGCGCGCGATCAGTTTGGCACGCTCATTCCGTTCAGCGGCGATCTCACGGGCACCACGACCACGGACCTGCTAGCCACCATCGGGAATATTCTTCGCAACGCCTTTGTTCGCGCCTATCTCCCGCGGTTTGAAAGCGGAAGTGAAGAAGTGAACGGGCTGAGGTTTGCACCGCCGGATTTCACGGAGGCGATTTCGAACACGGATTCCCCATGAAAACGAAACACACATTCAAACTGGCCCTGGCTTCAATCTTCGTCATCGCATCGTGGGTGCTTACGTTTGCATTGAGCGGTTGTGGCGCCAGCAGCGCCGAGAAAAAGCGCGACGAGTTTTTCACGTCAGGAAGCCGGGAAGCCGATCAACGGGCAACGCAACGCATGGCCAAAGAGGAACAATTGGCCGGGTCGGGCGAGGGCGCGGGCGAAAAAGGGAGGAAGAAGGTTGCCACGGGCGCTTCCGCGAGTGCCGGAGGCGGGACCAACATTGTTGAAGGCAAGCAGGCACTCTTTGAGCGATTGGGCGGTGAAGGCGGCATTTCGAACATCGTGGCCGATTTCCTGCCGCGGGCGCTTCAGGACCCGAGGGTGAATTGGCAGCGCCGTGGGGTTAAAACGGGCTGGTTTGGGCGGGGCCCGGAAGTGGCATGGAGTCCCACTCCGGTGAAAACCGCGGCATTGCACAAACACATGGTCCAGTTTCTCGCGCTCGCGACGGGCGGTCCGGCACGCTACGAAGGCAAAGAGATGAAGTCGGCCCACGAGGGAATGAAGATTACGAATTCGGAATTCGATGCTGCGATTGGCGATCTTAAGGCGTCCCTGGACAAACTCCAGATTCCCAATAAGGAACAGAAGGAGTTGCTGGCGATCATCGAGAGCACGCGGCCGCAGGTGGTGACGGAGCGATAGTTGCTTGACCTTTCTCGGACTACATTGCGCTGGCGCTTGGCGGCTCAGTTGCCATGCTGGATTCATGAAAGCTGGAGTTTGCACGCACGGTCGGCCTCCGGGCCTTTGGCTGCTGGCCAGTTGCCTGATTGTTTCAAATCTCTCCGCGGCATATCCCGAACGATTCGTGTGGGTTTTTGGCTGGGGACTGGGCAACGAAGCGGATGTTGCGGAAATCACGAAGGTCCTCGACTCAGCGGGCAAAGCCGGCCTCAACGGCGCGGTGGTTTCGTTCGGGCTCGACACCCTCTGCAAACGAGACGCGCCGTATTTTCGAAGGCTCGAAGCCGTTCGACAAGTTTGTGACCGCAATAAATTGGAATTGATTCCCACGGTATTCTCGGTCGGTTACGGAGGGGGAATCCTGTCGCATAATCCGAATCTTGCGGAAGGATTGCCGGTCGTCGATGCGCCCTTTGTTGTCAGCGGAAACGAAGCCCGCTTTGTGCCGGAAGCAACGGTGCAACTCACCAATGGCGGTTTCGAGGAATTCAGTGGTAATAAATTCCGTGGCTTTGGCTTTCATGATGAACCCGGCAAGATCAGTTTTGCGGACACCAACACGGTGCATGGCGGACGCGCGTCGTTGCGGTTGGAGAATTTTGGCACGGACGCGCACGGGCATGGCCGAGTGCTGCAGGCGGTCAAGGTAAAGCCGCAACGGTGTTATCGTGTGAGCGTTTGGGTAAAGACCGAAGGCCTGCAGCCGACCAGCGCCTTTCGTTGTATTGCATTGGTGAGCGACCGCGAACTGGCGCCACGGCAGTTTAACCTGCCGGCAACGACTGACTGGAGGAGAATCAGTTTCCTGTTCAACAGCCTCAATCACGACAAAGTGAATCTGTATGCCGGACTCTGGGAAGGAAAGGCGGGCAAGGTTTGGCTGGACGACTGGACGATTGAGGAAGCTGGTCCCGTCAACGTGCTGCATCGTCCCGGCACGCCGGTGACGGTGCGCCGCCAGGACGGAGCGACGACTTACACCGAAGGAAAAGACTACGCGCGCCTGGCCTCGCCGGGATTCACTGTCTGGCGCGGCGATTCCGCAATGGCCGTTCTGAAATTGCTTCCGGGCAGTCGCATCAAGGAGGGCGAACGTCTCAGCGTGAGTTGGTATCACTCCATGTTGATTCACGATTCACAGGTCACCACCTGCATGGCCGAGCCGGAGCTTTACGAAATCTTCGATCACGAAGCGAAGTTGCTGGCGGAACGACTGAAGCCACAGCGCGTGCTGCTGGGCACCGACGAAGTCCGCATGGGGGGAACGTGCCAGGCTTGCGGCGGTCGTGACATGGCGCAACTCCTGGGCGAGTGCGTGAGCAAACAGGCCGAATCAATTCGTCGTTACGCGCCCAAGGCGCAGGTCTATGTGTGGTCCGATATGTTTGATCCGAATCACAACGCCCATCCCAACTACTACCTGGTTCAGGGCGACTTCAGCGGCTCGTGGAAACACGTTTCCACAAATCTTGTCATGGCGGTGTGGGGCGGCCGGCCGCGCGAAGCGAGTCTGAAGTTTTTCGCCGAACAAGGCTTCCCCGTGTTGATTGCGTGTTACTACGACGCGGGCGATCTGAGCGACGTGAAGAATTGGATGTCCCTGAGCAAATCGATGTCGAACGTGCGTGGGTTCATGTACACGCCGTGGACGAAGCGCTACGATCTGCTGCCTCAGTTCGGTGAACTCTTGAGGTAGAAGCGAATCGGCATTCCTTCGGTTACAGATGCTTTCGGGTGCGGCCGCGATAGGCGCTGAGGAAATAGATCGTCACGGCAGCTACTGCGATTGCGAGTGTGCCCCAGAATCGCGGCCAGCGGGTGGCGGCCGGGCCGCCGCATTGCCGGAACCACCAGCCGCAAACGAGATAACCAATCAGATAGCCGACGCCGCTATTCATCAACGTAAGCAGGGCCTGGGCGCGCGTGCGCCAGGCGACGTCGACGCGTTCGTTTACGTAAATCTGGGCCACGGTGAAGAACAGGGTGTAAACGCATCCGTGCATGACGAGACCCGCGATGACGCTGGCCCTGGTATTGAGTGTGAACAGTCCGTAGCGTGCCAGAGCAAAGCCCAAACCCATCAGGAGAATCCATTTCAAACGAAGTCGCGCCAGCAGTGCGCCCATCAGGAACATGGTCACAATTTCGGCGAGCTGCGCGGCCGACATCCAGGCCGCGGGCTTCTGCAAACCGAGGTCCAGCAGGTGTGGTGGCGTGTAGGGATAAAACGCGGCGAGGGGAATGTTCAGCAGACACGCGCACAGGAAGATGACGCGGTGATCGGGATGTTTGAGCAACGTGAGGGCATCGAGCCCCAGACGTTCGTGCCAGGTGAGATGCTCGATGGATTTGGGCGGTTCGACGGCGGGCAACAGGAAGCTGAATCCGGCGAGGCCGATCCACAGCGCTGCACCGATGAACCCTGCGAGCGTCGAGGCGTCGGCGTTCAGCACGCTGACGAGCAAACATCCCGCCATCCAGCCGATGGTGCCCAACGCGCGCACCGGACCGAACTCGCGCTTGGGCTCGTTGAGTTGGGACATCGTGATTGCGGTGGAGATGCTGGTGGTGGGCGCGGAGCAGAGGCTGTAAAGCTGAATCAGGGCCAGCACGCTCCAGGCATTCCAGGCCGAGTAAATCGCCCAACTCGTCAACGCCAGAGACGCCGCAGCACCCAGGGACAACCAACAGAGCACACGCGTGGGTGCAATGTGACGATCGGCCATGGCGCCAAAGAACAATGGCGAGACGAACGCGGCCACGGCACCAGTCGCAAACGCCATTGGTTGAATGACGGTGTAACCGTGAGCGTTCAACACCGGGTCAGCGGCACCAGCCAGACCGCCAAACCCATCCATTGGATGAAGAACAATGCTGCCAATCGGGAGTAGGAAGTCCGGGGATTTGCCCTCTGCACGCTCACAGAACACACTCCCGGCGTGAAAAAGCAAGTTCTGACGTGCGCGGCCCAATGCCGCGATCAGTGAAGCAGGGCGAGCCGGTAATACCGTCGCGGAGCGTCGCTGAGATGGTTGGTGTATCTGAGGACTTCGCCGGTACCGGTCAGTGGACTGCCGAGCGGAGTCCAGTTGGCGGGATTGAAGCCGGTAGCGGCCTCCACTTGAAAACGCTGACCCGGAAGCGTCGGCCAACTCAGGACGAATTGCTGGTTGTTCAAGACAGCGCCATCAAGCGAGGGCGGCAGGAGCAAGGCTTGTTCGCCAGACAACACGCGCAAGCGGAAGAAACGGCGTGGTGAATTGGTGATGCTGCTGTTGATATTCAATGGCCCACCCGTACCCATCATCGCTGCGCCAAGGGGAATCCATTCCGCATCGTTCAAATCGTCCTTGTATTCGACTTGATAGAATTGCCCGGGCACGGACATCCAGCTGAAGGTCAGATGGTCGCCATTCAGCGTGAAGTTGGCGAGGGTGGGCGGCGGCACGACAATGACGGTGAACGATTGCGTTGCGGAAAGACTGGGCGTGCCGTCGTCGATGGCGACGACCGTAAAGTTGTTTGTGGCCGGTGCGGAGTTGGGCGTCCAGGCGATGACGCCGCTGGTCGAACCGATTTGGGCGCCGGCTGGCGGGTTAATGAGGCTGTAGGTCAACAATTGTGGTGGCTCGTCGGTGTCGGAAGCGCTGATGGCGAGACTCAGAGTCTGGCCGAGCGTGAGATAGCGATTCGTGATGGTGGCGAAAGTGGGTGGCGTGTTCGGTACGGTATTGGCCGCGCGTGGTGTGGGCGTCGGCATTGAATAAATGTTGGCCGAGCCATTCGGGAAGCGGCCCTGGGTGACATCGCTGGTTTGGGCGCCAAAGGTCACCGCGTCAATCGTCGTGCCATCGGCCGCGAACAGTCCCAGCACCTCCCCGCCCTTGCTGAGGGCGAAGCTGGTGTGAAGGTCAACGCGGTTGGTGGAATTTTGATTGTTCTCGTTGTCCGCCCAAACCAACAGGTATCCGCCCGGCGGAATAACGTAATGTCCGTTGTTGGGAATCTGGAACTGGAATTTGTTGGCAAGGTTGTCCGTCAGGTAATAACCGCCCAGATCCACGGCGTTCGTGCCGGGATTGTAGAGTTCGAACCAATCTTCGAACTGGCCGTCGGCCGGGTCGGCCAGGGTGACGGTGTTGTCCGCCATCCATTCGTTGATGAACACGGTCACTGGCGCGAGCGTGCCATTGTTGGTGCCGCCGGGCGTGGACAGGAACATCTCGCGGCGATAAAACGGCTGTGCGTCGGGAACGCTGCCATAACTCCAGTTCGCCGGAAGGTTCGCGTAATTCAAATAGTCCACGACCTGGGTGACGTTGTTGGCGATGCGAGTGAGGGCGATGCTGCCGGTGCCGGGTGCGAGGGTGAGGGCGGCATGAATCGCAGCGGTGGTAGACTGATTGGTTTGGTTATCGCACCACACGATGGTGAATCCGTTCGAAGCGGTGTCGCCCGCAAAGGCCCATTTGGTGAGATTGGTGTAGGTGTCCGTAAGATAATAGCCGGAAAGGCTGACGTTCGTGCTCGTTGTGTTGACGATTTCGAGCCATGGCTCGCGCTCGCCAAAATTGTCGAACGGACCCCTAACCGTGTTGGCCGGAGCTTCGTTCAACCAAAGCGGCGGAAAGGGCGGCAGGTTGGTGACGACGCTGTTGGGCTGACCCGGCGTTGCGCCAGAAACCACGTTGGTGCCTGGCAATGGCGTCAGCGGATTCAGGGAAACGTAAATGCCGGAGCCGACCACCGAGTTGTTGAGCCGCGCCACAAAGGGCGAGCCGTTGGAGTTCTGCAAATACCAAAAACTCAAGGTGTAGGTTCCGCCGCCGGGCAGTGACGCGGCAAACGCCTGTTGGATGGAATCATTATTGCCGGAGCCGGGCGCGGTGGCGAGCATGCGCAGACTGGAATTGCCCGAGCGCTTGACCGTGGTACTCAAAGTCGAACCGGAAAAGTCACCCGACACGGTCCACGTGCCCGCCAAAGGCGATTCAAAGCCTCCATTGTTGAGCAGGTTGACGCCGCTTCCCGGCACTGTGCCGGCGACCAGCATCATGTCATCAACATAGATTTCTCCCGCCGAGCCGAGGTAAGTGTAAATCCGCGCCGAGCTTGCGGGCAAGGTGGCGGTCTGCGTGACGTACACCCATTGGGGCGTGGGGACGCTGAAATTTGTCGAAGCAGGTTTGGTTTGCCAGTTCGCCACCCGGCTGTTGTCCTGCGTCGCATCGATGAGTTGCAGGGACATGCCGTTGGTCGTCGCGGGCCACGGCGCGGCACGCTCGTAACGCACCCGGTCGACAACAATCAGGTTCGTTCCCACGCCCGGGCGGAACAGCGTCAAGGTCTCCCCGTCCGAATCGAGGTTTCCGCCAAACTGGTCGAAGCTGACATTCGTGATGGCGTAAGCCTGACTGAAAGCAAACGCATCCTGCGCGACCGTGAGATACCCGCGTGGCGGCAAGCTGGAACCAGGCGGAAAGGTGTAGCCCAATCCGTTGATGCTCCAGTTGGAAAGATCGAAAGTGAAATTGCTGTGGGTGTTGAACAGCTCCACGAAGGCGGCGCCGACTGTAGCAGGGTTCGGTGCGATCTCATTCAACACGACATGGCCTTCGGGCAGGACGTTGCTGCCGGTGAAATTAGCGGTCACACTGCCGGTGGCATTGCTGACGATGTTGCCGTAACGATCCTGCGCCGAGAGGGCGAGGAGATTGGTGCCGGCGGATAACGGCACGAGCACGCGCCAGGCGGTGGTGCTGGTCCAGGTGACTGGATAAGGAATTCCGTTGATCAGAATATGCTCCACGCTCAACGGTCCCGTGCCGGTGAGCGTGAGGACGTTGCTGCCGGAAACGACCTGGTAACCGGGATTGTTCACGGTAAACGCCGCGTTGGGGATGACGGTCAACAGATAGTTCCGGCGCGAGGCGATGTAACTTTTGATGAACTGCGGCGAGATGAGCGGCACGCCGTTCTGTTGGAAATTGGCGTAGCGCTCGTCGAGAATGGCATCCGCCACTCCGGGTTGCAGCGGGCCATTGACAGCCTCTTGAAAGCCGCGCAGGTATTCACGATTGAAGGCGGGATTGTTCAGGATCAGGTTGCGCAACACGGTATCGTGCATGTTGTAGATGCTGTCCGTGGGGCCGTTGCCGCCCGCGCCCAAAGCGATTTCAATGTCCCACAAAAGTAATCGCCAGGGCTCGTGGTCCGGCTTGTAGGCGTACATGTTCTTGCCGCGCTGATAGGCGTAACTGTCCCAGCTTCCGCAGATGTGATGGGTAATGATCGGGCGCAGGAAATTGGGCACGTCCATCCAGGTGCGCACCTGGTCCAGATAGGTCGGTGTATTGGTGAAGTTAACGGCAGCGACCAGGCTGGTGAAAGGCAGCCAGTCATCGGGATTGTCAGTCGCGCGAGGCCGCCAGTTCCAGCGATACCATTTGGTATCAATTTCTCCACCCGTCTTGTTCCGGCGGGTGAGCGTGGCGGTGACAATCGTCTGGTTCTGGCTGTCATCGGCAAATTCAAACCAGTCCTCGATCTTGCGCAACTGCCCGCGTTCGTCATTGGGGAAATACTCTGCGATGAGCTCGCTGTTCGGCTGCTGCGTGTCGTCGTAAATCGTGCCCCGCCGCTGGCCGTTCATAAACATGTGAACGTGCCGGCGATAATTGTAAGGCTGGCCGAGTTTGCGGCCAATCCATGTGCCGGTGAGGTCCACCTGCGCGGAGTCGTCGTTGAAGAAGAAGTTGCCGGACACCACGTCGAATGCCGACAAAACGAACGGCTCCGAACCGAGGAAACGTTCGTCCGAATGAAAATTGATTTCGTAATCGCAGGCAAAGGAACCCAGCGGGCCGTTGTAGTTCGGTGCGTGGAACGGGCTGCCGCTGTACATGGTGTCAACGTTGTAAACCACGCGGCTGTTGCCGTACACAAACGTGGCGTCCAACGGATCATTGGCATTGCGCTCGCGGCTCGTCCATGCGCTGATGTTGGCCGCAGTGAGCCAGAGGCGGTAAGTGCCAATCGTGCCCGCGACGGGAGACTCGCCCCAGCGCACGAGACATTCGCGTTTGGGCGCTTCGGCAGGGAATTGGCCGGTTGCTCCCAGGGTATCGCTGCCGGTGATGTAAAAGGCCGCCAGCGTGCCGGCTCCCTGGGCGGGAATTGCGGCCGAATAAATACCGTCTCCGGCCACGGCATCGCTGCCCGCGCCGTTGTCAAACATTGGCGCTAACGTGTAGGTCGCCGTTGGGTCGAGACGATAACGCAGCACCAGGTAACCGGGATTGAGCCCATCCGGATCAGACGCGCGGGCGCGGACGACCACGGGCTGGCCCGCCGCCGGCAATACGGGAACGTGGCTGACGTCAGTGATGGCCGGTCCGGCATTCGCGAGCAATCGTGAGTTCGGCAAACCGGGTGTGCCACAGTTGGTGGGCAGATTGAGTCGGCGCGATACTTCCATCCAGTGTCCCCGCGTCCGGAACATGATGTAAGGCGATCCTTTCAACCACCGCACCGACGCGCGGACTGTTCCGGTATTGGGAGGATTTACCGCCGCAGTACTGGTGAGGGCGATGCGGGCCTTGTTGGGCCCCGCATCGCCACGGCCCGTGGAAATCAACTGCAAAGCCGCCGTTCCGCCAATACCCATGCCGGCCGGAACCACGGACTGCCGCACCACACCGCCAAAAATCCAGCCTCCCGGACCTGCGTCGAACGTGCCGTTGGGAATTAGATTGGCTCCTCCGTTGTTGCGAAATTCCAGGTTGTCCACCAGCACTTCGCCGTTGTCTTGCAGGAAAAACTCGAAGCGATTGGGCGTGCCTTGCGCGCCCGAATGCCCGTTCTCGAGAACGCTGGTCACGTCAATCGTGGTCCATGGCGCCTTGGTGGATTCATCGCTGTCCGCCCAACTCGGCGCGAGCCGATTGTCCGCATCGGGATCAATTAATTCCAGCGAACTGCCCCCACCATCGCTCCATTTGCCCCACCGGCCACCGTCGGCATAAGTAACTTCGTCCACGGTGATGTAAAAAATATTCGTCACCACGTTTTGGCCGTCGGTGCTGATCAAATCCTCCGGCATGGCGAGGGCAATGCGTTCGCCACCATTCGCCAGCGTGCTGCTATAGTTGCCGAACGCATTCGTGGCGTTGAGTTGCGGATACTTCGTCAGGAGGTTGGAAAGATTCTTTGCCACGACAACATAGCCGCCGGCGGCAATGGTTGCGTTGGAAGGAAAGCTGAAACTGATGCCACCCTCAATCCTCCAACCATCCAGGGCTACTGTCTCCGGGCCGCGATTATAGATCTCCAGATACTCATCGTCGTCGGACTCGGAGATGGGATGGTACATGATCTCGTTGATGACCAGTTGACTCAGCCGCGGCGGAGTGTTGCTCGTGCCTTGCGTGACCGTGCTCAACGGCTGAAAAGCGGGGGCGCCATTGGGATAGCGGCCGAAGCTGACTCCGTTCTGCTGCCCCTCAAACGAAACGGCATCCAGCACGCGGTTCTGGTTCGAGTTGACGAGGAAGACTTTTTCGCCATCCGCGGAAAGCGCGAAGCCCAACTCGCTTTCGGTGAACGCCAGGGAACTGCGCGCACCAATGATGGTCCCGTCGCTGATGCGATACTTGTTGATGTCGGCGTCATCGCTCAACCATGCGCCCGACAGATTTACCGCCTGCGTGCTCGTGTTGAACAACTCGATGTAATCCACCTGCGGCGAATCGGTATGCGCGAGCAATTCATTAATGACCACAGCGCGGGCCGGTTCGTTGCCGTAATTCTCGCAGCGTCCTGGCGAGCCGCCAATGACGTCGCTGGGTGACCACGCGCGCGCATCGTTCTCACCGTAACTCGGCCGGCTCAACACCAGCGAGTGGCCCGTCCCATCCGCCGCCACCGGCCAGGGTGACTCGGTGTCGTATTCGACTTCCAACATCCGACCGCCGAGTTCGTTGAGCAGATATATCACGCCGCCGTTGTTGGGCAGCTTGCTGGTGTAAGGCCCGAGGCAGGTGATGCCGTAATGGTTCTGAACCGCCACGGGATCTTTGGCCACAACAAGGAACTGGCCCGGGGCGATTTTGGTGCCGGCGGGAAATTGATAGGTGATGTCCCCGGTCAGCTTATGGCCGGTAAGATCCTCAGTGATGAGGCCGGAGTTCCAGAGTTCAATAAACTCCATGCTATTCGTGTTTTCCCAGGACTCGGGCGGGTTGTACATGATTTCGGAAATCACCAGGGGGGTGCGGCGGCTGGAAGGACCTAAGGGTTCGAACGGCAATGGGGCGTTGGTGGTAATGTTGCCACTGCCAGATGCGTAATTTCGAAACTGGGCAGTCGTGCTGGTTGACGTCTTCCCGGCGGCCAGCGCCAGACCCACCTGCACGATGTTTGACATCCCAATGCTGGATGACCCGAGAAACTCCCAGGTCTGCCCATCGAGACTGGCGAAACCGTCAAAGACATTACCTGTGCGGCGCAAACGCAGCCAGGTGTCGGGATAATTCACCGGAAACGTTCCGCTCATGGCCGCACTGCCGCCGATGTTGAGTCGCGACTCGAAGTGACATCCGGCCGGACCGGGCGTGGCGAAGCTGGCCGCGAACAGGGCATTGCTGGCAAAACCGTCGCGCGCCATCAATCCGGCGCGCGACCAGGCGCTGGCAAAGCTGAGGGCGGCCACCCGCACTTCCAGGTCAAAGTCATTCGTGTAACTCTGATAGCCGAAGGTAAACTGATCGCTCATGCCGCTGATGCCGCTGCCGGAAGCCGTCATATCAACGCCGCCAGCCACAGGTGTCAACGTGCCGTCGTTCGTTGGGTTGCCAATGTCCGCGCGAACAAACGGCGAGGCAACGAAGTTGGTCTGGCTATTGAGGGCGATGAGGTTGGCGGCGAGCGCGAGATCGCGAACGCCGTTGACCGTCACCGTGTATTCCGTCCCGATGGTCTGTGCCGCGGTCGTGAGGATGATTTCCGATGTGTTGTTGCCGACCCGCGCTCCGCTGATCCCCAATGAGCCGCCGACCCGAGTGATGACATAATTGGCCGCATTGGTGGCGGTGTCGGCGCGCACGCCTTCCGAGAACGTCACGCGGACTTCATTGGGAAAGAAACTGTCGGCGCGCACCAACGCCGGGGCGGTTGTGTCCGCCGTCACCGTCAGAACGGCGTTGCTGGAGAGCGCGGTGTAAGTGGCGAAGTTATACTCGTTGGTGAGCGCGACCCGATAAATTTCGCTGTGATTGGTGAGCGCGACCGCGGCAATCGTGTAGGTCGTATTCGTGGCGTTGGCGATCGGCTGGCCATTCCGCAACCACTGCAAACTCACGGGCGGTGTGCCACCGTACTGCACTTCAAAACTCACCGGCAGCAATTCGGTCACGGTTTTGCTTTGGGGATGCGTGATGACGCTGACCGGACCTTCGAGCCCAGCGACCTCCGGACCGTAGTTAAAGCTTTGTTGAACCTGAGTCGGAGTCAGGACGTCATCATAAATGCGGAACTCGGTGATGCTCGCGTTAAGAAAGGGGTCGTTGGAAAATTGAGAGCGTCCAATCCAGTTGTTCACGGTGAAACCGAGGCTGGCCGGGTTAAGTGTCAGAGAAAGGTTCTGACCTGCTGGCACGCCATCCACGTACAAGCGGCCAATCTGGTTGTTACCATCAATCGTCAGCACCACGTGTTTCAGCGTGCCGACCGGAAGGCGCGTGGCTGGCCAATCGACAATTTGCTCCCCGGTGCCGACGGTGATGCCCATGCGCAACTGGCCGTCCCCGGCCTGCGGACTGACAAAGAGATATTGCGTGCCGCTTCCCGGCACGCCCTCGCCACCCGTGCTGTTTCCGAAATCGAAGATGCGCGACCAGACGCCACTGCCGCTGTCCGTCAGCCAGGTTTCGACGGTCAGGCTCGTCATGGAAGAAATCAGCCCGTTGGGCAAGTCCACGAAAGCGCTGGTCCCGTTGAGCACCACCGAACCTCCCGAGATGACCGCCCCGCCAACCAGGGTGCCGTGCGCCGTCCCGACGGAATCACTCGCATCGCTCGTAAAGCTGTAGCGATTTACAAGATGAGCGGCGGGAGCTTCGAGGAGGGAAAACAGACCGAAAGTGAGCAGTAAAACGCCCCGTTGAACGAACCCTGGTAAAAACATGGCTACTTCAAGTTGACAGCTGGGATTGTTGGTTCTGGGCTATTTTTCGCTTCGAACCACGACAAGTCAAGTAAGGGGAACTCTGATGTGCATCGGGAATATGCCCACGTGTGGTTGGCCCTGAGGCCCGCCATTTGTCTGGAGTTAATTGCGTCCGCCAGCAATGATCAGCCCGCTATTGCCTGTTTCATGAAGAATCTGGCGACTTCAGAATTGGTGGAGATTCTTCCCGCAACGGAAGAACACCTGCCGGCCCTGGCCGAACTTGCGGGAGTAATCTGGCGGCAACATTACCCGGGTATCATCTCGCAGGCTCAGATCGAATACATGCTGGAAAAAATGTACTCGCTCGACACCCTGCGGAAAGAGATTCGCGCCCGGGGCATCCAGTTCACGCGTCTGTTGGTGGGCAGGAGATTCGTCGGTTTCGCTTCGTTTGGTCCCACGGCGGATTCGGGCGTGATGAAGCTGCACAAGTGTTATCTGCTGCCGGAAATGCACGGGCGGGGCTACGGCAGCCAACTGCTGCAGTATTGCGAGCGCATCGTCCGCCAACTCGGGGCGCGCCGATTGATTCTCGCGGTGAACAAGCATAACACCAGGGCCGTCGCGGCGTATCAGCGCAATGGCTTTGTCCTGGCCAAATCGGTCGTTACCGATTTCGGGAGTGGTTTTGTGATGGACGATTACATCATGGTCAAGGATTTGACTTGAGTTGCCTTCCGCTCGCCCGTACGAGTGACCCATGCCGATTCATTTGCCGCCATTATCGCGACGTGCCTTTCTGCGGCGCGCGTTGGTCGCTGGTGTTGCCGTCGGTTGCGCCCCGCGCCTGCTGGCTGCGGAGCGCCCCGCCAATCCGAACTCCTGGATTCTGCTGGCAGACACCCACATCGCTGCCGACGCGACGAAGGTGAACAAAGCGGTGAACATGACTCGTCACCTCGCCGCGGTTTCGGAGCAGGTGTTGCAACTTTCGGAACGTCCCGCCGGCGCGTTTGTCGTGGGCGACTGCGCGTTCAGCCAGGGTGCGCCCGGTGATTACACGCAGTTTGCAAAATTGATCGAACCGCTCCGCACCGAGGGCGTGCCGGTGCACTTGTTGCTGGGCAACCACGATCATCGGGAGAATTTTTGGGCCGGGCTGGCTTCGGAGAAGAACGTCAAGCGTCCCGTTGCTGACAAGCAAGCCGCGTTGATCCGCACCGAGTTTGTGAACTGGTTCCTGCTCGATTCTCTGGAGAAGACTCAGCAAACGCCCGGAGCGTTGGGCGGTCCACAGTTGAAATGGTTGAGCGAGACGTTGGACGCCAACGCGAGCAAACCTGCCGTGATCGTCGTGCACCACAACCCGGGAATCGAGGAAAACCTGGGACTCAAGGACACGCTGGTATTGTGGCAGGTCTTGCGACCGCGCCAGCAGGTCAAAGCCTGGGTTTACGGTCACACGCACAATTGGAAAATTTCCCAGGACGACAGCGGTATCCATCTCGTGAATCTCCCACCGACGTCGTACGTTTTTCGCAACGGCGACCCTGCGGGATGGCTTCACGCCACTACACGCCGCGATGGAATGAGACTGGAACTCCACAGTCTTGACCCGCAAAACAAATCCCACGGCCAGGTTGTGGATTTGAAATGGCGTGAGGCATGAGGCGGCGCGACCTGTTGGTCATCCAGTTCTTGTTGTGGCTGGCGATCGCGACGTTCCTGTTCGGCGTTTGGGCGATCGTCATGGGGCTGCGGAAACCTGCTCCCGAGCCGCCGCCGTCGTCAGAACCGCCAAAAGCAATGTCCGCTTACCAATCAATATCAATAAACTCATTGCTGTGTCACCATTTTGTGGGAATTGGCACCCCGGTCACCGCGGGGCTAAAGTTCGCGCCTGATTACCCATGAGATCTTTCTCGCGAGAGACGATTTTCAGTTAAACCAACCTCACCTCACATGAATACCCACATAGTTCCAAGCACCTGGTCAGGCCGGCAGCACGGCACGGCTCAAAAAGCAATCATTACCATCGTTGCCATGGCGGTGGTGTTGACCCTGTCATCGTTGATGAACGCACGGGCGGCACAAATCGGATTGAAGATTGGCATCAATGGCAACGGCGGTTTCCAGAGCGCCGCAGCGGGCGCTTTGCTTCCCGAAGAGGCGGCGGGCGCGCCCGGATACGCCCAAATGAACTGGAATGTGCTGGGTCGCTGGGGCAGCGGCATCAATCCGACCAACAGCGCTGGCAATCCCACAACAATCATTGTCAATTGGGACGCGACCGGCTTCTGGAGCCAACAAGGTGGCGGCACCCCGACCGTGCAAGGTTCGCCCGATGGCAACCTGATGAACGCTTACAACGATTCCAACGGAAATGGCAACAATGCATTAGGCAATCCGGTGGATGGTTTCAATGCGACCAACAATAACTGCAAGCCATGGATGTATTTCCAGAACCTCTCAGCCTGGATGGCGTCTGAGGGGGTTTCCAGTTACGATGTCGTAGTGTATTCCGACGGTGACGCCACAGCGGGTCGCGGTGGAGAGTTCTGGCTCCAAAATGCGACCGGCCCCTGGAGCGAGATGACGCTGGGCAGCGATATCACCACCCACGCGGCGGTCTGTGACCGGGCGAACTTCGTATCCACTTTGACCTACACGGAAGTGCCGCTGACGGTTTATGGTTCGTCCGTTACCCTCAGCGGACAAGTGGCTCAACGCGGGAATTTCCAGGGCAACTACGTCGTGTTCAACAGCATTACCAATGATTCCTTCCTGCTGCGGCGGAGTTTGTTCAACACGCGCATCCCCATCAATGCCGTGCAGATCGTTCCACGCGCAACGCCGCTGACCGCGCAAATTGATCCTTTGCCGGCTGCCCCGCAAGTCTTCCAAAATGGAACGCTGCGGTTGCAGGCGCAAGTCGCCGGCGTGCTGCCCTTTTCCTATCAGTGGAAGAAAGGCGTCGCTAATCTGAGCGACGGCGGCAACATCTCGGGCTCGACGACCGCGACGTTGGTTATCTCCAACTTCAGTGTCGGCGACGCTGGTTTGTATTCCTTGACAGTGAACAATCCGGGCGGCACGGCGGTCAGCACTGTGGCAGCGGTGAGCCTTGCCGTTCCAGCCGGCAACAGTTACGCGGAGAAGATTGCCACCAACCTGCCGGTTGCGTATTGGCGCTTCAACGAGACTGGCGACCCGTCCACGAATTACAGTGCGGCGTACGACTATGTGGGCAGGTTCAACGGGATCTATGGCAATGGCGTCCAGAATGGTTACAACGGCGTCGTCGGTCCGCAGCCCGCAGAATATCCGGGGTTTGAAAGTGGCAATCCGGGCATGACGACTACCCGCAATGTGGCTCATTCCTGGGTCGTCGCTCCACCGCTGGGCATCAATACCAATACCGTCACGATGTGCGCGTGGATTTATCCCACCACTTATCAAGCCGCCAACACCGGCATCATCTCGTCACGCGGCACCGGCACCAATATTCACTCGCTTGGTTTCGCGAATAACGGCAACAACAACACGATCGGTTACACCTGGAACAACGCCAACTTCAACTTCGTCTCGGGCCTGGTGCCGTTGACGAACGCGTGGTCGTTCATTGCGGTGGTGATCACCCCGACCAATGCCGTGCTCTACTGCTACAACACCAATGGTCAGCTCTCGGCCACCAACACGGTGAACCACGGGCCGGGTTTGTTTGAAGGTATCACCACCATCGGCACCGACCCCAGCGCCACAGCCACGCCGCAGGATCGCGCCTTTAGCGGCACGATTGACGAAGTGGCAGTGTTCAACCGCGCGCTGCCGCAAACGGAAATTTATAACCTCTACAAAAAGGGTTTGGGCCTGAATGCCATTGGACCCACAATCCCGACACAGCCCAAGTCGCTGGCACTTTACGAAGGCCGGACGGCGAAATTCCAAATCACTGCGTCTGGAGATACGCCGCTCACTTATCAATGGCGACGAAACAACCTGAACCTGTCCGATGGCGGAAACATCTCAGGAGCCAACACGCCTTCATTGACCATCAACAACGTGTCCATCGCAGCCAACGCCGGCGATTACGATATTGTCGTTGGCAACATCGCAGGCTCGGTGACCAGCAGCGTGGTGACCCTGACCATCGTGGCTTCCAACAGCACGCCCGCGGCGTATGAAGCGCAATTGCGGCAGAAGAACCCGGTTGCGTATTGGCGCTTCAGCGAACCCAACGGCAGCGCGAGCGCCTTTGACTATTGGGGCGGCAACATCGCGACGAACGAGTTTGTCGCACTGGAGCTTCCTGGCCCGGCAACGCCCGATTTCGTGGGGTTGGAAAGCACGAACACCGCGGCCCAATACGATGGTTTCTCGGCGTCCACCGCGACCACCGAAAGCCTCATGAACAATCGCGCGCAATTCTCGATCATCGGCTGGTTCAACACGGCCGGCCCGATTGGCGAGCGCGTTGGGCTTTTCGGGCAAAACGACGTGTGTGAATTCGGTTTCCATGGACTCGGGCCCGATGGATTGGCTCAAGTCGGCATCTGGACGCCTCGCGGTGCCGCGTTCCTCAATCAAACCAACATTATGCCCGGCGTCTGGTACATGGTGGCCGCCGTTGGGTCGGGAACGAACGTGGCTCTGACACTGGTTTCCACCAATGGTGGCGGTGGCTTCCAGGTATTGCAGGCCGTCACCTCGCACGCGGCCACGACCAACTACGGGAGTTCGGGCTTCCCGTTCCGTATCGGCGGTGGTGGCATTCTCGATGTCACCGGCAATTTCTTCACCGGCGTGATTGACGAAGTGGCCGTATACGATCGTGCCCTTTCGGTGGGTGAACTCTCCGATCTTTTCGGAGCCGCCCTGACTGGCGGCGTGCTGCCCCCGGGCATCTCTTCGGTCACCGGCCCGACGACGCTGTACGCCGGCCGCACTGCGACGTTCCAGGTCAATGCGGTCGGAACCGCTCCGCAATTCCAGTGGCGGTCCAATGGTGTTGCCCTGGTTGACGGTGGCAATCTCTCGGGTTCGCTTACCCCCACGCTGACGATCACTGGCGTCACCGCGGCGAACGCGGCCAGCTACGACGTCATTGTCAGCAACTCAGCGGGTTCGGTCACCAGTGCTCCGCCGATCACATTGACCGTGATCACTCCCGTGCCGGGCAGCTACGAGGCAACCGTCATCGCCGCCAGTCCGCTCGCCTACTATCGCCTTAATTCCACCAACGATCCGGCTTTCGGCACCGAGCCGAACCTGGAATTCGTGGGCGGATTTAATGGCGTTTACGGTTCCGGGTCACAAAACGGGTTCAACAATATCTTGGGTCCGCAACCACCGATCTTTACGTTTGAAACGGACAACCCGGCCCTGGCCACTTTCTCCGCAACGGCAAATTCATTTGCGACCGCGCCGTTTGGTTCGCTCAGCACCAACAACGTCACCTTCACCATGTGGATTCAACCCACAGGTGCATTTGATAACTTCAGTGGCTTGCTGATGAACCGTGGCAGCGGAGTGGCGGGCGGCTTTGGCTTCGGCACCGGCGGTCAACTGGGCTACACGTGGAACAACAACAACGCGAATACCTACAACTTCGCTTCGGGTTTGATTCCGCCGGTCGGTGAATGGTCTTTTGCCGCGCTTGTGGTCGAGCCGGCTCGGGCCACCATCTACCTGTATAGTCCTTCGGTCGGCTTGCTTTCCGCCACCAATGCGATTGCGCACACGCCGGATGTTTTCGGCAACAATTGGCGCATTGGCCACGACAACAATGACGGCAACGCCAACCGCACGTTCAATGGTCTCATTGATGAGGTCGCCGTGTTCAATTACTCACTCACCCCGGCGCAGTTGCTAAGCCTCTATGCCGCCGGCGCGCCCGTGCCAGTGTCGCTCAGCATCACGCAATCAGGCTCGGACGTTACGCTGACCTGGGGGCAGGGCACGCTCTTGCAGGCGGACGAGGTGACCGGTCCGTGGACCACCAACACCGCCACCTCGCCCTACACCACCCCCGCAGCGGGTGTGAAGAAGTTCTACCGGGTGATTGTGAAATAGGTGAGGCGTCCCTCGCTCAGGTGATTCAAAAGTCCGACCGGGTCACTTAACCCGGTCGGACTGACGTTTTAGCAATTCCCAGTCGGCAGCCCGGATCCGGGTTGTTGCTTCTTACTCTGAGTGGAGATGTGACAGGCACAGCATACTTCAGGCTCTGATTCTCACATTTTGTCCGCGGTATTTTCCACCCGTCTTTCCAACGGCAAATCTCCGCACGCCGCTGATTCATGCCTGGCAACGGGATTCGCCATACCGGGGGAGACTAAAGTCGCATATACCCTGGCGACGCACACCGGTATGCGGCGCCCATATCGACCAAGGTCGCATTTTCAAGTGCACGGGGCGTGGTAAAACAACGCCACGACTTGAACGCGAAGCAACAACCACAAGACACATAACCAGCTGATGACAACGACCACGACTTCCCAACTCATCGAAACACCTGCCAACGTTCCCGGCGGCGCGCAATATCAACACCTCGCCTACGTGGACGCCTATGACGCTGTGCTCAATTGCGACTACGCCTTTGTTGCCTACAAGGAAACCGATGGCTTCGGTGGCTGGCGCGTTCGCATCAAATCTTCACAGACCGCCGGCGCCGTGTTTGAACCCGAGGCGATGCGCAGCAATGCCCGCTCGACTGGCGCGCAAGGCAAGCCGTGGTTTCAATGGGGTTACAGCTTTGATCCCAGCACGGGTGACCCGCGTTGCATCCAGTTCCGCGTGCACGTCGCCAACGGTCAGCCGAGCGAAATCGAAATCTTCGTGCAACTCCGCAAGTTCGACGGCACCGCGGACGCGCCGAAGTCGGTGAAGTTTCCCTGGCCGGCCTGATTCCCCAAAGCAGATAAGCGTCATCGCCGGTCACTAACAAAGTGTATGAACCCGAACCTGAAACTCTCTCCCCGCACTTTTCCAGCACGCGTCGCGGAACTCGGCTTTACTGTGGACCTGCCCGCCGATTGGGTCAGCCATGAGCTTCCCAAAGAGGACGTGGATTTTTCCAACCCGACGCTCTTCATGCCACTGGCGGTGGTGACGGCGCCTCACGCGGCGATTGTGTTTGGGTTCGCCGCACGTCCGGCTTACGACGACGGCACGCTTCACGACTGGGCCTGGTATCACCTGAATCACAATCAACTGCAGCCTCGCGCGGTGGGTCGCGATGTCATCGCCGGCGTGGCTGCCGTTTCTGGCGAAGCCGTGCAACCCTCTGACCTTGGACCCATGGTGGTGCGCTTTGCCTTCCTTGAAGACGGCAATCGTCTGATCAATCTCACGCTCACTGCTCCTGAAATCTTCGCCGACTCGGTTCGGGACGCATGGTTTGCCATGCTCAAGTCTTTTACGCTCAAAACCCCGCGCGGTTCGCGTTTTCAGATTGAAGCCCACGCCGACAACACGCTGGCAGCACCAATTCCCGAGCCGTGGTTGGAAGAGCCGGCTCAGGTTGAACCGGAAGTGAGTTCCGAGAATGGTGAGGCTCCCGCGCCAGCACAGAAGAAATGCACGCTTTATGATTTCGCCCTCGAAGCGGATACGACGTCGCTCGACCCGGCGACCACCATCAACGCCAATCTCCGCGATCAAGGCGTCGGTCTCGTGCCGAACATTGTTTCCGTGAACGATGGCAACCGTTATGCCACGGTCGCCGGTGGGGCGATCCTGGCGCAGTTCGATGTTCCCTACGGCTGGCACGTCATTGACGACGGGAAGCGCACGCTCGTTTTCGAACCCAGCGGCAAGGTGCAGATCAACTTGAACCTCATCCCTCGCGAAGGTCGCAGCAACGAAGCTATTCTCGACGCCATCGAAGCGGAGATGCGCCAGGACTATCCGCATCCTGAATTCGTCCGTCTGCAGGAAGGAAACCTTCAGGCTCTCGGCGCGCGCAACATCGCCGACGGAAACCAACCCCTGGAGCAGTATCACCTGCTGTATCCGTTTCGTGACCACTCCATGGTTCTTCGTGCGCGCGTCACCGCCACTCCCGAGCAGGCCACTGACGCCTGCAATCTGGCCGAGCTGATCCTCAATAGCTGCGTCTTCACCAGCGAGCAGCCGCACGAAGAGGCTGAACCAGTGGAGCAACCCACTCCCGGCGGCAAGCCCGCCTGGTGGCACGAAGCATTGAAGCTTGAAGCTGAAAATAAACTCGAAGCGGCGGAGAACGCCATCCGCGAAGGCTGCCCTTACATTGGTTTCGCCTATTCAACCGCGGAGATGTATCGCCTCCGCATGTTACGCCTCATGGAAGTCAGCGATAAAGCCGGCGCATTGGAAGCCTTCAAAAAATCCAGCAACTTCATCTTCTTCTACGCCAGCATGGCGACAAGCGGCGGCGAAGGCGCGGCGCTATCACTCGAGCGCGATCAGTTTCGCGCTCAACTGGTCGCCGAATACGGCAGTGATCCGGAGGTCGTTCGCGCATGAATTCATCTGCCCAGGCCATCGGGAACTGCTGCACCGGCTTCGCTGCCCTCATCTACGCGCTCCCTTTGCAACATCTGCTGCTGGAACTCTCGCGTAAGAAGGACGACGGCGGTGGCGTTATTGCGGGTCTCATCATTCTGGTTCCGATGTGGCTACTCCTGTTGGTCGCCTTGTTTTGCGTAACCGCCAGCGGCGGATTCGATTGGTTGCGACTCAATCGATCCACCCTCTATCTCCTCACGACGATGGCGAGTCTTTCGCTGGCCACCATCTCATTCCTGCGATTTGAAATGCTCGCCCGCCCGGGGCTTTTCGATCGGATCATTCAAAGCGCCCCGATTTACTTGTTCCCCGCCGCCACAATGTTGCTGGTGGTCTTCAGCCTCAATCCACGCTTCGCTACGAGTATCCCAGCGCAAGCCTATCGTCTCCCGTGGGTTATTGTCGCATCTCTGAGCCTCACAGTTTGCGTCGGGTATCTTGGCTATCAACTCGTCAGTGCGGGCAAAAACGGATGGGCCGGCGTCGCCCACCGGTTTCGCTCAAATAGCGAAGTGGCTCAAAAAAACCTCGCGCGCATCCCAACGCTCGATCCGCAGCGCGATTTCTCCGAACTCCTCAGCCTGGCCGACCAGTTCCAGAGCCGCAGCGTCCGCGAAAGCGCCATTACCCGAGTCCGCGAGCATCCGGATTTTCTGGAAAGACTTGTCACCGAACTGAACACCGGCGCGCCAGACAGCGCGCTTGAATTTCTCAACAACGCAACGCTTTCGGCGAGTGAACAACAACGCCTCGCTCCCGCCGCCCGCATCGCAATGGAACGGTTCACCGAGAAAATTCAGCCCGAACTCCGCTATATGCCCAAGGACCGCCGCAAGGCTCTGCGTCGTTGGGGGAGCAGTTTGTTTCGATCGTTAGCCCAAAAGTTCGTGGTTACCGGGGTTGATTTCAAACCTGCTATTGATGCGTTTGATCAAACTCTCGCTCCCGCGAAAGCTGACTAACCACGCTGACCGCCATGCTGCAACTCATCCGCACCAGTCCCGGCGTCCTCATCAGTCTTGGGCTGATCGGCGCTGGCGCTGTCGTATGCTTGCTCGTTGGTTTCATCATGGCGCGAACCGGCGCATCGCTGCGCCCCCTGTATTGGTTCTTCGGATTCTTCATGCTCATCGTCGCACCGCAGCTCGTCGGGCACTTCTGGAATGCGCGAGACGCCATGAAGAAGGAAGCTCCGCGCCTTGCGGCGTTGGAGCAGATCGCCACCAGCCCTGACCCGGAAACCCGCTCTAACGCCGCAAAGCTCCTCTTTGGTCCGGACGCCAATGCGCAACTCGTCACTGATGCGCGCAAGGTGTTTGGCGATGCCTTTGAACAAGCCGAACTCGCGCAGTTTGCCGCATTGCCAAACGGCGATAGTGTTTTGCTGGCTCGTTTCAAAGGTTACACCGCCGCAGAAAAGGCTGGTTCTACTACCTGCGCAACACGGGTCTGAACCAACTCGGCGGCAAGGGCGATTCACAACGCGGCTACGCCGTGACGCGGCCTGTTGGCGATCGCGCCTACGCGTTGCACATGGATAACATGGTCGGCATCTGGACCGGAAAGGACGACGCAACCATCCGCAATCGCATGACGGCAGGCGGATTCAGAATCCCGCGTCGCGCTCCACTCGCGGCAACAGAGACGTCGCAACCCGCCACCAAAGCGTCGGCCACTTCAGAAAACACAGACTCGTTCAAATTCGCCTTTGTTGGTGCGCTTGCAGTGTATTTGTTTCTCATCGTCCTCTACTTCTTCAAAGGCGCGGCATGGGCCGGAACGTATCGGGCCAAATCCAGCCCGCCGGTCACCGCCACCGAACTGGCCGCTCGTCTCGATGCCATCAACTCACTCGAGGTGCCCTTCCGCATCGAACGCGGCGCGCAACCCAATGAGTTTTTCGCGACCTGGCGTTACGCAGATGCCAAGTGGCTTGACCTCGCCCGGGCGCGCGGCATGAATCGCACGTTTCGCATCCGCATGACGCTCGACGAGCGCAACGGCACCGTGCGAGCCACGGATTACGCCGCCAGTTTCGATTGGTCTGCCGGACGCGGCGGCGCGGATCTGGAATGGAAATCGTCACTCGGAATCGTGTTCTTCCAATACGAACACCAACGCGTCGTCGGCCTGCAACTTGACGAGCAAGGCCGCTTCAAACCTGAGTTGAGTTACGCCTACACGTTCAACTTGAACGAAATGAAATCGCCGCTCATCGAAGCCGTCACCCACGCCGGATGGAACTGGCGCCCCACCGTGTGGCAAGGCCCAACCTGGCTGCGTTGGTTGACGGAGTAACTACGCAATTATGCCCTGGCTCATCTCCATTCTTGCAGCGCTCTTGACCGGCATCACCAGCCTGTTTCTCGCCGGGTTCATCGCAAACGCCTGCACTTCCTGGTATCACGTCTCCAGTCGCGAAGGCGCTTCGGGTTACTTTGTTATCTTTCTCGCCCTTGGTGGCGGCATCGCTGGGATTGTTATTGGTTTAATCACCGCGCGTATCGTTGCGGCGAACTACGGCTCAGGATTTCCCAGGGAATTCGGCGCGGCGCTCGGCGTCGTGCTGTTGATCTCTGGAACGGTCGCCTTGCTCTGCCGTTTGCTCGCCGACGTGCCACCCACGATTGATGGGCGTGAGCTTACGCTGGAGGTGGAATTTCGTTTCCCCGCTTCCACCAACCTCGTCACGGCGCCCACGGCGGTTGGAGAATGGACGTTTCAACTGGCTTCCCTCGCCGGTCACACGCAGCGGAACTCCGACACGGGCACGGTCGCCACCGACAAGGCTCGACTCGAAAGCGGTCGCTGGATCGTGCCAACGGAAGTCTTGCTGTTCACCGAGCGCGGCAAGCGCAGCGTCTCGCTGTTTCGCAATGACTCCAGGGAAGTCTTCGGCTTTCTTCTGCCCTTGCCGCGTCGTCCTGGGAAAGCTTTTGAAGCATGGAGTGACTGGATTCCGCGTCAACAAGCCGACGGGCAACCCTGGCCGGCGGATAAAATGTCGTGCCGCTTCCGCGTCCAGAAAGTGCCGCTGCCACCACCACCCCCAACCCGCGAAGAGTGGGAAGCTGAAGCGGCGGCAAAAAAAGAAGCCGAGTTTGCCGCGATTCCCACAGATTCTCCCGTAGAAGTCTGGTTTCCTTATCTCGCTTACGAGCAGCCGCAGGCCGAACGCGCCTTGCGACTCGTCGCCAATCGCCCGGACCTTGTCGCGGAACTCAGCAAGCTGGCTGTCGGCGAAAACGCGAAACTGGCCCACGATGCCCTGGACTGCATCTCGAAGTTGCCCGCCCCCTCCAGGGAGTTTATTCCCACGGTGGAAGCAGCGGCGCGCGTGATTGCGGCGCGCATCAAGACCTTCAACGACACTCCGGTGGAAGCCGATCCGAGCTTTGAAGGTGCGGTTGACCCGGCGACCCGCTTTTACGGCTGGCTACCGGCGGCCAAAGCGCTGCGAGAAAAATGCGGCGCTGACTTTACTGGCGAACTGAAAATCATTCTGGAACTGTCCCGCGTTCGGCCCGAGAGCCATTGCATGAGAAGCGATATTTGTCGCGTGGCCAGCTTCTATTTGCATGAATGGGCGGGCGTCGCGCCGTTGCCCACCGACCCGAAACCGCTCTGAGTATGAGTTTGACGCCAGAACAGCAAAAGGAACTTGCGCGATTTCCCGCGGTGTTGCGGGCGTTGATCGAGGCCGAACTCGCCGCAGGCAACTCCATCGAAGAAGTCGGTCACAGTTTTCCCGCCCCGCCGGCGGGTGCGTACTTCCGACTCGCGAGCAAAGTCACTACTCGCCCTCGCGCTTCTGGCGATGGCCTGCATTTCTACGAGCGGAACAGTTCGATTTACTCCGGTGAGTTTACGGATGCGACACGATTCTATTTCGTCCTCGAACCGCCGAATCCGCCGCCGTCCGAGCCGGACATGGATGCCATCCGCAAAGCGCACGACCCCAAGCCTGATTCGTTAACCCGATTGGCCCAACGTCCGACGGGCACAAGTGTTGAGATTGCCACCGATGAACCGTCTTTGAAAACAGCGCCCGAACCTGAATCGCGCAGATCCTTGACGTCCACGGAATCCGCTGCTGGTGTGAAACGTGTGCTTCATTTCCAGGACAAACGACCGCCGCACGAAGTCCAGTTCGCACTGGAACGGGAGTTGATGACGTTGTTCGCGGGAGCGATGGACAACGGAAAGTTGTGCCTGTTGGCCCGGGGCAATGTGAATGGAGCACGGTATTCCTTTGAGTTGCGGTTTGAGGCGGCATTGTTCTTCAAGAATTGCTACTCGCTGCGCGTCGAGGCTTCCTGGGCAGAACAGCCGGTAAACAGTCACGACTATTTCCGCAAGACATCAGACAGTTGGTTCAAGCTCTGGACGCGAGATTTGACGGAGGCAAATCCGCCCGACGCCGACGCGGGTTCTCCCGAGCGCTATCGCAAGCTGGCTGAAGCTGCCTTGAACGCTGAAGCGCATCTGGATTCCGTCACCGCAATTCAACAGGCCATCGTGGCGGCGATGAAGCGCGGCGGGTCATTCCGCACTTCGCACAAGGAAGGTGGCACGAACATCTACTGGCGTGACGGCAAATTCATTCGCTCCGACTATGGCGATTATCCGGGCCAGCAGGAATTCACCGATGACGCGGAGTTCCTGACAATGCTGCAACAGTTCTGTCACTGGGAGGTCCACCGCCTGGCCCGCCCGAACAAGTTGTCGGACTTCGACACGTGGAAACTCATTCTGCGCCGGCTTCAACCCAAATAAAACCGCCATGTATTACCGATCTCCTTTCGCCATCGCACTCGTCGTCGTTATCCTTGTGCTCCTGACTGCGGGACTGGCCGCCTGGCATTTCCTCTCCATCAAGTCCACCGGACTGCCGCTCGGACCGGCGATGCGGTTGCCAAATCACATCGTGCAAATCATCCACACCACCGAGCGCTATCTGCCGACTTTGCATCGGAATCCCGACAAGGACCGCTTCCGTTTGGATCTCCTGATGATTTCGATTGCCGATCCGACAAAGCAAGAAACCGTCACCCTCTTGCGGCAACAGCAGCGCAATGCCCTCCAGCCCGTGACAAAAATCCTCGGTGGCGACGGCGATGTCGTCTGGGTGCAGGCACTTGATTTATTCGCAGTGAACCTGAAAACCAAACGCGTCACGCGATTGACCGATTTGAAGAAGTTAAATCCCGAATTGGAATTGTTCTTCGCCACCGCGAAGTTCGATTTTGAGGACCGGCTGATCGCGGTATCGCCCGACCGACAACAGGCGTATGCGTTCCCTGCAAATTCGTTCAAGGCAACGCCGAGCACTGTCCCCAACCGCATCGAATGGCCGAACCTCAGTGTGGACGTAAAGGACTGGCTGGTCGCCGGCGGAGTTTTCACGCCGACGGAATGGTTTGGCGCACTTGGAGCGAAGGATGCCG
>DASUGI010000236.1:0-29788 GCA_036274115.1 Verrucomicrobiia bacterium
CGGCATGGATGGCCTCATGCTGGCGGCTGAGTTAAGGAAGATTCCGTCCGCGCTGAACATCCCGTTGGTCCTGCTGACCTCGATGGGGGTTCGCAGTGATACTCCAGAATTTCTGCAGGCGGGTTTCGCCACCTGCCTGACCAAGCCAATTAAACCCGTGCAACTGTTTGAAACGTTGATTCGGGTTCTCTCCGAGACGCGTAAGATGCAAAAGCCCAAGCCCGCCAACAACAAGCTCGATCCTCAACTGGCCCAACGACTGCCGTTGCGCGTTTTGCTTTGCGATGACAATCTCATCAATCAAAAGGTCGCGTCGCGGTTGCTGACGCAAATGGGTTACAAACCCAGGATTGCCACCAACGGAATTGAAGCGCTTTCCGCGATTGATTCCGCGCCTTACGACATGGTATTTATGGATGTCATGATGCCGGAAATGGATGGTCTGGAAGCCACCCGGCAGATCCGGCAGCGCCAGAAAGACCGCGTCAAAAATTACAAGACGCACATGGTGATTGTGGCCATGACGGCCAGTGCGATGCCGGGCGATCGTGAAAAATGTTTGGAGGTTGGGATGGACGATTACCTTTCCAAGCCAGTGCGTCCCGAAGACGTGCGGGCCGTAATCGAACGCTGGGGAACCAAAGCCGGGCTGGAGGATTCCGTTGTCGTGCGGGATTCAGTGACGGAAACCGCCAAAGTATTGGTCAGCACAGACAAGATTATGAACGAGAAACCCGCCGTAGACATGGATCGGTTGAACGAGTTCACCGAAGGCAACCCGGAAAATCTCACGGAGTTGGTGACGCTTTACGTCAAACAAACCACCGAGCAACTCCAGCAGCTTGATGCCGCGATCAAGGCCAACGATGCGGCGACCGTCAGACGGGTGGCCCATAGTTGCGCCGGTGCCAGTGCCACCTGCGGCATGCAACGCATTGTTGCCCCGCTGCGTGAACTGGAGCGACAAGGCAGCGAGAACAGCCTGACGACGGCCCGCGACCTTTTCGTCCAAACCAGCCAGGAATTTGAGTTGATTCGCAAGACGCTCGCGCCTTACCTGGCACCGGCAACCAGTGCCGCCCGATAGTCTGTGCATGAAGAAAGTCCTGATCATCGAAGATGACCAGATTGTAGCCCACATCTACCGGAACAAGTTCATCATTGAGGGCTTTCAGGTAGAGGTGGCTTACACCGGCGAAGCCGGGTTGGAGCTGATCAACAGCTACCGACCGGACGCCGTGCTTCTTGATTTAGTGCTCCCCAAGATCAGCGGCGTGGAATTGATGAACGCCGTCCGGGCGGAATCGCAGTTCAAGACGTTGCCTTTGATTGTTTTTTCGAACACGTATTTGACCAATCTCGTGCAGGACGCCTGGAAGGCGGGCGCGACGAAATGCCTTTCCAAGGCGAGTTGCACTCCCAAGCAGGTGATCGACGCGGTCCGCAGCACGCTGAGCCTGAAAGACGAACCGCCAAAACGTCCGGCCAACAATCAACCGCTGCAACCCACAGCGTCTGTTTCCCAACCAGCGCCTGCCGCGGTTGATCCAGAGGTAAAATTCCAGACGGAACTCCACTCGGCTTTTGTTATCACGTTGCCAACCGTGCTTGCCGCATTGCGCGCCTCGGTGAAGTCGCTCGCCAAGGCCGACGCGGAATTCACTCGGATCGCGCACGTCGAGGAGATGTATAAACGCGTTCACGCCCTGACGGCAAATGCCAACCTTGCGGGATTGGCTGTGATTTCCCAACTGTCGGAAGCGTTTGAGGCGCTGCTTAAGGAACTCCAGGAAAAGCCCAAGCTCATCAACAGTTCCACGATGCGGACGGTGGCCACCGCCGTTGACTTTCTCGGGGTATTGTTCGATCAAGCCGTCGCACCCGGTCACCAGGCTCCGGCCACGGCGCGGATTCTCGTCGTGGACGACGAGGCGATTTCCCGGCGCGCTGTGACGTCAGCCCTGGAGCGGGCGAAGCTCAAATCTACGCCTGTTGAAGACCCGAATGTTGCTTTCAAGCTGCTCACGGAAGGTCATTACGATTTGATCTTCCTGGACGTGGATATGCCCCAGATGAACGGCTTTGAGCTGTGCACCAAACTTCGCGCCTTGCCCAAATACAAGAGCACGCCGGTGGTGTTCGTCACCAGCCTCAATGATTTCGAGAGCCGCACCAGTTCCATGATGAGCGGCGGAAATGATTTTATCGCCAAGCCATTCCATTTCCTTGAACTCGCCGTCAAGGCGTTGGTTTACGTCTTGCGCGGCAAGTATCCGGTCGGCAAACGGAATTGAGCTGGCCGGAGAGACTGGAATTGACTTCATCTCGCTGTCTTCCTCGCCGTCGTTTTCGCTTCTTCAAGGACAATTCGAGGACGAGAACGAGGACGAGGACGAGGAGGATTGGATCTTGCACGGCACCGCCGGTCGCACCCGCCAGCTGCCGCTTTTGACTTTCTTCCTTCGCGTTCGTAACCTCCCTCCATGGAAGCACTCCATGCCCCATGGCGAATCGAATACATCCTCGCGCCCAAAACCGGCGCGGAGGACAACTTGTTCGCCAGCATCGCCCAGTCGAGTGACGACGTCGCCAATCTCGTGATTGCGCGCGATCGCACGTGCTATGCGTTGCTGAATCGTTATCCCTACACCGGCGGGCATGTCCTGGTGGTGCCATATAAACAATCCCCGGATCTCAATGGTCTGACCGAAGAGGAACTGGCAGATCTTTGGAAGCTGACGCGACGCTGCATCAACGCGCTGCAAGAGCACATGAAACCCGATGGTTTCAACGTCGGCATCAATCTCGGCAAGGTCGCGGGCGCGGGGATCGCCGAGCATTTGCACATTCACATCGTGCCGCGGTGGAATGGCGACACCAACTTCATGGCCGTCATTGCCAACACCACCGTCGTTCCGCAGGCGTTAACTGAGCTGGCCGCGCAACTCCGCGGTGCCATGGCCAAACAGGTTTAATCATGCCCTCCGAAACTCTCCATTTCGAAAACGCGCGCGTGGCGCAGCAGTTGTTCAACAACGACCCGCGCAATCTCGACGCCCTCGAACAACAGCTCGGCGTCAAAGCCACGGTGCGCGATGGTTGGATCAAACTCGATGGCGCAACCGAAGGGCTGGAACGCGCGAAGCAATTGTTCGTTTCATTGGAAGGCTCGCTCAAAGCGGGAACGCCCGTTCGCAATCGCGAATTCACTCACGCGCTGAACGTCGTCAAACACGAAGGCGTGACGATGTTGAAGGACTTGATGAATGACCGGGTTTTGACGCATGAGAAAAAGCCCGGTGTCACGGCCAAGACCGTTGGTCAAAAGCGATACGTTGAAGCCATTCGCAAGCATGACATCACCTTTGGCATCGGCCCAGCGGGCACCGGCAAAACCTATCTGGCGGTCGCACTCGCGCTCGCGGCGCTGAGAGAAGGCAAAGTGTCGAGGATCATTCTGACGCGACCGGCGGTTGAGGCTGGCGAAGCCCTTGGCTTTTTGCCCGGCGACCTCTACGAGAAAATTATGCCGTACCTGCGCCCACTGCACGATGCGTTGCAGGACATGCTGCCCGTGGACGAAATCCAAAAGCACACGGAGCGCAACACGATCGAGATCGCGCCACTCGCCTACATGCGTGGTCGCACGTTGAACAACGCCTTCATCATCCTCGACGAAGCGCAGAACTCGACGACCGAGCAGATGTTGATGTTTCTCACGCGACTGGGTCACGGTTCGAAGGCCGTGATCACCGGTGACGAAACGCAGATCGACCTGCCGCCGCACAAGCATTCGGGCTTGCTCGAGGCGCATCGCGTGTTGCGACACGTCGAGGGCATCGCGGTGATTGAATTCGGCAAACGCGACGTCGTTCGCCACGCGCTGGTCCAACGCATCATCACGGCCTACGAAGAACATCGCGGCAAGACCAAGCCGGAATGAGCCTGGACCTCACGCTCCAGAATCGCCAGCGCACCCGCGCGATGGATTTGCGCCAACTGCGAACAATCGTTACCGCGCTCTTGAGCGAGTTGCTGGAGATCAAGCAGGCTGAACTGGGCGTGACATTGGTGGCGGAAGCAGAGATGACACGGCTGAACGAAACCTTTCTCCAACACGAAGGCTCCACGGACGTCCTCACCTTCGACCATCGCGAACCCGGAACTCGGAACTCGAAACGTGGAACTGCCATCCACGGCGAGATTTTCGTGTGTGTTGACGACGCCATCCTGCAAGCACGACAATTCCGCACCACCTGGCAGTCCGAAGTCGTTCGTTACGTTGTGCATGGTGTCTTGCATCTGCTTGGCTACGATGACCATCGCGCCACGGACCGTCGCAAAATGAAGCGTGAGGAAAACCGCTTGCTGGGTTTGCTGACGGCACGCTTTCCCTTGAGCCGTCTCGCGCGGAAAACTAAGCTCGCGAAGTGAACAATCGCTTCTTCGGCCATTGGCGCGGAAATTTCCTGACCGGTCTGGCCGTGCTGCTCCCCACGGTCATCACCCTCGCCGTCATCAAATGGCTCTTCGGCACCATCGCGGCGTTCACTGACCTCCTGCTGTTCTTCCTGCCACACGAGCTGACTCATGCCGACGGCGGGAAAGGTCCGATGCACTGGTATTGGAGCGTGGCTGCCCTGGTTTTGGCGGTCGTGCTGGTGAGCCTGGTTGGCTTGCTCACCCGCTACTATGTTGGCAAACGGTTAATTGAGTGGCTCGACGCAGTCATGCTGCGAGTGCCGCTGCTCAACAAGATTTACGGCACCATCAAGCAGGTGAACGATGCGTTCAGCACCGGCAGCAAAACGTCGTTCAAAACCGTGGTGCTCGTCGAGTTTCCGAGAGAGGGAACCCATTCCATCGGCTTCATCACGAGCGAACAGCAGGCCGAAGTTCAATCGAAGAACAAAGAAAAAGTCGTTTGCGTCTTTGTGCCCACGACACCGAATCCCACGTCCGGCTTCCTGATTATCGTTCCCGAAGCGAAGGTCACGAAGCTGGAGATGTCCGTGGCCGATGGAATCAAATACATCATCAGCCTGGGTTCGATTTTTCCCGATTACCCGCCGTCGGCCACTACGGTCAAGGGAATCAATGTCTAATGGCAACAAGCGAATCGGCCACTGGCATCATCCTGCGAACGCGCCCGTTTACCGAAACGAGCCTCATCGTCAACTGGCTCACCGCGGAGCAGGGGCGCATCAGCACGGTGGCCAGGGGAGCGCGACGTCCCAAGTCTCCCTTCACGGGCAAACTGGATTTGTTTTACCTCGCGGACCTTTCCTTTGCGCGCAGTCAACGCTCCGAGTTGCATACGCTCCGGGAAATAAATCTCCGGGAGACCCACCATTCGTTGCGCGAGGAGTTGGGTTATCTCCAACAAGCCGCCTATTGCGCCGCGCTGGTTGAACAAGCGACCGAACCGGACACTCCACTGCCGGACATTTTTGAACTGATGCGCAGCCTGCTCACACATTTACCCCGCCAGGCTCCGCTGCCGCAAACGACGTTCGTGTTCGAGCTGAAACTGCTGGATGCCCTGGGGCTGTCGCCCGATCTCGCGGACGCCAGGCTCACACCGGGCGCAAGGCAAATTGCCCGGTTACTCTTGAACGGTGATTGGCCTGCGAGCAGTCGTTTGAAGCTGAGTGATGCTCAAGTTGCCGAGCTGCGGCGCTTTCTGCACGGCTTTCTGATTTTTCACCTGGGCAAAATTCCGAAGGGCAGGCATTAACTCTCGGGCCGCGTCGCCAAAGGCAATCGCACGGTAAATGTGCTACCGATCCCGACCCGGCTTTGCACATCAATGCTCCCGCCGTGCGCCTCGACAATCGCCTTGGAGATTGCGAGGCCGAGCCCGCTTCGGCCTTGCGTTGAGGTGCGCGCGGCATCAGCCCGATAAAAGCGTTCGAAGATTCGCGGCAGGTGCTCGGGCGTAATTCCAGGGCCATTGTCGCTAACGGTTAAAACGGCCGTGCGGGTTTCCCAGCGCGTGGAAATCCGGATTTCGCCGCCCTCTTTGTTGTGATTGATGGCATTGCTCAGCAAGTTGGTGACGACCTGACCAAGGCGTTCTGAATCGCCCAGCATTTCACAGGGCGATAGTTCGCCATGAATCGCGATTTCGCGCAGCCTGGCCAATGGTCGAAGCAACTCCACGCTGTCTCGCGCCGTGTTAGCCAGGTCAAACGGGGCGCGGCGCAAAGTTTCCTGGCCGGTGTCAAACCGTGCGAGTTCCAGCAACGATTCAATCAACCGTCGCATCCTTTGAGCGGCGCGCTGGCAGGCTTCGAGCGTCTCGCGATACTCCTGGGGCGTGCGTTCTCGAGTGAGAGTACTTTGAGTTTGGGTAACGATCACGGAGACCGGGGTGCGCAACTCATGGGCGGCATCGGAGGTGAACTGCTGTTGTTGAGCGAAGGCAGTTTCCAATCGCGCGAACGTGGAGTTCAGAACCGTGGCCAGCTGGCCCAGTTCGCTTTCTGTTTCGGACGTGTTGATGCGTTTCGATAAGTCGCCGGCCGCAATCTTCACGGCGGCGTTGCTGATTTCATTGATCGGGCGCAACGCCCGCACTGCCAGCCACCAGCCCACTGCTGAGCCAGTGACAACAATGCCCAGGCCAATCACCGTGAGCGTCGCGGCGAGTTGGTGCAATTCGGCCAGCGCGGTCGCCAGGGAGGTGCCGACCAGCACCCGCGTGCCCGTGGGGACAGCGTGGATCAATTCGCGAAATTCGCCTCGCGTGCGCAGCGTGGTGCCTTGGCGAGCTTTGAATTCAGGGAAAGGAATATCCTGCGGCGCGTTGGTTGAGCTGGAGCGGCGGCCCTCTTGTGACCGGGCGATGTAATAGAAACCGGTTGCTTCGAATGCGCCGGATTCAAAGTTTCGTTCTCTGGGGGAGAAGTCTGCTGGTCCATCAAATCGCAGTTCATCAGGTGGCGGCCTGCGGCGTCGCTCGCCGTCGCCGCGCCCGCCTGGCGGGGCCACTCTGGGGAGTAACAAGGTCAGCTTCTCCCTCAGTTCATTATCCACCGCCTGCAATCGCGCACGTTGCTGGTACGTGTAAAAGCCAATCATCAAACCGCTGACGAGACAAATCAGCAGAAAGCCATGCCACGCCTGCAACCGCCACTTGATGGACTTGAGAATCATTCGATGGAATACCCATGGCCGCGCCGTGTCGTAATGAAATCGCCGCCCAGCTTTTTGCGCAGATTGGAAATGTGAACCTCCAGCAGATTCGACAACGTGGTGTCGTTTTCGTCGAAGAGATGTTCGTAAAGATCCGTTCGAGAAACAACCTCACCACGGTGCAAGGCGAGATACTCCAGCAAGCGATATTCGCGCGCCGTAAGGTCAACGGGGTCGCCATCCAGTGAAACCTTGCGCGCCCTCAGGTCCAGCTTGAGCTTGCCGATTTCAAGATCGCTGGAGGTTTGCCCGCTCGTCCGCCGAATCAATGCCCGCAAACGCGCCAGCAGTTCCGGCAAATCGAATGGCTTTACGACGTAATCATCGGCGCCGGTATCCAGGCCCTTCACGCGGTCGCGAGACTGATCCCGGGCCGTGAGCATCAGCACCGGCGTCTTTTTCTTCTTCCGTAATCGCTCGAGCATTTCCCAGCCGTTCATTTGCGGCATCATGACGTCAAGGATGATGGCGTCGTAATCCGTGGACTCGGCATTGAAGAGCCCATCGGCACCGTTGGTGGCGGTGTCCACCGCATAATCCTCGTCGCGCAAGGCGCGGGTGAGTGCTTTGAGCAAGTCCGGCTCGTCTTCCACGATTAGAATTCTCATTTGATGCGGCACGACCGTTTTACCAGAGAGCAGTAAACTGGGCCAGCCGTGTCGACTATCGCAGAGGTAACCTTAAGGGAAGATGAAGGGAACGCTTCACGTTTGATTAAGGTGCTCGTGCGTAGCGTGGCGGCATGAAAACGATCACGGCTCCCGGAATAGTCGGTCTAACCCATGTACTGCTGGCCGCGTCAGCCTTGGCCAACGATCCGCGCACCAATTCCTGGCTTACCACCTACGCCAGCCGCTACGCCCGCATTTACACCAATAATGCCATGAAGAACAGCGGGACGGCTCTTACGACCTGGAGCAACGGCTCCCAGAATCAAAGTGCGCCCGCTTACGCCGGAGTTCAGGCGGTCTATTCCTCGTCGAACTGGGTTTATCTGAAAACGTCCGGGTTGGCGCAGCACGTTATGGGGCCGTGGCAGAATGGTGCGTTTCCCAATCTTCCGAAGAATCAGAACGTGCTGTACCGAATTCCGCGCCATCCCGTGATTCACACCGCCACCAATCTCACAGGGCTCGGTGCGATTGGATATTTCGTGGATGGCGTGGCGATGTTTGATTCGCGGGACGGTTTTGTCTGGACCGGTTCTGCGGAGAGCGGCATGGGGACGGGCTATTGGAATCGCGAGGCTTACGTGAACGAGGGCGCCACCTTTGACCCCGGCTACGCGCATCAGGAACAAACCGGCACGCATCATTATCACGCCAATCCGGTCGCGCTCCGCTATCTGCTCGGCGACCACGTGGATTTCAACGCGGCCACCCGGACCTACAGCGAGAGCACGAACGCGGTGACGAAACATTCGCCCATCCTCGGTTGGGTGCGCGACGGCTGGCCCATGTATGGTCCGTATGGTTATTCCAGTGCGCCGAACGCGGCGAGTGGCATTCGGCGCATGATCTCGGGCTACGTCTTGCGCAACGGCCAGAGCGGCACGGACAATCTCACGAACACACTGCGCTCGACGTTGCCGGCCTGGGCCAAGCGTTTTTACAATGCGGACCAGGCAGGGCCCAGCGCCCTGGCGACTTATCCAGTCAGCCGTTACATGGAGGATTATGCCTACCTCGGTGACCTCACGAATTCGGCGACCGGAACCAACTATCAACCGGGCGCTGACTTTGATCTCGACGAATACAATGGGCGCTGGTGTGTCACGCCGGAATTTCCCAATGGCACGTATGCCTACTTCATCAGCATCAGCAGCAATGGGACGCCGGTGTTTCCGAATAACATTGGGCGCGCGTTCTATGGCAACCCCACTGGTTCGGCCACCACACTCGCGGAAGCGGTCGTAACGAACTTCCTCGGCGGAGCGAATTTGCGCGAGGTTCTCAATACGCCCGCCAAATCCGGTGACACCGTCGTGTTGACGTGGAGCGCTGTGGAAGGGGGAACGTATCGGGTCGAGTCTTCGAGCGACCTGACAACCTGGGCCACCAACGCGACCGGCATTGCTGCGGTGTTGAACACGGGCGACAATACCAACACGAGCACTGAGAACGCGAAGTTCTTTCGAGTGAATCGAACTGGCCTGGCAGCTTACGACGGCATGCCGGGCGGTAGCGGTGCAAGCTTCGTTGCGCCCGGCGGCAGTGTGAGTCTCGGTGGCGGGACGAACATCACCATCAGCATCACGCTTCCGGCCAATCCACCGAACCCACCCGCCAACGCTCCCATCACCAGCGTGACGCTCGCGGGAGTGACGGCGACGGGCGTTTTGTATGCGGTTCAAGGCACGGTGATCGCAAGTTTCGCTTTGCCGGCCGGCACGCCAACCAGCGCCACTCCGCAAACTATCTCGGTTCAGTTCCAGAACGGGCCACCCCAACCGTATTTGGTGACCTTCACGATTTTGCCGTGAATTTTTTGGAGCGGGCATGATGAAGAATCTGATTCAATGCACCGTGTTGATTGCGGGACTCACCGCGCAGGGCGCTTTCGGAGCTTCGCTGGAGCTCAGCATTGAACCGAAAGTTTCCGGCGAACGTATCCAATCCGATTCGCTCCGTTATCAGAATGCTGCGGGAGAAACCTTCTCCATCACGCGCGTCACTTTTTTGCTGGCGGATTTCGCGCTTCAACGCGCCGATGGTTCATGGCTCGAACTCACGAATGAAGTTGCATGGTTCGACCTGGAACGCAGCCGTTGGTCGCATCGCACGCCCGCTGTTCCGAACGGCGCCTATCGGACCATCCGCTTTTACGTGGGTCCAAACCCGATTCTCAATCACGCCGACCCTGCGCAGTTCGGTGCAACACATCCTCTGAATCCGAATCTCAACGGACTGCACTGGGGCTGGCAGGGAGGCTACATCTTTCTGGCGCTGGAGGGCCGGTGGCGCAACACCGCTGGTGCGTTGGACGGATGGTCTTATCACCTGGCGCGGGACCGCAATCGCGTGGGCGTTACTATTCCAGTTGCTCTTAGCCTGACCAACGATACGACGCTTGCGCTCAACTTTGATGTCGGTGCGCTACTGAATACGGCGCGCCCCATCCTCTTTTCCAGGGATGGTTCATCCACGCATTCACGCGAGGGTGATCCAATCGCGAGCGCGTTGGTGTCGAATCTGCCTGGCGCCTTCCAGTTTTCTCACATTAGGCCAATGGCTTCAGAGTCCTTCAGCAGTGCGAAAAGAAAACCGTTGTACCTGCCTGAGAAGTTTACGTCCTATCGCTTCGAAATGAGTCCGACCTTTCCTGTGCCGGACTTGCCGGCCGACAATCCGCTGATCGCGGAGCGTGTCGCACTCGGAGAAAAGCTGTTTAACAGCACCGCGCTGTCGCGCAACGAAACACTCTCCTGCGCCTCATGCCATCGCTCCGACCAGGCATTCACCGATCCGCGGAGACTCAGTGTCGGCGTGGAGGGGAGAGTGGGCACACGAAACTCCATGCCGCTGTTCAACCTGGCGTGGAAGGATTCGTTCTTCTGGGACGGACGCGCGTCGACGCTCCGGGATCAGGCGCTGATGCCAATTCAGGATCATGCCGAGATGGACGAAAGCTTGTCGAACGTCGTCGCCAACCTTTCCGCGGACACGAACTACCTGGCGGATTTCAAGACGGCGTTCGGCTCAACCGAAATCACTCCCGAAAAAATCGGGCTCGCGATTGAATCCTTTGTGCTCACGCTCACGTCGTTCGATTCCAAGTTCGACCGCGTGATGCACGGTGAAGCGAAGTTTAGTGACGCGGAGCAACGCGGCTTTGAATTGTTCATGACCGAGTTTGATCCGCGTCGTGAACTTTACGGGGCAGATTGTTTTCATTGTCATGGAGGCGCGCTCTTCCGGAGTCAAAGCTTTGCCAATAATGGATTGGATGCCGAGTTCGCTGACGCGGGCCGGGCCAAAGTTACCGGTAAGGATTCCGATCGCGGCAAGTTGGCGACTCCCTCGCTTCGCAATGTGGCCGTCACCGCGCCTTACATGCATGACGGCAGGTTTGCCACGCTGGAGGAAGTCATTGAGCATTACAGCAGCGGAGTAAGGCGCAGCGCCACTTTGGATCCGAATCTCGCCAAGCATCCCGATGGCGGTGTGCAACTGAGCGCACCAGACCAACGCGCGTTGGTAGCTTTTTTGAAGACTCTCACCGACCCGCGCTGGTAAAAAGCGGAAGTTCAAATCTCGCGTAAATAAGGTTCAGGACGGCATCTGCGGCGAAGGGTGGGGGCGCTTCGGCATTGCTGGTTACCGGACACGGTTCATTCACCCGGAATTTTTTTTGAACATTTTTCGGGTGTTTTGTCCAACGGACGTAGCGGGAAACCATCGGCCCAGAACACTCCAGCTCGGCTAAAAAACCGTTTTACAAATCTGCTCCGACTGGTTATCTCGCATGTTCGCTTTGGCGATTTTTTGAAACGCGAATCATGATCAAAGTTGAAAATCTGACAAAAATGTTCGGCGCGAAGCGCGCGGTGGACGGCATCTCGTTCACCGTCGAGCGCGGCGAGGTGCTGGGTTTTCTCGGGCCAAACGGCGCCGGCAAATCCACCTCCATGCGCATGATTACTGGATTTATTCCGGCCACGTCCGGTCGCATCACCGTCGGCGGCTTTGATGTGGACACCAGCCCCATCGATGCCAAGCGCCTGATGGGTTATCTGCCGGAAAACGCCCCCGCCTATACGGACATGACCGTTGGCGGTTTTCTGGGTTTCTGCGCGGACATCCGCGGTTTGAAGGGGGAAGCCAAAACCAAGGCCGTCAATCGCGTCGTGGAAATGTGCTTTCTCCAGAACGTCATTCATCAAAGCGTCGAGACGCTCTCGAAAGGTTACCGCCATCGCACGTGCTTTGCCCAATCCATCATCCACGATCCGGATGTTCTGATTCTCGATGAACCAACCGACGGTCTCGACCCGAATCAAAAGCACGAGGTGCGCGGGTTGATCAAGCGGATGGGCGAGAAGAAGGCGATTATTTTCTCCACGCATATTCTCGAAGAGGTGGACGCGGTCTGCAGCCGTGCGGTGATTATTGATCGCGGCCGCATCGTTGCGAACGGCACGCCCGAGGAACTCCGCCGCAAGTCCGAGTACGCGGGGGCGGTGACCCTGACCGTTCGCGGTTTTCCGGCGGTGAGCATTACGGCCAAACTGAATCAACTGCCGGGAGCGAAGCGCACCCAGGTCGTCAAGGACACCGGCTCGAAAGTAACGGTGACGGTGTTCCCCAAGGCAAATGCCAACGGCGAGCTTACCCGCGCGGTGCTGGACGCATCGCAAGGTTGGCAGGTGGAAGAACTACACACTGAGGAGGGTCGTTTGGACGAAGTATTCCGCAGCATCACGATGCCCGATACGAAGCAGGAGGCAGCGCAATGAATTCAGCATTGGGTAATATCAAGGCCATCACCAAACGCGAGTTGACCGGCTATTTCTCGTCGCCGGTGGCATATGTGTTCATCGTGATCTTTCTGCTGTTGTGCGGATTTTTCACGTTCATGGCGGGTGGATTCTTCGAGCGTGACCAGGCATCGCTCGTTTCGTTTTTCATGTGGCATCCCTGGTTCTACATGTTCCTCGTTCCAGCGGTGGGTATGAGACTGTGGGCGGAAGAACGGCGCGTGGGCACGTTGGAATTGTTGCTCACCATGCCAATCACTTCGCTGCAAGCCATCGTTGGAAAATTCCTGGCGTCGTGGGTGTTCCTGGTATTGGCGCTGGCATTGACGTTCCCGGTCTGGATGACGGTGAATTACCTCGGTCAGCCCGACAATGGTGTGATTGTTTGCGCTTACCTGGGAAGCGCGCTGATGGCCGGGGCCTACCTCGCCATTGCTTGCATGACTTCGGCCATGACGCGCAATCAGGTCGTCGCGTTTATTCTCTCGGTTGTCATCTGTCTCTTCCTGATTCTGGCGGGCTGGCCGCCGGTGACGCGATTGCTGGATTCGCTGGAGTGGACCTGGCTTTCGAACCTGGCCGCGGCACTCAGCGTGATGACGCATTTCGAAGCGTTCCAGCGCGGCGTGATTGATTTCCGCGACCTGGTGTTCTTCCTGTCGCTGATTGGCTTCGCGCTCTTCACGACGGGTGTCATTCTCCGCAGTCACCGTTCAGGTTAGTCGAGCAACACTTTTCATCTTTCGCCATGCAACACAAAAAGCGATTTGAAACTTATCTCTACTCGACCATCGGCATCGTCGTGATGGTGGTCATCGTCATTGCGCTGAACATTATTGTGCGGCCAATGACCACGCGGCTGGATCTCACGGAGGACAAGGCCTACACGCTGTCCGACGGCACCAAGCGCGTCCTCAGCAAACTGGATACGCCGGTGCAAATCCGGTTTTATTTCAGCCAGAAAGATCCGGCCACGCCGGTGGATTGGAAGACTTATGCGGCGCGCGTGGAGGACATGCTCAACGAATACAAGCTGCTCGGGAAAGGGAACATCGAAGTCAAAAAACTCGACCCCGTGCCGGACACGGAAGCGGAAGATTCGGCGAACCTCGACGGCATCGAAGGCCAGATGACTTCGCCGCTGGGCGGGGACCGCATTTATTTCGGACTGGCGGTCAGTTGCCTGGACTCGCGCGCGACGATTCCGTTTCTGAGTTCAAGTCGCGAACGGTTGCTGGAATACGACCTCACGCGCGCCATTTCGCAAGTCGCCAAACCGGAGAAACCCGTGATCGGCATCATGAGTGGCTTACCGGTATTTGGTGGGTTCAACCCGCAGATGATGCGCATGGGTGGCGGCGGACGCACCGAGCCGTGGCTGTTCATCAACGAGTTGAAGGCCGACTTCAACGTGAAGGAAGTTCCGATGACCGCCGACAAGATTGACGACGAAATCAAAGTTCTACTCGCGGTCTATCCGAAAGGCATTACGGAAGCCGCTGAGTACGCGCTGGACCAATTCGTTCTGCGCGGCGGCAAGCTGATTGCCTTCCTCGATCCGTTGAGTGTTTTCGACAATCGCGCGCAAGATCCGTCCAATCCCTTGCAAGCGGCAGCGAACAGTGGCGCGAGCTTGGATCGGTTGCTGAAAGCGTGGGGGCCGACCTTCGACATCAGCAAGGTGGTTTCCGACAAAACGTACTTCACGGAGGTGGGAGGTGGGCCCGGCGGGCGGCAGGCTAATCCGACAGTCCTTACGCTGCCACCGGGAGGAATGGACACGAATGATGTGGTGACAAGCCAGATTGAACGCATTTGTCTTCCGTTCACTGGCGCGTTCGCCGGTTCTCCGGCTGAAGGGCTGAAGCAGGTCGTGCTGATGCATTCCAGCGGCAACGCCGATATGACCGAGAAGATGCTCGCGCAGTTCGGCGGTTCATCGCAGGACTTCAAGGCGTCGGGCAAGGAATTTCCTTTGGCCGTGCGCCTGAGCGGCAAGTTCAAGACGGCGTTCCCGGATGGCAAACCCGGCGCAGAAAAACCGGCCGACGGCTCAACCAACGCGCCGCTACCGACGGCTGATTCGCTCAAAGAATCCAAGAGCGACAACGTGGTGATCCTGATTGGCGATGCGGACATGCTGCATGAAAACGCTTTTGCCCAGGTGCAAAACTTTTTTGGTCAGCGTGTCATGATTCCGATCGCGCAGAACCTGACGTTCGTGCAAAACCTGATTGAACAGTTGGGTGGTGACAGCGACTTGATTACGATTCGCAGTCGGTCGGTCGTGCCGCGCCCGTTCACCAGGGTTCGCGAGTTGCAGGCCAAGGCGGAAGAGCGTTTTGCGGCGAAGATCAAGGAACTTGAGAAGAGCGAGCAGGAGTTGAATCAAAAGATCAGCGAGTTGGTCCAGGGAAAGCAGGCCGGACAGCAGGTGATTCTTTCCGAAGACGCCAAGAAGGATTGGCAGGAAGTGCAAAAGAAACGCGTCGAAGTCAGCAAGACCTTGCGGCAGGAACGTCGCAACTTGCGCAAGGACATCGACTCGCTCCAGACCTCGCTGAAGTGGACCAATATTCTCGTAATGCCGCTGGCGGTCGCCGGAGTGGGGATCGCGTTGGCCGTTGTTAAACGTCGAAAAACTGCTGCAAGATGAACCGTAAACAATTGCTCATCGTTTTGGTGGTTGGTGTGGTGCTGGGTGGCATCGGCCTCTATTTGAACAGCCAGAAAGACAAGTCGTACTCCAGCACGTCGAAGCTCGATACGGACAAGTTGTTGGGCGATTTTCCGATCAATGACGTCGCCGCCGTGACGATCCGTCAGTCCACCAACGAGGTGAACCTGACCAAGGCTGATGCCTGGAGTGTGAAGGAGCGTGACAACTATCCGGCGAACTCAGGCGAGATCATCGAACTGGCGCGCAAGCTCTGGGATTTGCGTCCCGCGCAAAGCCAGAAGATTGGCGAGTCGCAACTGGCGCGCATGGAGCTGACACCTCCCGACAAGGGCGGCACCAACTCCGCCACGCTCGTGGAGTTGAAGGGCAAGGATGGCAAAGCCATTCGCACGATTTTGTTGGGCAAGAAATCCATGCGCGGCGGCGGTGATGATCAGTTTGGTGGTGGTGGCTGGCCGAATGGCCGTTGGGTTTATCTTCCGGACAAGCCCGGCACAACGTATCTCGTTACGGAAGCCTTCGCTGAGATTGAGCCCAAGCCCGAGCGCTGGCTGAGCAAGGACTTCTTCAAGGTGGAAAAAATCAAGTCCATTGCCATCACATTCCCGGAGGCGACAAATTCCTGGAAGCTGACTCGCGAGACAGAATCGGGCGAGTGGAAGCTGGCGGATGCAAAGGCTGAAGAGAAACTGGATTCGGCCAAGACCTCGAGCTTTTCTTACGCGCTTTCGTCGCCCAGTTTCAATGATGTGGCGATTGGTTTGTCGCCAGAGCAGACGGGTTTGGACAAGCCCACGACTGCGGTGTTGGAGACGTTTGACCATTTGACCTACACGATTCAGGTGGGCGCCAAGACGAACGACAACGTTTATCTGACTGTCGCTGTTGCGGCGGATTTGCCGAAGGAGCGCACGCCTGGCAAAGACGAGAAGCCCGAGGACAGGGAGAGGCTGGACAAGGAATTCAAAGAGCAGCAGAAGAAAGTGGAAGAGAAGCTGGCTGCTGAAAAGAAACTCGCCAAGTCCACCTATCTGGTGTCCAACTGGACGGTCGATTCATTGCTCAAGGAACGTTCAACGCTGCTCGCCGAAAAGAAGGAAGAGGAGAAGAAGGACGAGACACCTGCGGCAGCGCCGGGAGCTGCGGCGCTTCCCAGCCCGGAACTTCCCGGAGCAGGTTCGTTGAGTCACGATGGGCACGAACACTGAGCGCGCGCGAAGGATTCCCCTGGGAGCGCCAGCGTCCCGCTGGCGAGTGAAACTTCGATAGAGGAGCTTGCCGCCGGGACGGCGGCGCTCCCATTTGCATCCACACAAAGATGTGACAATCTCTTGGGGCTTGTGCTTGCGTTGAGAAAACCAGCAACGCAAACTGGTTCATCACCGAAGCACATGAAAAAAGTCTTCCTCACCACGGCGGCTGTCCTGACCGCTTTCTCTGTTGTCCATGCCGCCGACGGCCTCACCCCCGTTGACGGAAATGGCAAACCGCTGAATCTGGATTTCGAAGCCGGTACGATCCAGGGCTGGGTTGCCGAGGGCACGGCCTTTGACAAACAACCCATCCGCGGCGATACCGTTGCCAAGCGCCGCTCCGACATGAAGAGCCGCCACGCGGGTGAGTTTTGGATTGGTTCGTATGAAGTGGCCGGCGATGCGCCGCAGGGGCGGCTGACCTCCGTGCCGTTCAAAGTCACCCAACCGTTTGCAAGCTTTCTTCTCGGCGGTGGTTCTCACGCGGGGACGCGAGTGGAAATCGTCCGTGCCGATACCAGGACCGTTGCCTTCAAGACTTCCGGTTCCGACAGCGAGAACATGCGGCCAGTGGTCGTGGATTTGCGCGAGCATCTCGGCAAAGAAGTCTTCATCCGTTTGATTGACGAAGAGAGCGGGGGCTGGGGGCACATTAATTTCGACGATTTCAAACTCTACGCGGAACGCCCGAAGTTTTCGGACGAACTGACTCCCCAGGTGGCCAAAGCCGGCAGTGCGCCCGCTTCGGACTTGATCAAGTTCGACGGCCTTTCGCCCGAGGACGCCGCCAAAGCCATCACGATGCCGCCCGGGTTCAAAGCGACTTTGTTTGCCGGTGAGCCGGATGTGCAACAACCCATCTCGTTCGCCATTGATGATCGCGGTCGATTGTGGGTGGCGGAGGGCTACACTTATCCGAATCGCGCGCCGGAGGGGCAGGGCAGGGACCGCATTCTCGTGTTCGAAGACACGGACGGCGACGGCAAGTTCAATCGCCGCACGGTGTTCATCGAGAAGTTGAATCTCGTCAGCGGCATTGAAGTTGGGTTCGGCGGCGTGTGGGTCGGCGCGGCCCCGTATCTGATGTTCATTCCGATTGCGGATGGTGATGAACCGAAGCCCGCGGGCGAGCCGAAGATTCTCCTCGATGGTTGGGCCTATCAAGACACGCATGAGACGCTGAATACCTTCAAGTGGGGACCGGACGGCTGGCTCTACGGATGTCACGGTGTTTTCACCCATTCCAATGTCGGCAAACCTGGTGCGAAGGACGACGAGCGCACCCGCATCAACGCCGGCATTTGGCGTTATCATCCTACGAAGCACATCTTCGAGGTGTTTGCCGAAGGCACGAGCAATCCGTGGGGCATTGACTTTGATGAAAACGGGCAGCTCATTGAGGAAGCCTGCGTGATCCCGCACTTGTTTCACATGATTCAAGGCGCGCGCTATCAGCGGCAGGCGGGCCAGCATTTTAACCCCTACACCTACGACGACATCAAAACCATCGCGGATCATTTGCACTACGCCGGCAATCAGTGGAATCAGGCCGACATCTCGCGCAGCACGGACCTGGGCGGCGGTCACGCGCATTGCGGCCTCATGATTTACCAGGGCGACAACTGGCCGGCCGAATTTCGCGGAAAGGTGTTCATGGGAAACATCCATGGCGCCTGCATCAACATGGACGTGTTGGAGCGCAAAGGTTCGGGCTTTGTGGGTCATCACGCGCCGAATCCAATTCTGTTCAACGACAAGTGGTCGCAGATTGTGAACTTCATGGAGGGTTCGGACGGCGCGGTTTACTTCATCGATTGGTATGACAAGAACCAGTGTCATTCCAACGACCCCAACCAGCACGACCGCAGCAACGGACGCATCTTCCGGATCAGTTACGGCGATCTCAAAGGCAAGCCAGTTGATTTGAAGAAGAAGACTGACGAAGAGTTGATTCAACTTGCGATGGCTGGAAACGGTTGGGCCGGACGGCACGCGCGCCGAATCTTGCAGGAACGGGCGCAAACAGATGCTCAGTTGCCTGGGAAGGTTTCCACCAGGGTGGCAGCTGGCAAGCCTGACCAGGAACTGCGAGCGCTTTGGACGGCCTCCGTGGTTGGCGCGGACACGGCGAACGCCTTGCGCAGCGGCAATGAATTCAATCGCGCATGGGCAATTCAACTGCTCTGCGAGGGGAAGAAAGTTTCTCCAGCGAATCTGAAGGAATTTGTTCGCCTCGCTCGCGAAGACAAATCGCCCATCGTCCGACTTTACCTCGCCTCAGCGATGCAACGGCTGCCGATTCAAGATCGCTGGGACGTTCTTGAAGCGCTCTCGCAGCGTGGGGAGGACGCCAAAGATCACAATATCCCGCTGATGGTCTGGTATGCCGCCGAGCCATTGCCGACTCAGGACATTGAGCGCGCGCTGAAACTCGCCGAGGCTGCCAAGCTCCCGAACATTTTGAACTTCATGACGCGTCGCACGGCGGCTTTGAACACTCCTCAGGCGTTCGCTGCCGTCACGAAGTCGTTGCTGCGCGTGAATGATGATGCGCGGCGGCTCGATATTCTGAACGGACTGAGCGCGGGCCTGAAAGGTCAGCGGCAGGTCAAGATGCCGGAAGGTTGGGCGGAGGTGGAAACCAAATTCGCCAGCGGCAACAACGCTGAGATTCGCGCACTGGTGCAGTCGCTCTCGCTGACCTTTGGCAGTGCCAATGCGCTGGCGCAGTTGCGTCAGACGTTGATGGACAAGTCCGCGGACGCAGCGGCGCGCAAGACGGCTTTTGATTCGTTGATGGGCGCGAAGGATGCAGGGCTGCCGCCGTTGCTGCGGCAACTCCTGAATGATCCGGCTTTGCGCGGCGCAGCGTTGCGCGGGTTGGGCAGCTTTGATGACCCCGCGACACCAGCGGCTATTCTTGCGTTGTATCCCAGCCTTAACGATGCGAACAAACGTGACGCTCGCAACACGCTCGCCGCCCGACCATCGTTTGCGTTGGCGCTGTTGACTGCGGTTGAAAAGAATCAAGTTCCGCGCACTGATCTAACGGCTGACCTCATTCAACAACTTCGCAATCTCAAGAACGCCGAGATCGATGCATCACTGCAAAAGGTTTGGGGCGTGGCACGCGACAGCAACACCGACAAGCTGGCCGAGATTGAGAAATACAAGGCGATTTATCGGGCCGGCGGTTCGCAACCGGGCGACGCCTCACGCGGGCGTGCGGTCTTTGCGAAGGTTTGTTACCAGTGCCACACCTTGTTCGGAACCGGCGGCAAAGTGGGTCCGGACCTGACGGGCTCCAATCGCGGTGACCTGGATTACATTCTGCAAAACATGGTGGACCCCAACGCGGTTCTGCCGAACGACTATCTGGCCTGGAACATTGATACCAAGGATGATCGCACCATCACAGGTTTGATGCGCGAGCAGACCGATACTGCCATCACCGTGGCGACTGCGAACGAAGTCATTACCCTGGCTCGCAATGAGATTGCGACCATGCATCAAAGCAAACTCTCGATGATGCCCGACGGATTGTTGACGCCGTTGACGGATCAGGAGGTGCGCGACCTGATTATTTACCTGCGGCAGCCCACGCAAGTGCCGTTTGCCGCTACGCCGGACACGGTGTCGCTGTTCTTCAATGGCAAAGACCTGTCGAACTGGGATGGCAATCCCGAAGTCTGGCGCGTGGAGAATGGCGAGATTGTGGGCGAATCCAAGACGGGTCTGAAGCACAACGAATTTCTGAAGAGCCAGTTTGTGTTGACGGATTTTCGGCTGGTATTCCAGATGAAGTTGACCCCGAACAATGCGAATAGCGGCGTGCAGTTCCGGAGCGAACCGTTTGAAGCCTACGAAATGAAGGGGTGTCAGGCGGACGCCGGTGCAGGCTGGTGGGGCAAGCTGTACGAGGAAAACGGGCGCGAGTTGCTCTCCAACAAGCCAGGGGATGCGTTCGTGAAAACGAATGATTGGAACACATACGAGATTGTGGCGGTGGGCAGCAAGATTCGGACAGCCATCAACGGCAACCTGTGCACGGACCTCGACGATCCGCTGGTGGCACGGCGGGGGATCATTGGATTGCAGGTTCACTCGGGCGGACCGACGGAAGTGCGCTTCAAGGATTTTCACTTGGAGCTGAATCCGAAGTTCGAATTGGCTACGAGGAAGTAGTGGTGGCTGGTAACGCGGCCGTCCCGGCTGCGAGTTCTGGCGGCGTCTCGCCGCCAGTTGGAAACACCGGGCGGGACGCCCGGTGAACTCGCAGGCGATGACGCCCGCGATACACGCGTAGCGCAGATTTCTCAATCTGCTGTATCGCCGAATTGTATTCGGCAGAGCGCTCGTGGTTCGACTGCCGTGGAGTTGCCGAGCCCTTGCGGATTGCAAGTCCGCGATACGGCAGAATGCAATTCTGTGCTGCAGAGGTGCGCAAGCTTGTCATTGAGCGCAAGCTCCACTACGTTGCGCGCCCTATGGAAAATGTTGTGATCATCGGGTCAGGGTGCGCGGGGTGGACGGCGGCGCTTTATACGTCGCGGGCGAATCTCAAGCCGCTCTTGATTACGGGCGAACAACCCGGTGGCTTGCTCACGACCACGAGCATCGTCGAAAACTTTCCCGGCTTTCCTGAAGGCGTGGATGGCTATGAACTGATGACGCGGATGCAACAACAGGCCGAACGATTCGGCACGCGGGTGAAGTTCGGCAGCATCGTGCAATCCGTGGATTTTTCCAAACGACCGTTCACGTTGACCGTGGATGGCGAGAAGATTGAGTCGAAGACCGTTATTATCGCGACGGGCGCAAGTCATCGGCATCTCGGCTTGCCGAGCGAAGATTTGCTGGAGAAGAAGGGCGTGACGTATTGCGCGACGTGCGATGGCGCGCTGCCGATGTTCCGCAACCAACCGCTGGTCGTTGTCGGCGGTGGCGATTCCGCCTGCGAAGAGGCGATGTATCTGACGCGGTTTGCTTCAGTGGTGTATTTGATTCATCGCCGCGACACCTTGCGCGCTTCAAAGATCATGGCTGATCGGACCTTGGCCAACCCCAAGATCAAACCGGTGTGGGATTCAGTAGTGACGGAGATTCTCGACTGCAAGCTGGACAAGGTGACTGGCGTGCGCGTGAAGAACGTGAAGACGAATGCGGAGAGCACGATCGATTGCGCTGGCGTGTTTGTTGCCATCGGTCACGTGCCGAACACCAAGATTTTTCAGCCGTTCATCAAGGTGGACGAGAATGGTTATATCCTGCGCACCAACGGTGCTTCAACGAATGTGCCGGGAGTGTTTGTGGCGGGAGACTGTTCGGACCATGTTTATCGTCAGGCGATCACGGCGGCGGGCATGGGTTGCGCGGCGGCGATTGAGGCGGAGCGGTTGCTGGCGGCGGAGAACGCTTGATGTAGGACAGGCGTCCCGCCTGTCTCCATCTTCAATCAGAAACGGAAAAATGAGACAGGCGCGACGCCTGTCCTACGTCATCAACTTGTATCCCACGCCGTGGACGGTGAGCAGGTGTTTCGGCTCATCGCCGTTGTCACCGAGCTTTTTTCGTAACTGCACGATGACCTGGTCGAGCGTTCGTGTCGTGCCGAAGTAGTTGTAACCCCACACTTCGTTGAGCAAACGGTCGCGCGACAATACTTCACCCGCGTGACTGTGAAAGAATTGAAGCAGCTTCAGCTCTTTGGCCGTGAGTTCTTCGGTCGCTTTGCCGCGTTTCAGTTGGAAGGTCTTTGGGTCAATGGTTGCGCTCCCAATTTTCAGAACGGATTCGCCATCGACTGAATTTGCCGTAGTTGCTCCGCGCCGGAGCAGGGCGTGAATGCGCGCCAGCAGTTCGCGAACGCCAAAGGGCTTGGTGACATAATCATCGGCGCCGAGGTCCAGTCCCACGACCTTGTCAATCTCCTGGCCCTTGGCGGTCAGCATCAGAATTGGGGTGGTGACTTTCTTCGCGCGAAGTTGCTTGCACACATCGTAGCCGCTCAGGCCCGGTAGCATGACATCCAGAATCACCAATGCCGGACGATGCCGGGTGACCGCATCCAGCGCCTTGTCGCCGCGGTTGCAGGTAACAACTTCGAAGTTGTCGCTTTTCAGCACTTCCTCCAGTCCGAGGAGGATGTGTGGGTCATCTTCAACGACGAGGATTTTAACCTTCATGCGATGAGTTGTGTTGCACGGGCAGGCGCAAGGTGAAACAACTGCCGCCGCCTTCGCGGGGCGCGTAAACGACATCGCCGCCGTGGGCGCGGGCAATCTGGCGGGCCAGGGTTAAGCCCAGCCCCGAGCCAGGAACGTTGTTGGTCAGCGAATCGTTGGCCCGATAAAACTTTTCGAAGATCCGTTCGCGCGCCTCCGCGGGAACTCCGGGGCCGCGATCCAGCACGGTCAATTCAACCCAGGGCACGGGCTCGAGGTGGCGAGTAAGCTGGAGAGCGATCTCTTTCTGGCCGTTCGAATATTTCTCGGCGTTGGAGATCAGGTTCACAATGATCTGTGAAACGGCGTCTTTGTCGGCGCGAGTGGTTATGGGCGAGTCCGGCAATTGGACCCTGAAGCGAAAGCCCGCGGCTTCCAGGTGAGGGCGGAAGACTTCGGCGGTTTCACGGGCGAGGCAAACGACATCGCACGGAGCAAAATGATATTCCTTTTCGCCGCGCTCCATGCGGGAGAAATCGAGCACATTGTTAATCAGGCGGGTCAAGCGGGCGGTTTCCGCGGTGATGATGTTCAAGTAACTCTTTTGCTTCTGCGGTTCGTTGACGCGGCCTTCCGCGAGCAACTCGGCGAACATGCGAATCGAGGTGAGGGGAGTTTTGAGTTCGTGCGAGACGTTGCTGACAAAGTCCGTTTTCTGCCGGGCCAGCGTCAACTGCCGATTGAGATCGCTCACAATCAACCATCCGCCAACACCAATGGCAATCACCAGCAGCGCAATGAGCAATCCAAGCGTCAGCCGCGTGGTCTGCGCCACCTGCGGGAGTTTTGCGGGATTCAACAGATAGACCGCGACCTCCCAGTGCGGGAGGGCTTCACCAATTTCGCTGGATACAAACGGGCGCTTCCAATCGGCACTAAAGTCTTTCCTCGTAAGCGCCGTGGGTCTGGTGTTTTCATCCAGCAGCGCGACGCAAATCTCCTCGTGCAATGCCGGATCGGCTTGAACGAGCGGGCGGAGAACTTCGATGACCCGGGGCAGGGCGAGTTGCGCGCCGAAGACCAGTTGCGGATCACGATTCAGCCGATGCCAGAACATGAGCTTGAGTTTGTTTTGGAGGAAGCGCGCCAGCATGCCGTCGGTCTCGGCGCCGATGAGTTGATGAAATTCGCCTTCGGAGGGAATGACTTTTGAAAAAGTCTGTTCCTGGGCTGCGGGTTCGAGCATCTGCTTTTGCACCGGGTCGACCTTGCGCGCTTTGGCTTTGCCGTAACTGAGGAAGGTATTCGAGAGGGCCGGATCGAGATTCTGGTTTTCGCTTGGAGCGGGCGATTGGCTTTGGATCTGACTCGATGTGATGTTTGCCACTTGAGCTACGTTCTTCACGTTGGCATTCCAATAAACCTCAGCGCTTTCGCGGTTGCCCAAAAAGCTGGCGTTGTCTGCGCAGAACAGTCGTGCCTCCGGGCTGCTGGTGGGAGATGGACAAAGCAAATTGCCGGTGAGAGTGACCACAAAGCCGACTTCGGCCGACGGCCATTGCTGGCGAAGGTGACCATCGAAGTTGGTGGCCGCCGCGCGCGCGTCCTTGTTTGCCATGAGGCTCTCCACATGGTCGGCGAAATCACGTTGCTGTTGAGATAGCGTGTCCGTTATGGATTTGGCCAGTGCATCGGTGAGTCCCTGGTAGAGCAGGGATTGCTGGCGTTCCAACACGAATTGTTGGTCGCGGAGCGAGCGGAACGCCAGCCAGGCCAGAACGGCGCTGGGCACGAGCACCGCCAACACGAAAACGACGGCAACTTTTCTCACGGCTCGGCCCAGCTTGGCAGAATTAATTCGATTTGACGACAGCGTTTTGCAGTCGGGCTTGCTCTGCTTTGGCTTTGTTCATCGCTTGCAGCACGGACCAACCGGTCTTGTTGGCCTCGGTGTCGCGCACCAATCCCAAAGCGGCTTCGGCAAACCGACCAAGATGCTTCAACTCCGAAGTGGCCTGTTCGCGAGCTGCCGCGTCACCGTCCGTCGCGCGTTTGAGTGATTGGCAAAGGGTGTCCTGCACGCTCGGCGGAATCAGTTCGGCTCTGCCCACCATGACGCGGGCGAGTTCCTTTGGCTGTGGGGAGAGTTCGATGGGCAAGGTGCGATCCGTCCACTCTCGCGGCAGCACGTAGAGCACGCGCGTTCCGTCCTCAGCAAACCACGAGTCCTTCCATGTGTTCACCATGGCTGTGGCTTCGCGGGCGTAGAGCCCTTGTTGCGTCAGGGCGGCGACCATCTTTTTCTCCAACTCGGGAAGGAGGCTGTCTTGAGATACATCCTGGCCGAACTCGACAGTCTGTTCGGCGCTTGGACCGAGTTTGCCCAGATGAATGAACTGTCCGCTGCCTTTGCGCAATCGAATCACGAACAGGTCAGCCAGAATCTCCGAACCGGTATTTGTCAGGGACAAACGATTATCCGAAGCCATGGTGACGCGCAGGGGCGTGGGAAAGCTCCCCAGGCCGCGGTAGAACAGGAATTTGTCGTACTCGGGCGCTGGATTGGTCGGCGAGAGAGAATTGATTCGCACGTAGGCCGCGTCAGTGTCGCGCGCGGCAAAATAGTGGCTGCCCGACTTATCGGACGGGATGAGTGATGCGACCTTTGAGTGTTGGTCGGCCGGAAGAATCTGCACATCGTTCCACACGATTCGACTGTCTTTGGCGACGTGCTGTTGCAGCAACGATGCAAAGGAATACTCCGGGTTGACTCCAACCTTCTGCATGCCGGCGTCCAGTTTGGTCACGAAGCCTGAAACTCTCTTCCACGCCGGTCCGATCTGGTCGGCTTGTGGAAACCATTCCGTGATGTTGCCTTGAGGGAATTGCACAGACACATCCACGGTCTGGGCGTGTTTCGCGTAGAAATAGATTACCGGTGTCTCCATGCGTTGGAGGGAAGTCATGACTCCCTTGGTCAGCGTCATGAGGGAACGATTGAGCCCGGGTTTGTTCCAATCGTAAACGAACGAGGGCAGGTGCGACGTTTCCAAAGGCCGCCAGTTGAGCAGCACTCCGTCCGCGCCCTGGACGGACGTAAACGTGCCCCACTCGTGGGCGATGTAGTCCGGTTTGCGGTCTGAGCCCGATGCCATCAGGACAATGGCCGACGCGAACAGGCCGACCGAGGTGGCGACGCGTAGCTGTTTTGGAGAGAATTTTATTTTCATAAGCCAGGTGCAGTTGCGGTTGGTGTTTTGGAGTTGTCGCCGCCGACCTGGGCGACGCCATTGTTTTCGAGTGCCGTGAAGGTGTCGGGCGAGACCAGGCCCAACCACGGATCGGAGTCAGGAGTGAGGAACAACTCGGCGTAAACTCGTCGGTTCAACGCGTCCACATTCGTCGTTTCACCGCTGGCGAGCCACGCGTGGATCTTCGGGTGCAGCGAATACTCGTTCCGGACGGTGTCTTCGGAAATGGAGCGTTGCAGGTTGCGGATTTGGCGGAGGAGCGGGTCTTCGACGAAGGTCTTGGTGATGGCGGCGCGCCCCGCGTCGAATGCAGTGGGATTCTTGCTGCGGATCAACTTCAGAGAAGACTCGTCCAATCGGGAATCTTTCTGGTGCAGGGCAGCGAGCTTCGACCAGGTGGCATCGTCAATCTCGTTCGAGCCGTTTTCCTGCGGTTGCGAGCGGGTTGGCGCATCGAGAATCCGCGCTTCAGCCGCCCGCTTGGTGTTGGTCAACCTGGCAGCTTCCTGAGCCGTGGCCGGTGGCGTCGCCGGATTGAGAGAAGCCAACTGGAAGACAGTGCTGCTCGAGTTCAAAGAGGCTGAGGCCGGAAGTCTTTGGAGGTCGGACTGGAGTTCGGAATTCAAAACGGCAATCCGGTCGCGATGATATTGGGTCAACAGAGCCATCCGTTGTTGGACATTGGCAGCGGCAATTTGTTGAGCAATTTCTTCGGCGCGATTGAGTCCTCTCAGGAACGCCTTGGGTCCGTAGAGCCCGGGTAATGCGTCAATCACGCTACCATCGGCAGCCAGCACGTAATGAATGCTGTTGCCCGTGATCGTGCGTTCCAAAACGCGGCCGTCGCCGAAGTCAATGGTCACGCGCGGAACGGGCCGGACGGATTTCCAATGAAGGATGAAGTGGTCGCGCAAGTATTGGGACACTTCGGCATTGGCGTAAAGCGTCGTCCGGAAGAACCGGCTGTTGGCGCAACTGAACTCCTCATCCAGTTTGCCAAGCAGCCGGAGGGAAAGAATGGGCTTAGCCTGCGCCCTGGCTGCGGCTCTGGCCTGTTCGAAATCGGTGTACCAATAGAGTTGGGAAGCGTAACCGTCGCGCTGGCCGCTCACGCCATCGAGGGCGGCTTTGATGCGCTGCCAGGATTCATCGGGTGGTTGTCGCGTGAAGGGTGAAGTTTTGGCGGAACGTTCTTTCAAAACCGCGGCGTTCGCGTCCAGCAAGGCGCGGAGTCCTTCCGGGCCGCGGGCGCGCAGCATGCGAATGGCGTCTTCGGATTTTGTTTTGTCAGCACTAATTGCGTCACGCGTCAGGTCGTCCCGCGAGAGCCTGACTTGACCTGAACAATCGAGAAGGTGGCGGAATGAGGCATAGTCGCCACAAGCCAGTGTGCTTGCCGTCGTGGCGATCACCATTGAGAAAGCAAGTAACGTTTTCATAAAGCCCAGCCTCGCATGAGTTGCTTTAACAGTTGTCATCAGGCGGCAAAGGAATTGTAAAAGAATTGTGAGCTTGGGGGGATTGAATCGCCGTTCAGACTTCGCCTCGTTCTCCTCCTCGTCGTCGTCCTCGTTCCTTTCAAGGGCCATTGGGGGACGAGAAGGAGGACGACGACGAGGAGGATTTGATTCTGCATGGCAATTTGAATCACGCCTCGAATCGCGGGAGGCTCTTGACGGGAGGCGTAAGCTTTAGGCATGAAACCCAACCCACAACTTGGAAAGGTTACGTTTCTGGACGGGCAGGGGGAGTTGTCTGCGATGGAGATCACGACGCCCTGGAGTCGAGCGGAGATTTACTTTCACGGGGCGCACGTGACGCAGTTCCAAAAGCACGGCGAGCCGCCGCTCCTGTTTCTCAGTCAGTGCAGCCGGTTTGAGAAAGGCGCGCCCATTCGCGGTGGGATTCCGATAATCCTTCCGTGGTTTGGCAAACCGGCGGACAAACCAGGACAGCATGGCATCGCACGGATTCGCGAATGGGAGCTCAAAGAAGTGGTTTCGCCAGCGGATGGCAGTGTGATTCTGCGGCTGAAGCTGTCCGAGCAACCTGAATTGCCAGGCTGTGCGTTGGAATACGTGGTTGGCGTCAGCGATACGCTGACCGCGGAGTTGATTGTGGCAAACAAGTCAACGCACGCCGTGAAGTTTGAGAATTGCTTGCACACCTACTTCACGGTCGGAGATATCAATGCCGTGAGCGTTGCGGGGTTGAAGGGGGTGGATTACCTCGACTCGCTGGAGAATCGGAAGCGCAAGACCGAAGCTGGCGAGGCGATTCGCTTCACGGGCGAGGTGGACCGTATTTACGTCAATTCCACACAACCGGTCGAAATCCGTGACGAGGCCCTGCGGCGAGTCATCCGGGTGGAAAAGCAGCATTCACAATCCACTGTGGTTTGGAATCCGTGGATTGCCAAAGCCAAGGCGATGTCGGACTACGGCGACGACGAATACCAGCGGATGGTTTGCGTGGAGTCGGGCAATGTTGCGATGAACGAAGTGACCCTCGTGGCTGGGCAGACCGCGTCGTTGAAGGTAAAGCTCAGCGTGACGGCATGGACATAGCCCACTACTTTTCACTGACTACGCCGGGCGCGGTGTGTTTTGCGCCTGTTGCTTCAGGACCGAAAAATTTCCTTCCTCACAGCACGCCACGAAGCATTCGGTCACTGATTTCAATTCTTCCCAGCGGGCGCGAATCTTCTTTGCTTCGGGGCCTGAAATTTCGTTGTCCGCGGCGGCACTCGCAATGACCGCAAGCAGGTCGGCGAACTCTTGAACAATCGCATTGGTGGCGGGAATGAGGTAGTCGGGGTGCGGATTACTCTTCTTGGGATTGAGAATGAAAAAGCCGCCGGCGCGTTCGCAAATCCATTGCACGAGGCGACGGTCCTTGGTGCTGGCAAGAAGTTGCTCGATACGGTCAAGGGGATTGACGGAACCGCTGCCGTCACCTTCGTCGGGCTCGGCCCATTTGTAAATCATCGACAGCGAGAGATTGAGGTCGGCGGCGACCTGCTTCGCGCTGGTCTTCTGAAGGACTTCGCGCAAGAGTTCGTGAGATTGCATGTGGCCACAATGGAAAAGGCGTTGACGGAATTCAATCATGAACTAAGCCCTGGCGTGCTGAGGCTCATTCTGGCTCATTCTGGCTTTACACGTTCGGCATGAAGACGCAAAGTAGCAACGTGTTAGCTTCATCCGAGACCAACCGGATTGGGCGGGAGGTTCAACAGCCTGATACCGGAAATCAACCCTGGCCCGAATTTGAGGCCGCGCTTTCGCGGTCGCAAAATTATTTGCTCAGCATCCAGAAGCCGGAAGGCTACTGGGTGGGTGAGCTCATGGTCGATTCCACCTTGGTTTCCGACACCATCGCGTATCATCACTGGAACGGGAAAGTGGATGTCGAGTGGCAGCGCAAGGCGGTGAACCACATTCTTTCCATGCAACTGCCGGATGGTGGCTGGAATATTTATTACGGCGGGCCGGCAGAAGTAAACGCGACCATCAAGGCGTATCTCGCGTTGAAGCTGGCGGGCATGCCGGTCACCGATCCACGCATGCTGAAAGCGCGCGCGATGGCGATGAATCTCGGTGGCGTGCCGCGGATGAATACGTTCTCCAAGCTGTATCTCGCGCTGCTGGGTTTGTTCCCGTGGAAATATGTGCCGACGATTCCGTGCGAGGTGCTGCTCATTGGCAAATGGTTTCATGTCAATTTCTGGGAGATGAGCAATTGGTCGCGGGCGATGCTGGTGCCGC
>DASUGI010000237.1:0-28164 GCA_036274115.1 Verrucomicrobiia bacterium
ATCACCATGACCCCGAACCCGAAGATGGTCGTCAGCGCGGAAATCAACACGGACGCGCTGATGAGCGCCGCGTTGTGCGTTTGTCCGCGCCATTCATCCAGCTTTGCCGTGACCATGAAGACGCTGTAATCCTCACCCACACCGATGATGAAGATCACAAAAATGCTGTTCATCAAATCAATTGGAATCCCCAGAAAGCCCATCGTTCCAAACGTCCACAACAGTCCAATGGCAATTGGGATGAGCGTAACGACCATGAGGTCGAGTGAGACCAGCGATAAGAATAACAAACCGCCCACGACGATTCCGGTCCAGACCGCGAAGTTCTTCAGGCCACTCTTTGCCAGACTCGCGATGTGCGCGGCGAAATCCTGCCCGTCGAGCACGATCGTTTCGGGCAATTCCTGGCGCAGTTTCTCGACCGCAGTTCGATCGGCCAACTTCACCAGCGTGCTGACCGCGTTATCGTTCGTCCCCAGCGCAACGCGTTCGCTGAGCATCTGCTCCAGAGGCGACCCGCGAAAGGTTTCCAGAGTCAGCAACTGTGGCTCCGTCTCAATGCGCTGCCAGAATTTGGCGAAGGCATCGCTTCGAAATCCCAGTTCAGCGCTTAGCTGCTGCAAGGTCTGGCGCAAGGCATCGCGCCTCGCGGGCGACCAAAACTCATGCCAGCGTTGAATGTTCGTTTGCTGGGTTGAAGGCGACGGGCACACCGATGACAACGAGAACGCAGCCGTCACGTTGGTATTGGTCGCCAAAGCTTTAGCGATGCGGTCGTTTTGTTTCAACGCTTCGGCAGGAGTTTTGCCCCGCGCCACGACCATCGTCATTCCCAACGCTTCACCCCACGTCTCGTTGATAAGGGCATCGTCCTGTTGCGTTGATTTGGTAATGCCGTTCAATTTGGAAACATCACCTTCGAACCGAAGTCGCTTCACGCCGAAGGTCGCCACCAACGTCAGCACAAAAACAGTCACCGCCAACCAAAGTCGGTTATGAGCCTGCCACTTGAAGTAGTGCTCCCACAATTTAGTCATCCAGAGTGGCTGCCGGGCGGAGCGTTTTGGGCGAGGCACGAGCAGCGGCAGGATCACCACGGCAAATGCGGCTGAAAAGACGACGCCAATTGCACCTAAAATCCCAAGCTGTTTGTAGCCGTGCAGCGGGGACGCCATCATCACGAGGAACGCAGCAATGGTCGTAATCACGCCAACGCCGACGGGAAAGACGAGTTTGCTGAGATGTTGACCGATCGACACATGATCGGTTTCAGAAAGATCATCGAGGTGATAGATGACGTGAATGGCGTAATCAACGGTGACACCGATGGCGATCGAAGCAAACCCAAGCGCGATAGCGGACAGTTGATCCTGCCAGAACGCCAGCACCACGCCCGCCATCAACGTGCCGAAGAAGGACGGCACAAACGTAATTAACGCCAGCCAACGACGCCGATACGCCATCAGACACAACGCGAGCATGGCCACTGTCCCGATGGAAATGCAGCGGGCGGCATCAGACCGGATGATGGAGGCGTTGTCCACGGACATGCGATGGCCGCCTGTGATCGCGACGTGGACCCCGGGAAACTGTTGCTCCACCTGTCGAACGGTCTGCAACAAATCGCGAATCAACCCGCCGCTGGCCTTGGAATCTGACGAGCCAAACCGCGGCTCGGCGGTCATCAGGACATGTCGTCCGTCAGCACTTGTGATTCGGCCATCCACAACTTGCGCGCCGCCAAAACCCGTCTGCAAGGGCAGGACTTTCGCCACCACCAGCGAACTCGCACCGACCGGATCAGCAGCGACCACGTCCTTGAGCACCATGCCTTCCGGCCCGGCCAGTTTGCGACGCATTGTCTCCAAATGTTCGCGCAGCGCCGCAGGCTGAAGCTTTTTCTCCAACTCCAACGCATCCCCTTCGGAAAACAAGTTCGGCAACGCTCCAGTCAGGAAATCGATGACCCTCCCCTGCCCGCCCACTTCGATCCGATACATGAGGCGCGCATAGTTGGTGTTGGCGGACAGCGCGGCGAACAATTCATCCGCCGCTTGCGCGAGTTTCTCGGGCTCATCGGCGTTGACCCCAATGTCGATATAGATGCGGTCGATTTGCCGAAACTTGCGCAGCGCGTAACGATACTCATCCACGCGCGCATCGTTGTGCGGTAGCATGTCGAGAATGTCCTCTTCGAGATCGATGCGGGATGAAATAAAAGCGCTGGCAACCGTGACCAACAGCACAACGGCGAGCACCCACCATCGTCGCGCCACCAGCCAGAGGTAAAGTCGCGTGTAGAGATTGGGCTTCATCGCCGCCAGAAGAGTTTCGCGGTGACGAACGTCAGGAATGTTCCCAGCCCACCGACAACAATCGCCAGCGCGATACTGCCGACCAACCATTCCCAGACGTATTCGAGCGCCTTCGAGTGTGTCATGTCAGGAAGCGAAAGCGGCATTACTTCACCGGTAAAGAGCCAATGACCCAGAATAAATCCTCCACCCACAATGAATGGCGCAATTGGCGGAATGGAAATGTTACTGGCAACCAGAGCAATCGCCTTGTTCAAGCGAAGCCAATGAGCGGCCGCGGCCGCGGCAACCATTTGAAAACCCCAGATCGGCACGATGCCAAAAAACAACCCCAGCCCCACCGCCAGCGACATGTGCCACGGGTCGTGCGCATGCTCGGCAAAAAACTCGCGGGTCGCGCGGCCAAAGCCCCAGCGCTGTCCCTGCGACCATGCCACGCGCAGCGGGCGCGGCACGAACCACGATTGCAACACCAACAGAATGTTCATGTGGGTGATATGAACGAAGTCACGCACCGTTCGAAAATGCGAGACGCCGGTCTGCCCGGGAGCATAGGTGCATTTCACCGGCACGGGAACAATCCGTGTGTCAATCCACGCGGCACGCACCATGAACTCCAGTTCGTAGGCGTAACGACCTGATTTAATTCGCAGCCGGTTCACCAATTGGAGCGGATAACAACGGAAGCCACATTGCGTGTCGGAAAGCCGCACGCCGGTTTCGACGCGATACCAAAAGGTCGAGATGCGATTCGAACGTTGACGATGCCGGGGACACCCCGCCGCCACGAGATCGCGCACGCCAACCAAATAGGCCTCCGGCTGCGCTTGCGCCATGGTGAGAAACTTCGGCAGGTCCTCGCCAAAATGCTGGCCATCCGCATCCATCGTGATGGCGTGCGTGAAACCCAATTCCATCGCTCGTTGAAATCCGACGCGCAATGCCGCGGCCTTGCCGCCGTTGCGTTCCAGGCGCACCAACGTGCAGCCGGGCATTTCCGGCAACGGCATCGTTGAGCCGTCGTCCACCACGATCACGGGACAATGCTCCAGGGCCGCGCGCGCGACCGCTCCCACCGTGACCGAGTGGTTGTAGCAGGGAATGAGAACGCAGGGCTTCACCGCAAATCGACGAACGTTCTCCGCTTCCGTGCCTGCGGCGGCATTTGCAATGATTCGATTTCCTCGCGTGTTGCCTGGCGGATCTGCGGAGCAATCTTCGCGCGGGCCTGCATCACTTCGCGCAATCCCGACACGGACGCCGAACCATGAACCAGAACCTCAATGGCATCGGACAACTCGTTTTCCTTGCGCGCCAGCACCACGAAAGACTCCACGCCCTCGCTCTCTTCGAGCACCGCAGCCAGCGTCGAGGGGAACAACGATGTGCCCTTGAACTTCAATTTCTGGTTCTTGCGCCCGACAATCGGCCCGAGCCGGGCCGACGTTCGACCGCACGTGCAGGGTTCATAAAACAGTGCCGCACAGTCTCCGGTGCGATACCGAATCACCGGCATGCCTTCGACACCGAAGGTGGTTGCCACCACTTCACCGATTTCACCATTGGGCACCGGCCTCCCATCGTCATCAAGGATTTCGACATGCAATTGTTCGTCGTGCACGTGCCCTCCCGCGCCGGCATCGCATTCGCAGAGCGAGTTTGCCAGTTCGGTTACGCCGTAGGTCGAATAAACTTTCGCTCCCCAGGCTTTTTGAATGGCCTGACCTGACGCATTCAAAGCAAACGTCCGATCACGAACCGGCTCGCCGATGCAAATGGTCTTCTTGACGGACGAGTGCTTCAAATCGACGCCACTTTCAAGCGCCTTGTTGGCGACCAATCTTAAGAACGACGGCACAGCAACGATTGCGTTGGGCTGAATGCGTTGGATCATTTCCAGCACGAGTGCCGGCGACGCCGCGCCCGTTCGCACCACCCCGCAGCCAAGTTCTCGAAGGCCAAGCCAATAGGCCAATCCCGCCATGAAGCAACGATCCATCGCGACCGCCACCAACACCGTGTCGTTCGCCGTCAGTCCGGCACAACTGAAAGAAAGCCGCTCGTTCTCCGCGAGCCGGCGTACATCCGCTTCGGTCAACATCCACAAGAGCGGATGACCCGTCGTGCCGCTGGTGGTGACAATCTCGATGACTCGCGGGCGCGGCACGCAAAGGAAATCCAGGTTGCGCGCGGATAGGGTGTCCTTGTCGCAAGTTGGAAGTGTTTCGAGCGCCGGAATGCCTTCCATGCCGCGAAACAACTCCCGGTAATACGGCGAGTGCATCGCCGCATACCGGAAGGTCGCAGACCAAAGTTCATCGAACGAACGCCTCATCTGGTTCGTCCGGATTGTATGTAAGCCGCCGCCAGATTGCCAGCCGCAGCACCAGTGGCGAGGCAACACCCCATCACCCGCGCGCTGGCGATGGCCTCCACGTCCGCACTCATGGTTTTCCCGGCCATAAAAAGATTCTCGATTTTCGCCGACTGTAAACAGCGGGCAGGGATTTCGTAATGTGTTCCGGTCGGCAGATACTTGAATCGCGCAACACCGTCCCGGCTCCATTGCTCGATTGGCCAGGCGCATTTCGCCACCGCATCCGGAAATTTCCTGCCGGCCAGCACATCCGCGCCGGTCAAAACGTATTTCCCGACAATCATCCGGCCTGCGCGTCGGGCGGAAACAAACTCGGTCACAGGTGTCGAGCAATTCTCGAAACCGGCAACGCTCCGTCGAAGGAACTCAATCAATGGTGCGATTTGCTCCACTGTGCCCGTGAACTTGGCGGTGAGCGTGTTTGGTTCGAGACAGGGCTGAAGATTCAAACATGGAAAACCCGCCCGTGCCAGCGGCAGCAACACTTGGGCGACTTCCGCGGCCGTCCCCAATTCACGCGTCACATTGCAGAGCGGGAAGACAATCGCCGGGGCCTGCGTCGTTTCATCCGTAACCAGGCAGTCCGCTCCCACGGCGCGGGCCACTTCCGCCGTCCCGGTGCAATCGATCACCGCGCCGACTTCGATGCCATTCAATTGCGCAATCCGGTTTCCTTCCAGCAAGGCGCTCTTTACCGGAGCGTTCCACACGGGCTGAAGTTGAGGCGTGTTCGCAATCAAACGCGCGGCGGTTTCACGAAACTTCTCCGCGCGGTACCGAAGCACCCAGACCTTTCCCATTCGCAGCGGAGTCGCCTCCTTCAGTGCCTCGGCGAATTCAGCAACAAAGCCGTCGTTGAGAAAAATACCCGCATCATCGTAGAGGCCGCATATCGTGGTAAGCCCGCTGAAGCCTCCCGTCCCGCCCACCGCAGCGTTCTGATCCATCAGCAATGTCTTCGCTCCGGCTCGCGCCGCGCTGACGGACGCCGCAATGCCGGCCGCTCCCGCACCCACAACCACAATGTCGGCGCGAACACTCACGGGTTGAGCAGACGTTGGCGGACATTCGCGGCAAATTCTGCGGCTTCGCTCGCGGAGAAATGCGTTTCCAGGTAGAACACGGTTACGCGCATCTTCCCACCGAAATAATAGAAAATTGCGCCGATGCCGGGCGATGGCGTGGTCGCGCCCACATGCGTGAAGTCGGTGATGTTCGCGCCAAGGAAAGTCGTCAGCAATGGCGAAACATTCGCAACGTCACCGTAGAAGAACGAGCAAATCTCGCCGCGCAGACCGTGTTGCTTGAGGATGTAAAGATAGAGCGGAAACGGAAGTCCGCGCGACAGCTCGGTGATTGCGACGCCGGCCTCAATGCGTCGGTCGCGGAGGGACTGCGCGAGTTGGGCTTTGAGCGTCGCGACTGCCGCGACCGTAGCGTCCAATTGCTCAGGTAGAAATTGCACCATGAGCATGGCGATCTGGTTGCTGAACACAGGTTCGACCGAGCCTTTGGCGCGCAAACTCACCGGCACGGGCAACACATAACTCGGTGACGGCTTGCCAATGCGCTGGTGCAAGCGATGCAATTCCATCATAGCCACTGCAGCGTGGAATTGGGCATCTCCCAGTGCTCCGCAGAGTTTTACGCCGTTGGCTTTGATGCGCGCGGTTTCTTCGACGGTGAACCTTTCCACGCAATAACGCTGCACCTTTGGAGCTTGAGGAAAGCGCAGGCCGACCGTGCGCGGCGCCGCTTTGCAAAAGTCGCTGAGTTGATTGACGTTTTTGCGCGCAAGCTGGACACGCTCTTTAAATGGCTTCTTGGGTCGCGGTGGCAACGGAGTTGTCGCCGGCAGCGAAACATCTTCCCGACCGACCACGGCGAGAAAATGTTCTGCGCTGGGCGCATCCATCAACGCGTGAGTCCAGGTAAACACGACATCCATTTCACTGCCTCGCTCGATGAGATCAAAGCGGAAGAGCTCCCCACGGTTGAGCGCGAGTGGCTCAAGCGACTGAGATGCGCTTCCTTGAACACGCACGGATGGGACAAACGGGGAGACGGCTTTCCAACGAGGCGTGAACCAGCCGGCGGGCCGCGACGCGAGGATCGGATAGCGCTGCACCAGAAAGTTCAGGCGCTGGCGCAATGCGTCCGCTGAAATCTTGCGATCCAGTTCAAGAACGATTTGACAGGAGTTGCCCGGATAACCTTGCCGCCGGAGTTCGTAATCGAACCCGAGCATGAGGTAATCACTGCCGTTGAGTGGCGAATCACCGGGCATTGAGCAATCGCGTGATGGTGGCGGCGAGACTGCGGACATCCTTCAAGGCATCGCCGGTGATTTCGCTTTCGGGAATCCAGAAGCCGTAGTCAGTTTCAATGAACACGAGCATCCGCACGAGCGACATGGAGTCGAAGCCGGACGCAACGAGATCGGTTTCAGGTGTGACCGCGACGTCGGGCGCGAACACTTCGCGTTTCAGGAAGTCGAGCAGTTTGGTTTCAATTTCTTGCGCTTGAATCATTCAGGCCACCGGAGCGGCGCGGCGGATTTTGCCTGTGACCGGCGTGCGGGGCAAGGCGGCAACCACGTTGTAGTGCATCGGCACTTTGTAGGACGCAAGATGCTCCCGGCAAAACTGTCGAATGGAATCAACTGGCGCATCCGGCGGTTCAAGCACCAGTTCCGCGACCACGACTTCGCCGAGGTGGGAATGAGGTTTGCCATAAACGCGCGACTCGCGGACGGAAGGATGCCGGTTGATGACCGCTTCAATTTCCTCCGGGAACACCTTGCGGCCAGCGAGATTGATGACGGCGGTTTTGCGCGAGAGCAGAAAGAGAAAACCTTCCGCATCCACACGTGCGATGTCACCCGTAAAAAACCAGCCGTTGCGCAACACCTGATTTCGAGAGACCCAGGGAGCGACATAGGCATCAAAAATCCCCGGGCCAGCCACAGCGAGTTCACCGTGACCCGCTTCGTCAGGGTTTACGATCTGCCACTGCATATCACCGGCAGGCTTTCCCACTGAGTTCCACCGTCCACGCGGGTCGCCGGTATTCAGGGCAACCAGACCGAGTTCGATTACGCCCAGGGCCTGGGCGAGCGAAATGCCGAACCGCTTATGAAAATCCTCCGACGTGTCTTGCGGCAAAGCACAGGTGGTGGATACCGCGAGTCGGACGGAAGGAATCGACGTGCCGGAATTATCGCGGGCCAGCATCGCGTAGTGGAATGGCGCGGCATAAAGCACCGTTCCCTTCCACCGATTGATGGCTTCAAGAAACGGTTTGGCTGCGACGTGTCGCGCCAACACCACCGTCGCTCCCACACTCAAATACAAAACGATGGTGATGAGAAAATGATGCGCCATCGGCAGACACCAGATCACCGTATCATCCGGCCCGATGCCAAACGCCTTGTTCGCCGAAAGCACACGGTCGCGGATGGTTTCGTGCGACAGCGCCACGCCTTTGCGCGCGCTTGTCGTTCCCGAGGTGAAACGAACAAAGGCCAGGTTCAATCCATGATTGTCCGGAGACGAGAGAGGCGCAAGCCGGGTGAAGAAGCAGGCACTGGAGACTTCAATGCTTTGCCCGCGCGCTTTTGGACTTAAGACGGCTTCCAATTGAATGGCCGTGGCGATTTCGGTGATTTCCTCCTCGGTGCATTCGACGGGAATCGGGACGACAACTGCATTGATACGCCAAAGCGCAAACGTGAGCACGACATAGGCAACACTGTTGGGATGACACAATCCCACCCGGCAACCCGGCGGCAAGGAAAGCGCCGCCAGCTTCGTTGTTGTCGCCTCAATTTGATCGCGGAGGCGACCATAGGTGATCACCGTTTCCTCTTCAATCACAGCGGGCTTGGCCGCAAACCGGATGGCTGCGTTCTCCAATAGTTCGTTCAAATTCATCTTAAAGGCGCACCGACTCCATCGGCCCCTGCCGCGAAATCGCCACCGGAATTATGTTCAATCCACCGCCAACAACTCAAGCACCTCTCCTCGCGTGGAACGGCGATTCCACCGCTTTTGAGTTCCATTCGTGCCCGGAATGCGTTATGAAGGCGTCACCCTTTTCTCAGCCAGGCCATGAACCGAGCAACCCGAATCCTCGTGGTGGATGACGAACCTTCAGTGCTTGAACTGTTCTCCCACATCCTCCGTGAAAGTAACTATGAAGTATGGACGGCGACTACCGGACGCGGCGGCCTGCGTTGCGCGCGCGAACGCAGACCGGACGTCGTGCTGCTGGATGTCATGCTACCTGACGTCAGCGGCATCGAGGTATGCCGGCAACTCAAGAACGACGCCACGCTCCCGGATGTCTTCATCGGGTTATGTTCTGCCGCCGCCGTCAGCAGCACGCACAAAGTGGACGGTCTGGATAGTGGCGCGGATGACTACATCGTCAAACCCATCACTCCCGACGAATTGCGGGCGCGCGTCCGTGCTTTGGTGCGCCTGCAGGAAACCACGGCAGCACTGCGAGCCAGCGAACGGCATTTCCGCGGCCTGATTGAAATTCTTCCCGTGGGGGTTGCTTTGCTTGACGCGCAAGGCCAGGTGCAAACGGCCAATCCCCAGGCGTGTACGATGTTGGGTTACACCAGGGAAGACGAGTTGCGAAACCACACCATCTACGACCTCACCACTTCAGAGGATCACGAACGGATTCGCACGGGCACGGCCAATTCGCGTCACAAACGACCGGTTCGCAGCATCGAATGCACGCTTCGCCAAAAGGAAGGCTCGGTGCTCCCGGCCGAATTAAGCATCGCAGTGACGGGTAGTTTCGAGGACAAACCGACCGGCTTCGTCGTGGTCGCCCGCGACATTACGGAGCGCAAGGAAGCGGAGGCGCGTCAGGCGGCGTTTTCGCGACTCGGCAAGCAGCTCAGCGCAGCGAGCACCTCGAAGGAGGCGGCTCAAATCATCGTGGACATTGCTGACGAATTGATTGGATGGGATTGTTGCCATGTCCGACTGTTCTCCCCGGAACAGAGTCGGATGGTGCCGATCCTTGCGTATGACGAGGTGAATGGAAGCCGGCTGGAGATTCCCCTGGAAGGCTTTGACGCCGACCCCACGCCGGTCACGCGCTACGTGATGGAACACGGACCACAATTAATCGATGATGACACCCCGGCGGAACTCCTCGCTGAACTCACTCCCTTCGGCGACACCGGAAGACATTCCGCTTCAAGATTGTTTGCCCCGATGTGCAAAGGTGACATCCAGCTTGGCATCGTTTCGATCCAAAGCTACCGCACTCACGACTACACAACGGACGATCTGCACCTGCTTCAAGCATTGGCCGATCACTGCAGCGGGGCGTTGGAACGCATCGCTTTCGTGGAATCCCTGCGCGAGAGTGAAGGGCGCTTCCGCAGCCTGTTCGAATCCGCGCCCATCGGCCTCGCGCTTCATGACGCCCGGGGGCATTACCTCAGCACCAATCGGGCTTATCAGGAAATGCTCGGTTATTCCCACGAACAATTGCAGCGCTTTGGCGTCAAAGGCATCACCTTGCCGGAAGACGTCGCCGAAGGACAACGTCTCTTCAACGAACTGCGCGAACGGCGGCGCAATTACTATCGTCGGGAAAAACGTTACATCAACAGTGACGGCCAAGTGGTGTGGGCAGACTCTTCAGCATCAGCCGTTCGTGATTCCTACGGCGAACTGCGCTTCATCGTTTCCATGGTGGATAACATCAGCGAGCGCAAGCGGGCGGAAGCCGAGATCCGTCACCTGAACGAAACGCTGGAGCAGCGGGTGCGTGAGCGGACTGTTGAATTGGAAGCAGCGAACGTGGCCTTGCGCGAGAGTGAGCAACAACTCCGCCTGACTTTGGACGCATCGAGCGCCGGCGCGTGGTCCTGGGATGCCATCACCAACCGTTCGACCTGGGACGGTCGTTATCACGAACTTTATGGGTTTGGCCCCGACGATCCGGTGGCCTTCGACACCTGGATTGCCTCGGTCCATCCGCAGGACCGCGAATGGTTGCTGGAACGAATTCAAAACTTAATGCAGCCTGGCGCCGACGATATTTGGAACGAAGAGTTCCGCGCCTTGCATCCAGTGAAAGGTGAGCGCTGGATGGCCGGTCTCGGACGGGTGATTCGTGACGTCAATGGAAAGGTCCTGCGAATGACGGGCATCAATCTCGACGTCACCACCCGCAAGCGCGCGGAAGAGTCGGTACGGCAGATGAACGAGGTGCTCGAAGAGCGGGTGCGGGAACGCACCACCCTGCTCCAGACGGCCAACGAAGCATTGCGCGAGAGCGAATCGCGCTTCCGGCAACTGGCAGAAAACATTAATGAAGTATTCTGGATGACCGATGCGAGCAAGGAGCACATGTTATACGTCAGTCCGGCCTACGTTCAAATTTGGGGGCGCAGTTGCGAAGACCTGCTGGCGTCACCCCACAGCTGGCTTGAGGCCGTCCATCCGGAGGATCGATCGCGCGTCAGGCTGGCTGCGATTTCCAAACAAGTCACCGGCGAATATGATGAAGAATACCGAATCATTCGCCCGGACGGTTCGCTTCGCTGGATTCACGACCGGGCCTATCCCGTGCGGGATGACCAGGGCACCGTCTCTCGCGTGGTTGGCGTCGCCGAAGACATCACCCGCCGCAAACAAATGGAGGAGGATTTGCGGGACAGCGAGGTCCGCAAGGGCGCCATCATGGAATCGGCGCTCGATGCCATCATCACCCTGGACCAAGCGGGACGAATTATTGAATTCAACGCCGCTGCCGAAAGAATGTTTGGTTACAACCGGGCGCGCCTGCTGAATCGGGATTTTGCGAATGCGATCGTTGCCCCTTCCCTGCGCGAGTGGTTTGCTCGTGGATTGGCGAGCCGGTTTACTGGCGAGGAAGGCCCGGCGTTGGAAAGCCATGTGGAGATGGACGCAGTTCGCTCGGGCAACACGGTGTTTCCGGTTGAATTCTCCATCACGCGGGTCGCCGTCGGCGGACCTCCCTTGTTTACCGTGTTCATCCGCGATTTGACCGGACGCAAACGCCGGGAAGCCGAACTCGCCCGTTTGGCTCACGCCGTGGAAAGCACCTCTGAACTTATCGGGATCACCAACCTGCGGCACGAGTTCATTTTCACCAACCGCAGTTTTCAGGAGACTTTTGGGTACGCTGCCACGGAGCTTCTCGGAAAGACCTATGACCTGGTCCTGGAAGAAGGCAGTCCCCAATCGTTGTTGGCCGAAATATTGAATCCGAAACAAAAAGGCGGCTGGCGCGGAGAACTCATGCAGCGCCGCAAAAACGGAACTCAATTCCCGGTTGCCCTGAGCACTTCATGCATCACCGACCAGAGCGGGAACGTGCTGGGATTGATCGCGGTGGGGAGAGATATTTCCGAGAACCGACGCGCCGAGGAGCAAATCCGATTGCTGGCGGACGCGGTGCAGAGCACACGAGAACTGGTTTCCGTCACCGATCAGAATAATCGTTTCACTTTCATCAATCAGGCGTTCCGTGACGTTTATGGCTATCGCGATGAGGAGATTATCGGCCAAACGCCGGCCATGATTCAGTCGTCAGCCAATCCACCGGGACTGCTTGATGAAATTTATCGCCACACCTTGGCGGGCGGATGGCGCGGCGAGGTCCTCAACCGACGAAAGGACGGCACGGAGTTTCCGATTTCTCTCGGCACCTCCGTTATCAAAACCGCCGCCGGCAAAACGGTGGGCCTTATTGGAGTGGCCCGGGACATTTCCGAACGCAAGCGCGCCGAAAAGCAAAACACGGCGTTTTCGCTGCTCGGTTACCGCCTGAGCGGGGCGAACTCCGTCGAGCAGGCCGCCGAGATCATTGTCGGCGTCGCGTTCGTTCTTTTTGGCTGGGATGCCTGCTACGTCCACCTGCTCTCACCAGATCGAAAACGGACGATTCCCATCCTGATGATGGATACGGTCAACGGCCATCGCCACCCCGTGCCCCCGCCGCAAGAGGCCCTGCGCCCCAGTTCGTTGATGCAAAGTGTGCTTAAGGAGGGTTCTCGCCTGGTCAATCGCACCAGGGACCAACGCCCCAGGATCGACCTCGTCCGGTTCGGCGATACGCAACGTCCGTCTGCTTCCATGATGTATGTGCCCATTCATTCGAGCCGGCAGGTGATCGGGGTCTTGTCCATTCAGAGCTACACTCCCCACACGTATTCCGAACGGGATCTCCAATTGTTACAGATTCTCGCGGACCACTGTGGCGATGCTTTGCGTCGTATCGAGGTAACCGAAGCATTGCGCATCGCCGAAGCAAAGTATCGGGGCATTTTTGAGAATGCCACCGAGGGCATTTTTCAAAAAACACCGGATGGTCGTTACCTCAGCCTCAATCCTGCCCAGGCGCGCCTGCTGGGTTATGAATCCCCTGAGGAACTGCTGGCAAAGGTTACGGATGTCGAACGACAGACTTACGTGCATCCACAAAAGCGGCAGGAGTTCAAAGCGCTTATTGAAAAGGCGGGTTCGGTTCGCGGCTTTGAAGTCGAACGCTACCGCAAGGATGGCCAAAAGATCTGGATGAGCATCAGCGGCCATGTCGTGCGCGATGCGAGTGGCGGGGTCCTTTATTACGAGTGCACCAGCCAGGACATCACGCAGCGGAAACTGGCTGAAGAGGAATTGCGCCAGATGTCCCGGCACATCATTGAGGCGCAGGAGGCGGAACGTCAGCGCGTCGCTCGCGAATTGCATGATGGGGTCAACCAAATCCTCGCTTCGGCCAAAATGCGCTTGCACAAAGTGGACGAGCGCCACACCGAGTTCAGCCCGGCCACGCGGGAAATTCTAAGTCGTTGCGAAAAACTGATCGTGCAGGCCCTGGAAGAAAACCGGCGCATTGCTCACAATCTGCGGCCCACCGACCTCGACCATCTCGGCCTGGCGGAGAGCTGTCGCAACCTGTGTCGCGAGATCGAATCCCGCACGAACTTGCAGATCAACTGTCGGATGGCGGGGACCGCGCAACGGCTGCCGGCGAACGTAGAACTGAACCTGTTCCGGATTGTGCAGGAAGCCATGAATAACATTGAAAAATACGCTCGCGCCAAGGCCGTGGAATTGAATCTCGCAAGACGGGGGCCGGCGGTGGTCCTCACGATTCGGGACGACGGCCGAGGGTTCAACCCGGGTAAGCTAAACGTGGCCAGGAAAAACCGGCGGGGCCGGGGTTTGGCGAATATGCGCGAGCGCGCCGCGTCAGTGAACGGAACGTTTGAATTGGTATCAACTCCAAAAGACGGGACCACCATCACTGTGAGCGTTCCATGGTCAAAGAGCACTGAGAAGCCTCAGAAAGCTCAAACAAAGTAAAAAAGGTGCAGCGAATGAACGCTGCACCTTCTCTCTCCTACGGAGCGGATAGAATTCGCTCAGGCTCGTTTCCGATTTCGCAGATAACGAACTCCGTGCACTCCGAAAGGCAAGGCAAGCAATGCACCGGCCACGAACGTGGAGGGTTCGGGGACTGCAATGCCTGTCACCGATGTCGTCCTACATTATTGATCGAGAGAGCCCCAAGCGATGTCCCGAACCCAAACAAACGCTAGCCAGCGCTATTAAGATTGTTTCTTCATTTTGACGTGGAGTTATTATCGTTTGCAATCAGCCATTGGCTCAAAGGCAATTCCTGGCGCCCTTCTTTCTGATTCCAGCGGCAAAAGGGACAAACATAGTCAGTCCGGCTTCACCAACTCCGGGCTGGAGATCAACCACAAAAGCGTCGCGACTAAAGCCAGGACGACCAACACGCCGATAGCCAGTAGCACGATACTCCCACGGCCCGTTGCTGAATCGGGATAGCGCTTGTTGCTTTTGCTTCGGCTAGACACGGAACAGCATTGAACGAGACGACTGAACGAATTGGTTAACTCTTATCGAATCAGGCCGGTTCAAATAAAAGCTGCCCCAGACGCGCTTCGATTCTGCGAGAGGAACTATGTACGATAGAACTTAAAACATTCTATCCACTCAGGGGACGAGAATTGACAGTATTGAGCCATCCGGGAGATGGCTTAACGAAGAACCGAAAAGCTGAAATCAGAATCAAACACCATTCTGCCGTATTTACCCTTACCGGTCGCCGCCTACCCAACCTGCTGCATAGCGCGCGAGCGCTTCGTCATTCTTGAGCTTTAGTTTCTTGCGAATCCGCGTGCGATGGCCAGCCACCGCTCGCGCGCCGAGACGAAGTTGTTTCGAGACTTGCTGCTGACTTTTTCCCCGGCCCAGCAACTCTAAAATTTCCAGCTCCGTATCGGTCAAGTGATCCAGGAGTTTCTCCTTGTCCGGCGCCCCGGATTTCGCGGCGTGACCATTGGTGCGGGATTCCATCACTTCTTCACTGACGTAAATGTGACCGCCCAAAACGTCGCGAATCGCGTGCACAATTTCCTCCGGATCCTCCTGCTTCATGATGTAACCATCGCCACCGGCGCGCAGAACGCGATCCGCGTACAACGCTTCGTCATGCATGGAGACAATCAGCAACTTAACTTCGCTCGATTCAGAACGTAGCTTGCGAATAAGATCAAGACCACTTTTCCCTGGCAGGCTGATGTCCACCAAAGCAAGGTCGGGTCGCAGTCTCACAATGCCGTGAAGCGCATCCTCATAATCGCCGGCTTCGCCGCAGACTTTAAGGTCCGCTTCCCGGTTTACCACCTGCCGCAATCCTTCACGAAACACCGGATGATCTTCGACGATGAAGATGTGGCTCGGTTGTCTGATGACTTTTGGTTTAAAGCTCTTTGCCATGAAAGTCAGTGCGCGTCAGAATAAGGAACAAGCGGTTGGCGGCGCAACAGGCATCCACCCTGACCGGAAAATTGTATTCTTCCTTGCGTCGCGTTTACTCGACAGTGCACAGGCCTTGAAGATGCGCTTCATTCGAGCGCAGTGCAAGTTTCCTGCGGAAAACGCACCGTGCTGAGCCAAAGCAGGATGCGTGCTGAAGTCCCAAAAATGACTAAAGATGTCCCGGCATTTCGAAGCCGATTCAACTTCAAGTTGACACTTTGTTCGGGTTTTCAAACTCTAAGACCGTGTCCGAACTTCAATGGTTTGTTGCCCATACTAAACCGCGTCGCGAAAAGAAGCTGGTGGAGTATTGCCAGCGACAAGGATTCTCGGCGACGTTGCCCTGCTACAATTCGGCCCACAAGTATCGCGGCAAGACAGTGGTGTTTCGCAAGCCGCTGTTTCCCAGTTACGTCTTCCTGCAACTACAGCCAGAGCAAAAAGGGACGGTTCGCCAGAACGATCACGTCGCCAACCTGCTTGAGGTTTTTGACCAGGAAACCTTTCGCCAGCAATTGGAGAGTATTCTCGTGGCGCTGGACACGGACCTCGAAGTGCGTCTCGCTCCGACCATTGGGGAAGGCATGCGGGTGCGCATCAAGGGCGGTCCGCTGCAGGGGCTCGAAGGCTGGGTGGAAAGACGGCAAGGCATGACCACGGTGCTGTTGCGACTCGACTTCATCAATCAAGCCGCAGCGGTCAAGATTGATGCCGACTTGTTGGTCCCAAGTTAAGGCACGAACGCTCTCATGACCGCGCGTCTTCATGTCTTCAGAGCATTCCTGACCGGGGTGGCTCTTGGGGTTTCCTTAATTCAGCCCGGATGGGCTGGGGATTGGCCGCGATTTCTGGGTCCGTACGGCAACAACACTTCGAGCGAAACCAACTTGCTTGATCGCTGGTCCACGAATGGGCCGGTGATTCTTTGGGAAAAGTCCGTTGGCTCGGGCTACAGCGCACCATCGGTGCGTGACGGCCTCCTGGTGCTGCATCATCGCCTTGGCGACGAAGAAATCGTAGAAGCAATGGATGTCGTCTCAAACAAAGCGAAATGGCGCTACGCTTATCCCAGTCGTTTCACCGATCCATTTGGCTACAATAATGGGCCGCGCTGCACGCCGTGGTTGACCAGCAACCGTTGCTACACTTTTGGGGCCGAAGGCAAATTGCTTTGTCTCGACCTCGCTGACGGTCGCGTGATCTGGCAGCGAGACACCGCGAAGGACTGGAATGTGCCTGAAGCCTTCTTCGGCGTGGGCAGCACACCGCTGCTGGAAGCCGACAAGTTGATTGTCATGGTCGGCGGGCAACCGGGCGCCGGAGTTGTTGCTCTCGATGCAGCGACCGGCAAAACCGTTTGGCAAAACGTGGGACGATCGACCTGGAATGGTGTCGCGCCGATCAGCTGGCGGACGACCAAACCTTACGAATGGACCGGATCGGAAATGCTCGCGAGCTACGCCTCTCCAGTGGCCGCAACCATTCACGGGAAGCGTCACCTTTTGTGTTTGATGCGGCAGGGTTTGGTTTCTTTGAACCCCACCAATGGCGAAGTGAATTTCAAGCGATGGTTTCAAAGTCCGGTCAACGAATCGGTGAATGCGATGAACCCGATCGTGTCCGATGATCTTGTGCTTTTGTCCACGGCTTATTATCGCATCGGCTCGGTAGCCTTACGGGTCAACCCGGACGGTCGCTCCTTCTCAGAAGCCTGGCGGAATCCACAAAATCCTTACGAACGTGACCCCACTACTGGCGAGTATCCCAGTCCAGTGCTGGAAGTTCACTTCACAACACCGGTGCTACACAACGGATTTCTTTATGCGTTCAGCGGACGCAATGAGCCGGACGCTTCTTTTCGCTGCGTGGAATTAAAAACGGGCAAACTCAAGTGGACGCGCAACGAAGGTTGGCGACCGCATAGCACTCCGCAGCCACCGGTTTTCGGTCGCGGTTCTGTGATTCTGGCTGACAACAAACTGATCGTTCTCGGCGAAGGCGGGCGATTGAGTTTGTTTCGGCCAAATCCCGAGCGCGTGGAGGAAGTCTGCGCCTGGCAGGTTCCATCGTTGCGTTATCCCTGCTGGGCCGGACCGGTGCTTTCCGAGAAGCGACTTTATCTTCGCAGCGAGGATCGGTTGGTGTGTTTGGATTTCGGCAAACGAACTGAGTAAGGCCGGATTCAATGCCTCTACGCCGGCGGCGTAAAAAGCTCGATGTAATGCCCGTCCGGATCGGGCAGGAAAACCTGCCACGCGCCATCGGGCCGCTGTTTCTTCGGTTGGAAATCGGCCTTCACGCTTTTTAAATGTTGTTCCCATGCCGCCAAATCCTGCACTTGCAGCGCGAAGTGATTGCCGCGGGGGCCGGCAACAACCGCTTCGCCACGGCCGCCAATGAGGTGCAATTCCTGATTTGTTCCCAAGCGAAACCACGCGCCCGGAAAATCAAACGCCGGTCGCGGTAAGGAGGCCAGTTGCAAAACCTCGCGGTAAAACGCACAGCTCCGCTCAACATCGGAAACCACGACCGCTACATGATTAAGCTCGAGAATCTTCATCGTGACAACGCAAGCTCGCCGTACGGCGGCAGAATGTCACGACCGATTCTGCTCCTGGTGAAGCGAGACGTGTTTAGGGTTTCTGGACCTGCAGCCGGTAGAACGTGGCACCCGAAGACGCACCCAGCGTATTGGTGAAATAGGTGACGGTTGACGGAAGATTGATGGCGCTGGCCATCGGCGAAAATCCACTGCTGGCATTGCCGCTCGACCAAACCGTGTAAACCCGGCCTGTGACTGAATTCCAATGCAGCACGACTTTGTTTCCGCCGGCCGCAGCCACGGACAACCGCAGTTGGCTGTTCGCATCGTTGGGATTCAAGCCCGCAACGTAACTTTGCCAGAGCGGCATGCCATTGACGCCAATGCTGTTCACCACCGTCTCAAAGTTTTGCGTATACCCATTGGTGGCCAGCCACCACAGCGGCGTCGGATGATTGGTGGTAAAGATTTCCGTGAAGACCGCCTGCACCGTCTTGTTGGAGTTCATCAACACCATCACAGGATTGTTGGTGCCCGAAGCTCCACCGGTCCAGTTGCTGAAACGAAAATAGTTCGAGGGCGTGGCCGTGACTTGAACGGAAGAACCGGAGAGGTAAGTGCCATTCGTGGGACTGACCCGTCCCCACTTTGATTGATTCGCGGTAACTGTGAGGGTGACGTTGGTTCCAGGCGTAACGGGTAAAAGACTTCCCGTGATCTCGATATCATCGATATTCCAGCCGATGTCGTTTTGGGAATTGCCGGAGCCCATAGACCAGCGCAACCGCACGGACGGGCTGCCGTCGACCCACGATGGCAACGAGTATTGCATCAATTGCCACGCGCTGTCCTGGACGTTCCCGCTTGCGGACCAAAGAGTCGTCCAGGCTGAACCATCTGTCGAAATTTGAACCGCGGCCGTGTCGCCGCTCCGGACCCGCAACCAGCGTTGAAACCGCAGCGTGAGAGAGCCAGCCGTCGAGCAGTCAATGGTTGGCGATGTGGCATACACCGTTGCGAGGTTATTGGGATAATTGCCAGTCAAGTTGTAACCCAGAGCGTTCGCGCCGCTGAATGCACTGTTCGGGCCATTCGCCCCGTCCTGCGGAACGCCGTATTGCCACTGCGATTCCATACTCCAGCCAGGATTCGCATTGAAGTACTCCGCGTACACCAACATGGGCACGTCGACGTTGAATTGTCCCAATTGACCCGCTGCCGCCCATGCGTTTTCGATGTCACGGACCTGATTTGTCTGCAACCAGACTGTGTAAACTCCGTTGTTAGTTGGCATCCAATTGGCCCCAACTGGTGGAGTGACGGAATAAGTAGCGACACGCGGAGTGCCATTGCCCGGGGTATTGATCGATATCAACTGCGCCGCGCGATTGTATCCGTTCGGCCCGGTGACTCGAACGTCGTTACCGTCAACCGAAGAAACATCTACTGCAACATTGTCCGTGTAAGTCACGGTGAATTGCTTTGCTCCAGTGCCGGGCGTGGTGATGTCCGTGATCAACAACTCAGCCTCGGGCGGTTGCGGCGGTGCGACAAAACCTGAGGGTTGCACGGAGCCGCTGATAAAATACTGCCCCAGACTCGCGTAGGCCGTGTAACCACTCGGAGTCGAGCTTAAGGGATCGCCCACCCCCGTGTTGCGCACATAAAGGAAGTACTGTCCTTCGGGCAAATTTGTCTGGATTGTCGCCTGGGTCGTGCTGACGGGATTGTCCGACAGCAACAACGTGCCGGCCCCATTGTAAAGTTCGAGCAATACGTCGAGATTTCCTCCCCGCGTTCCCGAAGGCATAATCCAGGGCTTGACCGTCAGGCTGATTTGACCATTGCCAGTGACAAACGAAAACACGTCGATATCTGAACCCGTCGTCAGCACGCCTTTGTTTGCTGAGTTGGTGTTTGCGGGATCATTTTCCGGCGTGGTCGAAACCACATTGGTGCCACCCGTCAGAATGAGCGGTGATGCGGACGCGCGGGTATTGCCGTAATCATCCACACGATAAGTGAGCTTCCCGGCGATGATGGCCAAATCATCCTGAGTGTTGTTCGCCTGATAATATTCGCCCTTTGACCATTGGCTGACGTTTCGATTGTAGCCCGTGCCCATCAGCGGCCCCCAGGAAGTGTCGCCACTACCATGACCGCCATAATACGAAGTACTGCCCGTAGCATCATGGCTCAATCCCATATTGTGGCCAATCTCATGGGAAACCGCTTCTGCGATGTAGGATTCGTTATTGGCAAGGTTGTTGTAGTAAATCCACCCCGGTCGATAGGTCGCATAGCTGCCCCCGCCGAACACATTCACATAAGCAACACCACCCGCGCTGGAGGAAGGATTCCCGGTGCCATCAGCATCAGTGTTCCGAGTGATCAACGCGTGGGCGGTTTGAGACGTAAAAGTTGCTGGTCGCTCGGTGGTGACGTCGATATCGAAGAGCGCATAATCCTCCGCCACACGTTGCCAAACGCGTTTGATCGCCTGCTGCTCCGAGTCGCTGAAGGTCGAAAAGTCTGCATCGGTGCTGAACGCCACCGCAGGAATGGAAGTTTTCGAGCTATTCCATGCCGTGCCAGTTACGGTCTCGCCCGTGAAGTTCAAATAAAGAACATTCGGCGCTCCCGGTCGGCTATGAAAAACCAGGCTCGCGGGAAAGGGACTGACCGGCACTGCAACTTCGCTGGTGACTGGTTCGGTCTCCTCCGTCGCTGGGTCTATGGAAAAGTTGTCCACGTAAAAGACGCCACCATCGGCATCAACGTGCAGCGCATCCAGATCCAGTTCAGTGAAATGGAATCGCTGCAACCAGTCCAATGCTCGCGCCTTTGCGCCGGGTGGCAGTCGATCCAGGTTCGAGCGGAATCGGCCAGCCGGCACATCTTCGATGCTGCGCAACGTTCCCGGCGCAAACTGCCGTGGGCGAGCCGCCGGTGATTGCGCCATCGTTTGCGATCCTACCGCGACAAGACAGAACAGGTAGAGCCCGGTCTGCAAGACCGAGCGGACAGAAGAACAACTCATATGCACCTCGTTGAACGCTTTTTTGGACAGACCTGCACGGCAATGGGACATCTTGTCGATAACGCGCATTCCTGCCGCAACCCTTGGTGTTGCGGCCGCAGGCCGACGGATGAAAGCGTGAAGCGTTCCAACAACCGGCCTGCCCTAAGCGAACAGCGTGAATGCTAGTTTAGTCTACTGACAAAGCCAGCTTGTTTTGCTCCGATTCCACTTCCCCGCGAACACGCCCGAAATTCCTTCGCAAAGTGGCTTGCCGTTCCAAGCGCGCTTTGCCGATAATCACCCTCTCCGACCAAGGAAAGGCACGGAGCACCAAACAAGACTCAAAGCAGGGAAACTGGATGATTCGTCGACTCTGGTTACAAAGGTTTGCCGTTTCAAAAGTACTTGGCAGCGCGCTGCTGGCCGGTTGGCTGGGCAGCGGCTGCTCCATTACCGGTTACGTCAAAAACAAAGCCGCCGATGTAGTGGCTCAGAGTGGCACTACCTTCTCCAGCGACGATGACCCCGAACTAGTCAAATCGGCAGCGCCCTTCAGTTTGAAGCTGATGGAAAGCTTGCTCGCAGAAAATCCCAAACACACGGGTCTTTTAACCGCCACTGCCAGCGGCTTTACGCAGTATTCCTATGCGTTCGTCCAGGCGGAAGCGGACGAAGTCGAGCCGCAGGATTTTGCTGCCGCCGAAAAATTGCGCGCCCGCGCGCGGAAACTCTACCTCCGCGCCCAGCGCTATGGATTACGCGGACTGGAAACCAAACATCCCGGCTTCAGAACAAACGTTCTCGCCAATCCAAAATCTGCGGTGAAAGCCGCCACGAAAGCCGACGTTCCCCTGCTCTACTGGACGGCCGCCGCCTGGGCTTCCGCCATCTCACTTTCAAAAGACAACCCCGACTTGATTAGCCAGATTCCATCGATGGAAGCACTGATTTACCGCGCTCTTGAGTTGGATGAGAGTTACAGTGACGGCGCCATTCACGGTTTCCTCATCACTTACGAAATGGGCCGACCCGGCGCGGGTGGAGACCCGGCAGCCCGAGCACGTCAGCACTTCGAGAGAGCCGTCGCACTTTCGCAAACCAACAGTGCTGCGCCGTTCGTATCTCTTGCCGAGGCCGTCACCATTCAAAAACAGGATGTGAAAGAATTTGAGTCCCTGCTGAACCACGCTCTCGCCATCAACCCGGATGCTGTCCCAGAGAACCGTTTGCTGAACACCGTCATGCAGGACCGCGCCCGCTGGCTTCTATCCCGTAAATCCGAATTATTCCTAATCGAAGAAAAATGAACACGCTCATGAAGATTCGATCCACCGCACTTGTTGCGATTCTGTTTCTAGCCCTTAATCAGGCCTCCGCTGACACCGTGAAGGTGCGTCTCGGCACGCTGGCCCCCAAAGGCTCCTCGTACACCAAGCACCTTCAGGCCATGGGCGACAAATGGAAACAAGCACCGGGCGGCGGCGCGCAATTGACGCTTTACCCCGACGGCACGATGGGCAGCGAAGCCGACATGGTTCGCCGCATGCGCCTCGGCCAATTGCAGGCTGCGTTGGTCACAACGACCGGCATTACAGAAATTGAGTCCGGCGCCGCCGGTCTCCAAATGCTTCCCAAAGCGTTTCGGTCGCTGGACGAAGTGGATTACATCGGCGAGAAATTGCAGCCGATGCTGGAAAAACGCCTGGAAGCGAAAGGCTTCGTCGTGCTGTTCTGGTCAGACACTGGCTTCGTTCGGTTCTTCTCCAAGCAACCCATGATCACTCCCGACGATTTGCGCAAGACGAAGCTCTTCGTCTCGGCCAACCGCGCCGAAGAACTCAGCATCTACCGCGCGGTGGGTTGCAATCCGGTGCCACTCGAAGTTGCGGATATGTTGCCGGGTCTCCAGACTGGTTTGATTGATTGCCTCAGCATTCCGCCCACAATCGCATTGGCCATCCAGGTTGATGCCGCCGCGCCAAACATGCTGGATATGAATTGGGTGCCGCTGGTGGGCGCCGCGATCATCAACAAGAAGACCTGGGACGCGATGTCGCCCGAAACGCAAGCTGCGGTAAAGAAATCGGCTATCGAAGCCGGCAAGCTCATCAAGGCCGATGGCCGACGGGAAAATGCCGAATCCATCGAGGCCTTGCGCAAACGCGGCACGAAGATTCATCCGCTTCCCAAGGAAACGGAAGCCGAGTGGGACAAGATCGTAACCGAAGCGTACCCAAAAATTCGCGGACCCGTTGTGCCCGCCGACATATTTGACCTGGTCATGAGTGAATTGAAAAACTTCCGCGCCAAGCAGGGAGCCGCGAAGTGACGGTCGAAATCCCACACACCAATCCAACCCCGAAATCCGGCGGCCGACTTCAATGGTTGTGGCAGACGGAGAATCTCATCGTTGCTTTGGCGTTGGCTGCCCTGGTGGTTTTGCCAATCGCTGAAGTGTTCGGGCGAAAGCTTTTCAAAGAGGGTGTGCCCGGTGGTGGAGCGATTCAGCAGCACCTGGTATTAATCATCGGCCTTCTCGGTGGCATGTTTGCCGCGCGAGATCGACGACTGCTCTCGCTCTCGACTCTTACCAATTTCCTCAAGGGACGATGGCAAGCGTTTGCGCGCGTCTTCAGCAGCTCGTTTGCCGCCGGCATCACGGTTTTTCTCTGCCTTGCCGCGGTGCAATTGGTGCAATCCGAGAAGGAGGGTGGCAAGCTGCTCATTCCGGGAGTTCCGTTGTGGACGGTTCAACTCGTCATGCCGGTGGGCTTTGCGGTGATCGCCATGCGCCTGCTTTGGCATGCAGGCGAAACCTGGCGCGGACGTTTGATAGCACTGGCAATCGCAGCGGTGATGGTCTGGATTGGATTTCATCCGCCACTGGCTCCCGCCAGGCTGGTCGCTCCCGGATTGATTGCGTTAGTCATTGCGGTAGTGCTCGGCGCGCCAATCTTCGTCATGCTCGGCGGCGCCGCGTTAATTCTGTTTTGGGGCGAAGACATCCCCATTGCATCGATTTCACTGACGCATTACTCGATGGTGACCAACCCAACTTTGCCAACCGTTCCCCTGTTCACGTTGGCAGGGTATTTCCTCGCTGAAGGTGGTGCCTCCAAACGTTTGGTCCGCGTCTTCCATACGTTGCTCGGACAATTCCGCGGCGGCCCGGCGATTGTCGCCGTTCTGGCGTGTGCTTTCTTCACGTCATTCACCGGCGCGTCAGGTGTCACGATCCTTGCATTGGGCGGACTGCTGATGCCCGTATTGATGGGCGCGGGTTATTCGGAACGTTCTTCCATTGGACTGCTCACGGGTTCGGGCGGATTGGGATTACTGTTCCCGCCCTCGTTGCCATTAATCCTCTTTGCAATCGTTGCGAGTTCCAATTCCACCGGCGCCGGGGTGACAATCGAGAAGATGTTCCTTGGCGGTCTTGGGCCGGGCCTGCTACTCGTGGCCATGGCCATCTGGCTGGGATTCCGACTAGGACCGAAAGATACCAGCGAACGTCCTGCGTTTAATGGCGCGGAAGCGTGGCGCGCTATTCTCGACGCAAAGTGGGAATTGTTGCTGCCCGTCGTCGCGCTGGTTGCTCTCTTCGGCGGTTTTGCCACTCCAGTTGAAGCTGCCGCCGTCACCGCGCTTTACGCGTTCATCATCGAAACCTTTGTCTATCGCGACTTCAAAGGCCCGAAGGAAATCGCCAAAACGATGGCCGAATGTGGCCTGCTCGTGGGTGGTGTGCTCCTGATTCTCGGCGTGGCCTTGGGTTTCACCAACTATCTGATCGACGCACAAATTCCCGACCGCGCCGTCGAATGGGTCAAAGGCTCCGTGGAATCCAAATACACCTTCCTCCTCGCCCTGAACATTTTCCTGCTGCTCGTGGGCTGCGTGATGGACATGTTCTCCGCAATCGTGGTTGTTGTCCCGATCATCGTTCCACTCGGATTGGCCTTCGGCGTGGACCCCATTCACCTCGGCATCATTTTCCTCGCAAACATGGAACTCGGTCTCCTGACCCCGACCGCCGGCATCAACATCTTCCTGTCGTCTTACCGCTTCAACAAACCGGTCTTGCAAGTATCCCGAGCTGTCGTGCCCATGCAGATTCTGCTCATCATCGGCTTACTGCTAATTACTTATATCCCTGCCCTTACTACCTTTCTCCCGAACTGGCTCGGGAAGTAAGCCGTTCAGTAAATAGCTAATTCTTGAAACAAAAACCGCGGACGCGGTGTCCATACAGTGCGGCTCCCGCAATCAGGCGCATTTTGTACATGCGGATTCCTGCCGTTTGGTGTCAAATCGGTGGTCACGAACTTTATGAATCTCCAACGCATCGCCTGTTTCGGGGCGGTAATAGTCGCCGCGCTCTGCCTCACTGGCTGCAATAAAGCCCGTGCCGACAAAAAAGACGATAAGAAGGAAACCAAGGACGACGCGTTACCGGTCGAAGTCACTACCCTCACTCGCGGCGGCATCGAGGCAACGATCCGCAACTCCACTCACCTCGAAGCCGAGGAAGAGGTGAAGGTCTATGCCCGCACCGCAAATCGCGTGACCGAACTGCTGGTCGAGGAAGGAGACGTGGTCAAGAAAGACCAGATTCTTCTGCGCCTCGACAAAGACATTCAGACCACCGCTTACACCAAAGCCGAAGCCAGCGTGGCCAAAGGCCGAGAAGAGTTCGAGCGCGAGAAGGCATTGTTCGAGCAAAAACTTGTCAGTGAACAATCGTTTAACAATTCCAAGCACGAGTTGCGGCAGCTCGAACTTGCCGTCGAAGACGCCAAACGCGGTTTGGAATACACCGAGGTGCGCGCTCCCATCGCCGGCACGATCAGTCAGCGACTCGTCAAATACGGCGACCTGGTAAATCTCAACCAGCACCTGTTCGACATCGTGGACTTCAACTCCATGGTCGCGCGCATTTATGTGCCGGAGAAGCATCTGCCGGATATAAAATTGGATCAGCCTGCGCGCGTGACGGCCACTCCCTTTGCGGGCACAGAGTTCAAAGGCTATGTGAAACGTATTGCCCCGATTGTTGAAGCCAGAACCGGCACGGTGAAGGTCACTATTGGTCTGCGCGAGATCGGGCAGTTGCGACCCGGCATGTATGTGGATGTGGAACTCATCACCGCCAAGCGCGCCGATGCCCTGCTCATCACGAAACGCGCCCTGCTCTACGACGGAGAACTCAGTTACGTTTTTCGCCTGATGCCGGAACGCAAGGTTGAGCGTGTCGTGGTTGAATCCAAAATCGCGGACAAACTCAACATCGAACCGCTTTCCGGATTCAACGAGGGCGATCAAATCGTTGTCGCTGGCCAAACGGGTTTAAAGGACGGCGCCAAGGTGCGGTTGCCGGGAGACAAGCCTCCGGATGAAAAGAAAGAGGCCAAGGAAGAAAACGCCCAACAACCCGCGCCTGCCAAAAAATCGTAAGCGGATTCACGCTGCCGCGAGCCAATGACCACCCCTCGACAACGGCTGACGCATTTCACCACGAATCGGCCCGTTGCCGTGCTGATGGTGTTTCTTTCGGCCGTCGTCTTCGGCTACTTCTCCTTCAAGCGGCTGCCGGTGAATCTGATGCCGGAGTTGAATTATCCGACGCTCACGGTCCGCACCGAATTCCCCGGCGCTGCGCCCGAAGAAGTTGAAAACGAAATCAGCCGGCCCATCGAAGAAGCACTCGGGGTCATCGGCGGTTTGAACAAGATCAGCAGCATCAGTCGCGCGGGCATGAGCGACGTCGTGCTCGAGTTTGTTTGGGGCACGGACATGTCCAAGGCCACGCAGGAAGCGCTGGAAAAACTGGAACTGGTTTTCTTGCCTCGAGAAGCCGAGCGCCCGTTGCTGCTCCACTTTGACCCTTCGCTCGATCCCATCATGGAAATGAGTTTTTCCGGAGAGGGACAGCGTTATCAGGGCGAACAAGGCCTTCGCCGTTTGCGGAGAATTGCCGAGTTGCAAATCAAGCGCGCGCTCGAACCCATCGCCGGTGTCGCCGCGGTGCGCGTCCGCGGAGGATTGGAGGAGGAGTATCACGTTTTGCTCGACCGGGAGGCGCTCCAACGCAGCGGCCTTTCGATTCAACATGTCATTGACCGGCTTCGCCAGGAAAACATCAACGTCGCTGGCGGCACGCTCAAGGAAGGTCGCGCCGAATACATGGTGCGCACGCTCAACGAGTATGAAAACCTCGACCAGATTGCCGAAACCATCGTCACGCGCGTTGGCGAACGCAACATCCGCGTCAAAGACCTGGGCCGAATCATTCGCACGCAGAAGGACCGCGAAATTCTGACGCGCACTGATGGAACAGAGAGCGTTCAGATCGACATCTACAAGGAAGCGGACGCGAACATGGTGGAGGTCGCCAAGGCAGTGGCGCTCGCAGTGGGCAAATTCAGTGACGAACCGAAGACGAGCGATACGAAAACCAATGCCGCTCCCTCCGCCATGAAGGACAAAGCCGAAGGTCTGGCTCAACGGCTCTACAAGGAAGAAGGCGCGAAGCTCGTAATCTCCGCTGACCGCTCCAAGTTCATTGAAAGCAGCGTCAACGAAGTTCGGGACACTGCAATCTACGGCGGTCTCCTTGCCATCCTCGTGCTTTATCTCTTCCTCGCGGATGTAAAGACCACCCTCATAATCAGCCTGACCATTCCTCTCTCGCTCCTGATCACGTTTGCCCCGCTGAATCTCCTCGGCGTGACGCTCAACATCATGTCGCTGGGTGGTCTGGCACTTGGCATCGGCAATCTGGTGGATTGTTCCATTGTCGTGCTGGAATCTGTCTTTCGATGCAAGGAGGAAGGCGACGATATCATCACTGCCGCCGTGCGCGGCACCAATGAAGTCAAAGGCGCGGTGATTGCCTCGACACTGACCACGGTGGCGGTGTTCTTCCCGATTGTCTTCGTTGAAGGAATCGCTGGCCAGGCCTTCGGTGATTTGGGGTGGGCCGTGGTGATTTCCCAAATCGCGTCTTTGTTGGTGGCGATCTACTTCATCCCGATGCTCGCCAGTCGACAGAAAAT
>DASUGI010000238.1:0-4331 GCA_036274115.1 Verrucomicrobiia bacterium
ACAGTCAAAGCAGGAATTATTGGAACAGGATTTATCGGACCGGCACACGTTGAAGCCGCCCGTCGCGTGGGTTTCGTGGAAATGATCGCGCTCTGTGAAGCCAATGACGATCTCGCCAGAACCAAGGCCGCGCAACTCGGCATCCCCAAGTCCTATGGCAGCGTGGACGCGTTGTTGAAGGACAAGGAAGTGGAGGTCATTCACAACTGCACCCCCAACCACGTGCATTTCGAAATCAGCAAGAAAATCATGGCCGCGGGCAAGCACGTCATTTCCGAGAAGCCGCTGGCTATGACCACCAAGGAATCCAAGGAGTTGGTCAAGCTCGCGGCCAAGTCCGGCGTCGTCAACGCGATTGATTTCAACTACCGCTATTATCCCCTCGTCCAGGAGGCGCGCGACCAGGTCGCCTCCGGCAAACTGGGCGAGGTCTTTCATGCCACGGGCAGTTACACGCAGGACTGGCTCTACCTCGCCACGGACTGGAACTGGCGGCTCGTGCCCGAGTTCAGCGGCGAATCGCGCGCCGTCGCTGATGTCGGCTCGCACTGGTGCGATGCCATCCAGTTCATCACGGGTTTGAAGATTGTGAAGGTCTGCGCGGATTTTCAGACCATTCACAAGCATCGCATGAAGCCGAAGAAGCAGGTGGAGACCTATTCCGGCAAGATGCTCAAACCGTCCGATTACGAGCCGATGCCCATTCACACGGAGGATTTTGCCAGCGTGCTGTTCCAATTCGAGAACGGCGCGCACGGCTCTTTCAGCGTGTCTCAGTGTTTCGCTGGACGAAAGAACCGGCTATTTTACGAACTCGCCGGCTCGAAGAAGTCGCTGGTCTGGGATCAGGAACGGCCCAACGAGCTGTGGATCGGTTACCGTGAGAAGCCGAACGAACTGCTGATCAAAGACCCTTCTTTGCTCAGTGAGCGCGCCCGTGGTTATGCCCATTACCCGGGCGGCCATCCGGAGGCGTATCCCGACGGTCTGAAGAACTTTCTGCTGCGCGTTTACTCCTACATCGCAGGACGAGAAAAGAAACCGGACTTCAGCACCTTCCAGGACGGCCACGATGAATTGGCGATCTGCGAGGCCATTCTGGCCAGCGCCAAGTCTGAAAAGTGGCAGAGTGTCCGTTATTAACGGACTCGCTTTTTTCACACGTAACTTAAAGACGACTTTGGCGGATCGGCCAGAGTCGTCTCGCTTTGACAGCACAAACTTCAGAAGCGATAGACCACAAGCTGTGAACAAGTAATGCTTGCAATCGCTTTTCCGTGGCGACATAAACACGGAAAATCAGTTTGTTGTTGTTATGAAAACCCTGAAGTTCCTTCGTACCGGTATTGTCGCCTCCTCCCTCTCCCTGGCTGCCGTTGCTCATAGCCAGACCGTTTACACCCAGAATTTCGACGCCGACGACACGGCGAACTGGACGGTTAACGGTGGACCACCAACAACGGATTGGTCGGCGAATTTCTTTTTTGACTACAGCACCGTTGGAATTCCGTCCGCACCCAACTCCGGCGGAACGACTCGGGGACTCCGATTGCAGGCGAATCAATCTTCAGGCGTCTTCGGCGGTCTAAGCGTCTCTCCGACTGGCCAGTCCTTTCTCGGAGACTACACACTGAGTTTCGACATGTGGTTGAGTTTCAATGGCCCCGCGCCAGATGGCGGCAGCGGTTCGACTCAAATTGGTGGTGGCGGCATTGGGACGTCAGGAACGGTCGCCCAGTGGCCCGGTGGATCACAGGACAGCATCTGGTTTGCGGCCACGGCGGACGGCCAATCCTCTTCTGATTGGCGCGCCTATTCACCCACCGCACCTACCCGATATGCCGACACCAGCGGGGTCTATGCGGCTGGCAACCACGCTGGAAGCAGCAACGGCTCAGATCCGTACTATGCCGGCTTTGGAAACGTTGCCGCGCCCGGCGCACAACTCGCCCTGTATCCCCAGCAGTCCGGTAACACCTTGGCCGGTGCGGCCGGTTGGGCATGGCACGAAGTAAACATTACCAAGTCCGGAGGCACAGTAACCTGGACCGTAGATGGTTTATTGATTGCAACCGTCAATGCCAGCGACGATACGGTCAATACCGGAAACAATATCCTACTGTTGTATTCGGACACCAATGCCACAAGTTCGACCGACCCGAATGATGTGAATCTTCTGTTCGGTTTGTTCGACAACGTCCGTGTGACCCTCGTTCCGGAACCCTCCGCTCTGGCGCTCGTGGGCCTGGGTGGTTTCGCCATGCTATTGCGCCGCCGGAAGTAATCGAAAGCGTTTTACCAGAGCCGCCTGTCACCACAGGCGGCTTCTTTCATTCTGAGCCCAACAAAGCGCGGGCCTGTCCGGCAATGTCGCCCTGCCGCATCAACGACTCACCGACCAGAATAGCGCCAGCCCCGCAACACTGGAGTCGCTCCACATCTGCCCGAGTGTGAATTCCGCTCTCAGCAACCAACAGAGTGGACTGCGCCCTGGTTGTTGAGAACAGTCGCCCCGCCAGTCGTTCCGTCGTGGCAAGATCAACATTGAAAGTTTTCAAATCGCGATTGTTCACCCCAATTAATTCTGCACCGATGGCCAGGGCGCGGTCCAATTCACTTTCGTCGTGCACTTCGACCAGGACGGCCAAATCAGCTTTAATCGCCAAATCGTGAAATCGTTTCAGTCTCGCGTCATCAAGAATGGCCACAATCAACAGAATGGCATCGGCACCCCACTCGATGGCTTCCAGAATCTGCCGTTCGTCAATGATGAAATCCTTGCGCAGGAGTGGCAGTTTCACGACCTCGCGAATCTGTCGGAGATAATCCAGGGAGCCCTGGAAAAACTTCTCATCGGTCAGGACCGACAAACAACTTGCACCGGCCGCCTCGTATTCTATTGCGATGCGCACGGGATCGAAGTGCTCGCAAATGATGCCCTTCGAGGGCGAGGCCTTTTTGACTTCTGCAATCAACGCCACATCGCCAGCGCGCGGTTGTCGCAAAGCCGCGAGAAAATCACGCCGCTCTCCCCGCTCCAACATCGCATCGCGCAAATCACCGGCCGCGATCAACCGCTCCGGCAGCTTCGCGACCTCGAGTTTCTTCTGCTCAACGATGGTGTCGAGAATGTTCATCGTGGAAAAAGCTAAACTTCAATCCTGGCTCGGATTTCGAGTTTTGGATTTCGCTATTCATCGTCGTCCTTGACGCCCTGCATTCGCTTCAGGGGTTGACCCGCGCGCAACCAGCCGTTCACAAATGCGTCCAGGTCGCCATCCATGACGGCTTGCACATTGCTCGTCTCCACGCCAGTCCGCAAATCCTTCACCATCCGATACGGCTGGAACACATAGCTGCGAATCTGGTTGCCCCAGGAGATGCTTCCCTTCTCGCCGTAGAACCGTTCCTGCTCCGCCTTTTGCGCGTCTTCGCGTTGGGCGATCAATTTTGAGATCAACATCTTCATCGCCGTGGCGCGGTTCTGATGCTGCGAACGTTGGTTCTGCGACGCCGCCACCGTGCCGGTCGGGATGTGTGTAATGCGCACGGCGGTTTCCACCTTGTTCACGTTCTGACCGCCTTTGCCGCCGGAGCGATACGTATCCACTTTTAAGTCGGCGGGCGGAATCACGATGTCGCCTTCCTCTTCGACTTCCGCAATCACGTCCACACTGGAAAAACTCGTGTGCCGGCGCTTGTTGGAATCGAACGGAGAAATACGCACCAGCCGATGCACGCCGCGTTCCGCCTTGCAAAAACCATAGGCGTTCTCGCCCTTGATGAGCATCGTGACGCTCTTAATACCTGCGCCTTCGCCCGGCAAAGCATCTTCCACTTCCACTTCCCAGCCGCGCGATTCCGCCCAGCGCTGATACATGCGCATTAGCATTTCGGCCCAGTCCTGCGCTTCCGTGCCGCCCGCACCGGCGTTGATGCTGAAGATGCAATTGTTCCGGTCGTGTTCGCCGTTCAGGAAGATGCGCAGTTCGAAGGCGTCCAAATCCTTGATGAACCTGGCAAGGTCACGCTCCAATTCCTGCTGCACCTTGGCTTGCGCCTCCGGCGGCTCGGCCTCGCCGAGTTCGATCATGACGCGGAAATCCGCCAACTGCTTCTCCGCCTGAATCAATGGATCAACCTTGCCGCGCAGGGCGTTGGCTTCGTCAATGACCTTTTGCGCCTGCTCCCGATTGTTCCAAAACGTGTCCAGCGTCATCTGGGCTTCTAACTCGCCCAAACGCTTTTGCGTGCCCGGGACGTCAAAGAAACCTCCGCAAGTGCGTGAGCTTCTGCGCCGCGGTCTCTACTGATGCTGTGACAGTTTCGAA
>DASUGI010000239.1:0-6773 GCA_036274115.1 Verrucomicrobiia bacterium
ATGGCGCGAGCCACGAGTTCCTCATTGAAAGCCCACAAGTCCTCGAGTGAACCGCCGCCGCGTGTGACGAGAATCAAATCCAACGCGGAGCTCGGAGCGCGGAGTGCGGAACTCAACTCATTCAACAACCGAATCGCTTGCGCAATCTCACGCGCCGCGCCGTCACCCTGCACGCGACATGGCACGAGGACCATTTCCAAACCGGGATGCCGGCGCGCAATGACGTGAAGCACATCACGAATCGCCGCGCCCGTGGGTGAAGTCACCAGGCCCACGCGGTGCGGGAAGCGCGGCAGCGGACGCTTGCGTTCCGCCGCAAACAAGCCTTCCGCTGCCAACTTCTGTTTCAGTTGCTCAAACTTCAGTTGCAGCGCGCCCACCCCCTGCAACTCCACGGCACGAACCAGCATTTGATATTGCCCGCGCGCTTCGTAAACCGTCACGTCGCCCTGAAGCAGCACCTTCTGGCCATCCTGCAGTAATTCCCGGTGCGGCACCGCCTCGCTGCGGAACAACACGCAGTTCAGCTGCGAACCCGAGTCCTTGAGCGAGAAATAAATGTGCCCGGAAGACTGCAGGCGGAAGTTGGTTATCTCTCCACTCACCCAGATCGTCCCGACCTGCTTTTCCAGACATCGTTTGATTTGAACGGTCAGCTCACTGACGGTCAGCACGCGGCGGGTTTGCTCCGGGGGAAACAATTCGCCGAAGTCCCATTGCGATTTGCTTTGCTTCCCCATGTGTTTGCGGAGTTAAAGCCGCTCCCGACCGCTGTAACCAGTATCGAGGTCGTGCCAGAACTCGACCGAGTCTTCGTCCTGCTCCCAACAGAGGAAAACTTCCTTGCCGCCAATGATGGCCGGAAAATCCACCAAGCCACGCTCGACATCCTTGATCTGAATGTCGCGTCGCTGGAACTCGCCGAGCAGTTCCTGCATCTCCGTCAGGGTGCGAATCCATTTGTTCACGAGGTCGCCGCCAAGATCATTCCCCGAATGCATGAGTGACGACAAGCGCTTGTCGCAGCGTTCCAGCTCATGGCGCAGCTCGTTGAGACGCTTGAGCCATTGGCGCAATTGCGGCAACAGCGCCTGCGCTTCTTCACGGGTATAATGTTTGTCGAACCGATGTCCCATCGCGTCAACGTGCTTTCGCGTCCTCGAGTTTTTTCTTCACGGCATCATTCGCAGTGAGAGACAGAGACTTTGCCCAGGCCTCACGCGCTTTGTCCATGTCTTTCAATGCGGCATAGGCGTCACCGAGATGCTCATAAATCGTCGCGTCCGGCTCATTCGGCGCGGCGGCCACCGCCTTGAGCAAAGTGCTCACCGCCTCCTGAGCCTTGCCCTGCTGAAAGTAGACCCAGCCCAGGCTGTCGAGAAAGGCCGCACTATTGGGCTCCAGCTTCAGGGCCCGCTCAATCAGCTCTTTTGCCTGATCCAGCTTGATCCCCTTCTCGGCCCACATATACCCAAGGTAATTCAGCGCTTCGGCATTCGTGGGCGAGAGGCTGATGGATTTCTCGAAGTACTTTTCGGCCTGGGCAATATCACCACTGCGCTCACTGGTGGCGCCCAATTGAAAATAGAGCGCTGTGTTCAACCGATTGGTTTCCTGGCTCCGGGCAATTGCCTCGGCGGCCTGCAGGCACTTGAGCGCGTCGCCATATTGCTTCTGTTCGTGATACGCCAGGCCCAGGAGATACTCGCCAATAAACTTCCCCGGAAAATTCCTGCGCACCTCCACCATCGTCTTCACCGCATCCGCTCCGCGATTCGCCGCAAGTTGCGCGCTCGCGAGATCATACTGCGCCTGCTCGAAGTTCGGATTAAACAGCAACGCCTTTTGAAAATACTCAATCGCCTCATCCCAACGCTTCTCGTCAAACGCAATGCTGCCCAGAAAATACAGCGCCGAGGGTTTGCCCGGATTGTCCGCCAGCATCGCGTTGAGCTGCTCGATGGCGCGCTGGTTGTCCTTATCCCGCAAAAAAATGTCCACCAGCTTGGCGCGCAAGACCTCCTTCAAGGCCACTGAGGCATCGGCCTGATTGAGGATATCCGTGTAGAATTTGACTGCCCCCTCCTTGTCGCCCAGGAGGATTAATTCGTCCGCCAGCTTCAATTGCAGTGCGACATCCAGTGGCGTCCGGGTTTTCGCCTGATTCAACATTGCCAATGCCTGACCGTTGGCTTGAGCGCGCTTTTCGGGAAACTGGCGGCCATAGTTGACATAAAGCTCCGCGAGATTCACCAGGTATTCCGCATCCGTTCCCGATTCGGCCGCTGCTTCATCCAGCACTTTTAACGCGGCCTCAGGTTGCTTGGACTGGAGATACGTAAAATACAGGTTCTGCCGCACGGGAAGAAAACGAGGCATTTTGCTGACGGCGACGCGATTTGCCTGGATGGATTTCTCGAACTGGCCCAATTGCGCGTAAACGAAACCCAGGCGGACGAAAACCACGTTCGGGGGGTCCGGCAGCGTGGAAGCCCAGGTCAGAACCTCCGCCGCTTTTTGAAACTGCTTGCCCTCGATCAGCCGGGTTGAAACCTCAAGAAGCAGATCGATGTCGGTCGGATTGCTCCTGGCCGCCAGAAAAAACTCCTCGGCGGCGGCTGCCGGCTGGTCATTGAGTTGTTGGACTACCGCCGCCGCAAAATGCGCCTGCGCCACGGCTCGACGTTCCAGTTCCGCCTCCTGAGCGCGTTCACTCTTTTCGGATGAAGACTCACTGACCGGAGTCGTGCGACATCCCGTGGCAAGAAAGAGCCCCGCCAACAGCAGCGGGAAAATGTGGAGAAACAGACGCCTCATGCGCGTACAGTAAACCACGCGCGGCGGCCCAAGTCGAACCGCCGGCGTGGGTGCAAAGAATCGCTCGGCGACCTATTTCTGCCAGGTGCGCTTCTTGTGACGATTCAAGCGCAGCTTCTTGCGCCGTTTGTGTTTGTTGATTTTAGCCTTGCGGCGTTTTTTCAGTGAACCCATAGGGTAGCGCTCAGGTTACGGAGTTTGGGCGCGTGGTCAATACACCACTTTTGCCCTGCTCCCTCATTCGACCGCACGAACTCTCGCAGTCGGGGTTAGATAAACCTGTACGCCATGTTCCAACTACTCCCACGGCGTCTTCCAGAAAAACGCGATTTCCGCATTCCTGCCGCGGCGTCCAATTTCGACAATCATTTCACCGAGGGAGTTCCAAATCGCCAGGCGACTTCGCAAACGCTTCAACTTTGCATCGGGCATATCGCAGCGCAATCCGTTGTAGTGCGCGGCAAGCGCGAGTTCGATCTCATCTCGAACTTTGCTCTCTCTTCTCTTGAATGCCTTCCAGACCTTGGCGACTGAGGAACTTTGGGCCAACTCGGCAGCCAGATGCACCTCCACTCTGGTCTTTTGAGACCACGCAACCTCGCACTGACCAACAAATCCCTCACCGTCGTTGACCAGCCACCCAAAAACAGGATGCAACAACGTCTCTCCTACCCGCCTTTCCCGGGCAGAAGAAGGGGCATGCAACTTGACTCGCCGCCGAATCTCACGATTGTCTCGTCCTTCCTTTAAGCCATAAAAGACGCAAACCGCCTGATGAAAGATTCTTCCCTGCCACCAGATCTTCCATCGCTTTCTGGTACTTTTCCGAATTCATGCACCTGAAAGCAATCTGACGTCCGAGCAATCGTTGTTAGTAAACCACTTTATTGAGCGGATACTCGGTGATGCCCTCCGCACCGGCCGCTTTGAGCGCGGGAATCAACTCGCGCACCACATGCTCATCGATGATTGTTTCGACTGCGACCCAGCCTCGCTGGCTGAGACTCGAGATCGTTGGATTGCGCAACGACGGAAGATTCCTGAGCAACGTCGGCACATCCTTCTCGCGAATGTTCATCTTCAGGCCAACCTTGGCTTCCGCATCCAGCGCGCCTTTCAGCAGTAACGCAATGGTTTCGATCTTTCGCCGCTTCCATTTGTCCTTCCAGGCGCCGTGATTGGCGATCAACCGTGGCGTGGAACTGAGCAACTCATCCACGATACGCAGCTTGTTCGCGCGAAGCGATGAACCCGTCTCGGTCACTTCCACAATCGCGTCCACGAGTTCGTGCGCCTTGACTTCCGTAGCGCCCCAGGAAAACTCCACCTCAGCCTTCACGCCGTGCTTCTTCAAATACTTCTTCGTCAGATTCACGACCTCGGTGGCAATGCGTTTCCCCTTCAGATCCTTCACCGACTTCACCGGTGAACTTTCCGGCACGCACAACACCCAGCGCGCCGGCTTACGGGAAACTTTGCTGAACAGGAATTCTCCGACCTCATGAACGTCGGAACCGTTCTCCATCACCCAATCGTGGCCCGTGATGCCGCAGTCCAGATAGCCATGCTCCACGTAGCGGCTGATCTCCTGCGCGCGAATCAAACGCACTTCCATTTCAGGGTCGTCCACGTAAGGAATGTAGGAGCGGCTGCTGACGGAAATATTCCAGCCCGCCTTGGCCATCTTCTGAATCGTTGCATCCTGCAAACTGCCCTTGGGCAACCCGAACCGTAGCATTTTCTTACTGCTCATAATAGATAAGTGCCCGCCAGCTTAACAAAGCTCCGCGCCGAAAGACGATTGTTTTTTGGGAGGCGAAAACCGAATCACCCGGATCGCTCAAAGCCAGAGATGACGCCTCAACTCCGGACTCACCGCGCGCGATCCTGGCTTGCCGCCAGCCCCTCCACCGGCGCGTAATCATCGGTCAGGATCGGACTGCGCGCTGCGTTGGGCGGGGCTTGTGCGTGAAGTTGTTCAACCCGGCTGCGAAATGTCGGCAGCTTCACCATCCCATTTTGCACGAGGAAATTGGCCCGCGCACGCAGGTTGTTCAGATCCAATCTGGTCGGGGACTTGATCGCCACCAACACCAGATTCCGCGTGCTCGTGGTCTTAAAGATGTAAACCTGCGGGAACACCGAGTTCAGCGTGCGATAAATCGCGCCGACCACATCCGCATTCCACGCGTTCAGTGTGCCGATGACGTTGTAAGCGACCACGCCGTTTGTGGTGAGGTGATCGCGAGTCAGCTCAAAGAATTCCTTCGTGACGAGATGCTGAGGAATGGCCGAGCCGTAACGGCTATGCACGTAAGCATCCAGGATGATCAGATCGTAGCGCTCGGGGCTGCGACGAAGAAAGGTGCGCCCGTCTTCGACGCTGACCTTCTGGCGCGCGGATTGCCGGAAGCTGAAAAAGTTGCTGGCCACCTGCACCACCACGGGATCAATTTCCACCGTCCGCACGATCACGCCGGGATAGTGATGCACAAACGCCTGCTGCGCCGTTCCCCCGCCCAAGCCAATCATCAGCACGTTTGTGAGACGCGCGTTCCAGAGCCACGCCATGTGAAAATATTCCGTGTATTCAAAATGCCCCTTGAGCGGCGATTGAAGCGAAATCTGACTCTGCGTTGCGTTGTCGAAAAGCAAGGAACGCATGCCGCCCTGATCCACCACACGAATATGATGATACGGCGATGTCGTCTCGTAGATCACCGGCGCAAAAGCCAGGTTTGATGCGAATACGATCAGCAGCATCAGCAGCGGAGTCTTTGGCGTGATGATTCTCATGGCGAGGTCGCCGCGTTGATTGGCTTCGTGATCGGGACCAGCCAGCGGCCACACGTGGCACACAGGAATCCGAGGAAAACCGTCATGCCACCCATCAAGCGAAAGATGTTTGACACTTTCATGTGATCGATCAAAACGAACCCGGCAACAAACACGCCGGCGATGCTGCCCACGGTACTCGCGGCGATGATAAAACCACTGGAGCGTCCGACTTCGGCAAGACTATGCGTAACCAGCCGGATCATGTAAGGCGAAAGCGTGGCCAGCACAACGCACGGCAGCAGGAAGATCAGCGCACTGCCCAGCACCGGGTCGAGTTTTTGCCACAACGGCGGCACGGGTTGGTCGAGTGGATGACGCAGGACAATCCGGTCCATGACCCACGGAGCGTAATCAGGAATCAGCGCGATCAGCAATCCCACCGGGACGAGTAGCCCGGTCAACGGTGCGAGCCGCTGCCAGTAATCCGCCAGCGTCCCGCCCACCGCGTAACCCGCCGCCAGCGCAATCATGACTACACCGATCTGGGCCACCCACACATGAAACGAACTGCCGAAATCCTTGGCCAGATAGCGCGCGCCAATAATCTCGAGCACCATAATGATGAAGCCGCCGAGAAACACCAAGGCCACTGCCACGACGGTTTTCATGCTGCCAGCCTAACAGCGAGGCGACCAAGCGTCAAAGAGCGAAGCCGTCGCAGGTGCGACCGGAACTCAGAGTGCAGCTTTGCAATCTGGTCCTGCGCCTGCGGCGTTTCAACGCTGCCCCCGCACCACGCGCCGGCCCTGAACGAAAATCTCGCCGCGCGCAATCGCCGCCACGCATTGCGGATAAAGCTCATGCTCCGCCGCGTGAATCCGCGCGTGCAACGTTGCCGCGGTATCATCGTCAAGCACGGCAACGGTCTGCTGGCCAATGATGGCACCCGAGTCCACGCCGGCATCCACGAAATGCACGGTGCATCCGGTTACCTTGACACCATAATCGAGCGCTTGCTTCCACGCCTCCAGTCCGGGGAACGAAGGGAGCAACGAGGGATGGATGTTTACAATCCGGCCTTCGAACGCGCGGAGGAAATCTCCCTTGAGAACGCGCATGAAGCCAGCGAGCACAATCAAATCCACTCTCGCTTCCTGCAATGCCGAGACGTAGGCCCG
>DASUGI010000240.1:0-11220 GCA_036274115.1 Verrucomicrobiia bacterium
TCCGAGCATTTTGTTCTGGGACAACGGCAATGAGGGCGGCTCGAATCCGGAACTGGATCGCGTGTTTCACGAGTTTGATCCGCAGAAGCGGCGCGTGCTGCATCCGTGGGGATTGCACAGCGGCGTGAACACGGCGCACTATCTCGCTTATACCAATGCCGAGGTCGCCGCGCGCGGTGAGCCGATGTATTACCATCCCAAGGAAAACGCGGAACTGCTGAACACGAATCTGCCGAGCGGCTGGATTTACATGCCCACGGAATTCATGCACGGGCTTTACGACGGCGGCGCGGGCGCGGGCCTGGCGGATTACTGGAGCATGATGATGAGCTACTCGAACTGCGCGGGCGGTTTCATCTGGGTGTTTGCTGATGAGGGCATCAGGAATCCGCACACGGGGCAGTTGGACACGGCGGGCAATCAAGCACCGGATGGGATTGTGGGGCCGTATCGCGAGCGGGAGGGGAGTTTTTATGCGATCAAGGAAATTTGGTCACCCGTGTCGATGAAGAGAGAGTCGCCGCATAAAGAGGGCTTTCTTCCCATGAATTCCTTTCCCTTCACGCTCAAAACCAAATATTCCGAAGACAATGTCCGTGTGAGTGCGGGAGATGTTGCGTTGACCATCAGCACGACAAATGGACTGCTTTCAGGCGTTACGGTTGGCGGGAAGCGGATTTCATTTGGCAATGGTCCACGTCTGGTTTCGGGCAGTTCCACGCTGAAACGCATTCACACAACCAATGATGCGATGGGTATTCGGGTGACTTCATTGTTCGAAGGTGATCTTGAGAGAGTCACATGGCGGATTCAGTCGGACAAACACGTGAAGTGCGAATATGTCTACCGAGCGACTGGTACCCAGGACGTGATTGGCGTGGTTTTTGATTATCCCGAAGACTTGGTTAAGAAAAAGCGCTGGCTGGGGGACGGGCCGTTTCGGGTTTGGAAGAACCGGTTAAACGGCGTGACGTTTGGCGAGTGGGAGAATGATTACAACAACACGATCACCGGTTACAGCGAATGGAAATACCCCGAGTTCAAAGGGTGCTTCTCGAATGTGCGCTGGTTGCAATTGGAGACCACGGAAGGATTGATCACGGTCGTGCCGGAGAACATTCCGTTTGTGCAGGTGCTCACGCCGGAGCAACCGCCGGACAATCTGGTGGGCAAGACGAAGGTGAATCTTCCGCAGTGCGGGCTGGGATTTCTGCACGCGATTCCGCCGATTGGCACGAAGTTCAAACCAGCGGCCCAAGGCGGCCCGCAAGGCCAGCCGAATGTGGGGCAGGGCGAATACTCGGGGCGCGTGAGCTTTTATTTCGGAAGGCGGCCGTGAGAACACTGCTACTTCGTTTGTAGTCTGGCAAGTTGTTGGCCACACGCCTCCACCAACGCCTTTGGCATCCAGAACGAATCCTTCTTCATCAGGAGGCCACAAGTTCTGAAAGCCATGGCATAGAATGCAAAATCGGGATAAGGACAAAAGAAATGAAGGTCGAGTTTACGCAAATCCACATTGCCTACGGCATCCAAGGCTTCCATCTTCTTGGCGTAGCCAGTAAACTTCTTCTCAATCTGCGCAACATTTGAAGCAAGCGTCTTACAGTCCCCGTCAAGGCACGCAAAAATCACGGCTTTGGATGGCCAATAATAGAACTTCTCTGGATTGGATTTTTCTAAACCCTTGCGCTGTTGTTCGATCATTTGCTTGTCGCCGGTCAAAAGGCCCTTGATTACTCCAACAAATCCGGTGTAGAAGCCATATTCCTGCGACGTCTCATACACTTTGGCCTCTGAAAGAAAGGCTTCGATGGACGCGCTGTCTGCGGTTAAAAGCGAAGCCAAGCCATACTCCATGTCGAAGCTGGATCGGCTCACCTGGCTACTGCTCAATTGGTAGATGTCTTTGAGCGGCATTATCCGTGAGCGCAGACGCTCAAGTGACGCTATCGCGCTAGCCGTGCGGTGGTAATCCACCCATAGCATCATCAAGGCACGGCGCAGATAACTAAGTGCCGATGAAAAACCTCCTCGTTTGAGCCAGTCTTCACGATTTCTGTATTGCCAGTCTTCCCGGCTTTCATCCGCTTCGGGATATGCCTTCACCGGTGGCGCAAACGTATCAATAGAAGCCTGAGAAATCTGCATGATTGGCGGGCTGCACTTATCAGACCTTCTCCGGCACGACGTAAGGCTTGCGGTATTCGCGGGTGACGAGTTTGTTCGCGGCTTCGTTGTTGGTGAAGCGTTCGGTCTTGGGATTCATTTCCAGCACGGGGCCTAGGGTGAGCGTGGCTTTCTTCAAGTCCACGTCGTTGGCGGCGAGGTGGGCTTCCATGCGGCCCAGGGCTTCGGCGACGGCTTGGTCGTTCTTCACGGCGTCGCGGACCTGGTCGGGCGTTTTCTTTGCGCCGAGTTGATAGGAGATGTTCGCCTGGTGCGAGATGGCGGCGGAGAGGTGGCCTTCGAGAATGTCGGCGTTGAGATCGGAGACTTTGCGGCTGCGGACGGCTTTGATGAAATTCTCGTAGTGATTGGCCGCGCCTTTCCAGCGCTTGAGTTCCTTGGCGTCGTTGTCGAAGGCGATGGCCGTGGTGTAGTCGGGGAAGATCATGAAGCCGCCTTCGCACTCGAACACGGCGCTGACGCCGCGTTGGCCGCGGTATTGATCCATTTTGTCCGCGCCGGTCTTTTGCGGCAGGCCGCGCACTTCGAAGATGACGGGCACTTCTTTGTAATCGAGCCAGGAGATCATGGTGTTGGGCGTGGTGCCGTCGTCGTCGTAGCCGAGCCGGCCACCGAGTGAGAAGACGCGCGGGGCAACTTCGGTGTAGCCGAGCGCCCAGCGGACCATGTCCACTTGATGCACGCCCTGGTTGCCGAGGTCGCCGTTGCCGGTGGGCCAGACCCAATGCCAGTCGTAGTGAAATTTTTTGCGCCAGAGTTCCTTCTCCTTGGGCGCGGGGCCGCACCATTGGTCGTAATCTACCGTCTCAGGGATTTTGCAGGGCTCGGTTGCTTTGCCGATGCTGTCGCGACGATTGTAACAGAGCGTGCGGGCGAGTTTGATTTTGCCGAGGTTGCCTGCGCGTAGCCAGCCGATGGCTTCCTTGATGGCGTAACTGGATCGCGTCTGCGTGCCGGCCTGCACCATTCGATTGTATTTGCGCGCAGCTTCCACGAGCTGGCGACCTTCCCAGATGTTGTGCGAGATGGGTTTCTCGACGTAAACGTCCTTGCCCGCCTGCACGGCCCAGATGCCGCCGAGGGAATGCCAGTGATTTGGCGTGGCGAGTGAGACGGCATCAATGTCTTTGTTCTCGAGCAGCTTTCGGTAGTCCTGATACGTCTGCGGCTTGGTGCCGTATTCCTTTTCTGCGTGAGCGCTGAGGCGATCCAGGACGGCCGTGTCCACGTCGCAAATGGCGACGACGCGCACGCCTTTCTGCTTGGCGAAGTTGTCGAGGTGATTCTTCCCACGGCTGTTCAAGCCAACGACAGCGACGCGGATGTCGCCATTCGTGCCGGTGACCTGGGCGCGGGCGAGGGTCGGTGCCAGGCTGAGAGATGCAGTGGCGAGGGCAGAGTTCTTGAGGAATTGGCGGCGGTTCATAGTGATGGGAGATAGACGTGCTGGCTCGCCAGGTTATTTCTGTTCGGCTGAAGTTTCCTTTACATATTCCTCGTAACGTTGCGCGATTTGGCCTTTGACCTCGTCGCCTTCATGCAAAACGACGCGATAACGGAACGTGACGCTTTGTCCGGCCGGGATCTTGAGATCGCCCGCTTTGCGGTCAGAAAGACTTTCAAAGTCATGCTGGCCGAACGGGTTCGCTGCAAACAGGCCGTAATCGCGGACGTGCCACCACGTGGGGTGACGCGGATTCGCAGGATGATCCAGGATGGCGATGCCTGCGATGTTGGTGCCGACCGGTCCATAGTAATCGCACCACGCGGCGCGTTTGCCCCAGGTGACCGCCTCCTTCCGCGCGTCTTTTGCGGCGGCAGCGCTGGCGCCATCGTCGCGAACTCCCGTGCTCAAGACGATGTGGCCGCCCCCCGGCCTGGCCTTCTCGCCTCGCACGGTGGGTTTCAGAACGCGCATGGATTCCGCCACCCGGACGGCGAACGTGCCCTCCTTGGTGTCACCCAGGGTGATTTCACCGTTCGAAGCGCGGAGGGTGATTTCGTAATCGAGGATGATGGTTTCGTCTTTGGGGGCGTAGAACTTAATCATCTCCTCATCCGTGCAAATGGTTTTACCCTCGTTAGATACCCAGTCGTTGAGCGTTCGGATCACCCCGGACTGCGTACCAGAAAGAATTTCGGCAAAGCCGCGATGAACGATTTTTCCGCTGGTTTTGCGCTCGGTCCAAAAGTCGTGCCCGTTGACGGCGCCATGAGTGAACCACAAGGAGCGGTGGTGCGGGTGGTCGAGTTCTTCTCCGGGAGCATTGGTGACCATGGGATAGTTGCGGGTCATCGCAGCGCCGCCCGGTCCGATGACGGGATAGCAGAAGGGACGAGGAACATTGGTGTAGTAATATTGCGTGAAGAGGCTGCCGTTCAATTCCACGCGCAGGACATCGTTGGTGTGCGTAATGCGCACGCCGAAGGGATTCGCCGTCGAAGTTTCGGTGGTTGAAGCACAGGAGACGGTCAGCAGTCCCAGGGCGATCAAGGCGGAAAATATCTGGTGGCAGGAAAGTTTCATTGGCGAGTGTTGGTTTTCAGGCCGCTACTGAGTGCCTGGATGACCCCGAACGACGGGAAGTCGGACGAGAACGAGTTGAAGCCGCTGGAAATCGGTTTCATCCCGGTAGGGAACATGGCCGCGAGAGAAATGACAAGCCAAACTCAAGTGCGCGGCGACCACACCAGCGCATCGGTTTTCAGCCAACCAACGCGGGTGGTGCCATCGGTTACCTGAAGCCAGTTGTCTTTGTGGTCCAACACGCGGAGTTCCGCGCCATCGTGCGCGGTGAAGGCGGTGGGTGATTCGTCAAACGGACCATTGCGGATGGTGGCATCGGCGACGGCGACGATGGCGACTTTGTGTGACGCATTCATGGCCACGGCCGTGCGGGCGCAGGTGAAAATCGCCAGCGAAGTTCCTATCGCCAGCCAAATCCACGAACGCAACGCCGGCTTGAGGGCGGGTTTGATCAAACCAGTGATGAGCAGGCCCAAAGTCACCCAAACCGCCACAGTCGAAAGGCCGACCCATTCAACAGTGGACAACGTTCCGAGCCAGCGCTGAATGCGGCTCGCGCCGATCTTTGGACCTTGAACGAGGTTGCGGGCGAACTGCAGATTCGCGCGCACGTCAGGATCGCGCGGGGACATTTCCTCGGCCTGACGATACGCCGCGACGGCGCGGCCCATCTGGCCGGATTTGAAGCAGGCGTTGCCGAGATTGAAATAAAGCGCGGAGCTGACGGTGCCGGCCTCAATCAACTTGTTGTACTCCGCGGCGGCCTCCACAAACTTGCTCTGCGCGTAGAGTTTGTTCGCAGCTTCAAACTGGGCGTCGGGAGAAATGGAAACGACGGGAGAAGCAGCTGCGCGAGCGAACACCGGCAGAAGCAGAGTCAAAGCGACGAAAAGCAGCAGGCGTTTCATCATTTGACCTCCTCCAGCTGCTTCAACGCGGTGGTGAGCCGGGGGATGATGCCGGCGAGTTCCTCGCTCGATTTCACCGGCGCGTAGCGGGCGAGATTGCACGATTGAAACAGCGCATGCAGTTCGTCGAGCGTGGTGTCTGGCAATCCGCGCGGGCGCAGTTTTTCGTCAATGACGGCTTCGGTGATTGATGAGGCGGAACAATTCAAGCGCTCGCCCAGTTTTTCCTGCAAGAGGTGCACGAGTTCGGCGAAGAACTCATCGGACGTGTTTTGGGCTGCGAGGGTTTCAAGGCGCTTGAGTCCGGCATCAATCGTGGCAGCCACCTGACGTTGGCGACGCAGGCGCGGATTGTTGGCCAGAGCGTCAGTACGTTTGCGCCAGACAATGGCGCCAATGAATGCCAGCATGGGCACGACGTTCAGCGCGAGGAAAACTTTGCGGGTGCCGATGAAAGAGCCTGCGGACCTGACGTTGCCGAGCCGGGTTTTGATCGGAACGATGTCTTGTTGCGGCGGCGGCGTGTCGTTTGAAGCATGGGACGTGGCGGCGACAACCGGCGCGGGGGCGTGTCCTCCGGGACGAACGACGAGCGGGGTGTCCGGGTGGGTGAGTGTGCGATACTGCGCGGTCTCCGGATCAAAGAACGAGAACGAGAAGGGCGGCAGCTCTTTGATGTCCGCGTTTTCAGGCGAAATGATTTGCTCGAAGATTTTGCGGCCCTGCATTCCGAGTTGATCGCTGAATTCGACGTTCGCGGTGGGCGGGTAGGACTTGAAATTCTCCCAGGCGGATTGCGCGGGCAGTTTGACGGCGTCGAGCGCGCCGCGGCCGGTGATTTCGACGCGGACGGTGATGGGATCGCCGGTGGCGACATTGGTGGGGCCGACGTTTACGGTCATGGTGTAGTTGCCCACCGCGCCGCTGAAGTCCGCGGGTTTGTTTTGCTCGGGCAAGGGCAGGCACTGGAGATTGATCGTGTCGGTCGCAAGCGCGAGTTGCTTTCGTTCGTTGCTGTTGAAGAATGCATCAAAAAACGAGTCGCGCCGGCGGTTGCCCGAGGGCGGCAATTCGATCACGACATTGGCGGTGACCGGCCCGATGCTCAGTGGACCGGTCTTCACGGGAGTTAAAACGAAATAAAGCGGTACGACAGTGTAGCCGATATTGCCGACTTGCGTGCGGCGGCGCTGGCCTTCAATGAATTTTCCGACGGACAAACCTTCGGCGGGCGTAGCGGTGAATTGGAACTGGTTGATGCCCACGATTCCATCGCGCAGGTAGAGCTGATACTCGCCCATGATGATTTCGCCGAAATAGAGATTCGTCTTGGGCAGTTGCAGCCGGAGAAAGGCCGGTTGTGTTCCGGATGCCATGGCTTCGGGCGGCAGCGCGTTGGGCTTGAGCACCGTCAGATGCAACGGTTGCGTGGTCAGCTTTTGCCCGCCGACCTCGACGGTCAGAGCCGGAATCGTGTAGTTGCCCGGTTGGCGCGGCGTGACGGTGTAGTTGTGAGTGATGCTGGAACTGGTCTGACCGTTGACGAAGCTGAACTGGCTGGACGGGCCATTGTAAACGATCTGCAGGTTCGCAATGGTTGGAAGGCTTGGCGTGCCCTGCGGCTGGCCGCCTTCAAACATGATCGACAAGCGAACGCTTTCACCCAAGGTGACGGTCTCGCGTTCCAGCGAAGCGCTAAGAGTGATGGCCTGGGCAACAAGCTGTGTGGTCAGAAAGCAAAGCAAGGCCACAACGATGCGCACGGCGCGAGCCGTGCGTCGTTTTGCAATCCGCGTTTGCCACGACAGCTTCTCCATTATGGCGCAACAGTCTTGTCGGTAGCGGCGCCGGGCGCAAGGGTCCGTTCGCCTCCGACGAAGAATGGACAGTCTGGATGGAATTTTGTTCGGCCAAAACCGCAGCAAAGCCTTCCAACGCAGGTGCGCTACGTTCTTGGCAAGGACTGTCCCGCTGGCCAAGCTGGGGTGATGTCGGAGCAAATTGTAACTCAGATTAAACAACTTCTTGCCACCGCGGAACCGCCAGAACTTGGGCCCGGGCCGCGTGACGGGGTGTTGCCCGAGGCGGAATTGAATTCCAGGCTGGCTGCGGTGCTGGGCAAGTGCAGGCTCTCTTCAACTCGCCAGCAGCTCGTCCGCGCGCTGATTCTCTTGTGGCACGACCATTTGGATGCTTCGCACACGATTTCGCAGGGCATTGAGAATGCCGATGGCAGTTTCGTTCACGCCATCATGCACCGCCGCGAACCGGATGCTTGGAATTCGAAGTACTGGTGGCGACGAGTGGGGAATCATGCTGCATTTACTGAAACTGGAACGAGAGTTTGCAAACTGCTGGGCGATGGAAAGTCAGATTTAGCCAGGCAGCTTGTTCCTGGTGGCCATTGGGATCCTTCCGCGTTTGTGGACGCATGCGATTCGGCCAAGGATGAAGCGGTGATTCGGACACTGCGGGAGATTCAGCGCATCGAGACTGAAGTACTGCTTGAGCACTTCTGCCATGAATGAATTCGCCACGGTGCTGAGCGCCGTCCTGCCGATCTTCGGATTGATGGTCATCGGGCTCGGCGTGCGGAAGCTGAATTGGCTGACGGAAGAAGCCGATAGCAGTCTGCTGCGGGTGAATGTGAACCTGCTGTTGCCGTGTTTGATCTTTGACTCGGCGCTGGGGAATCCAGCGCTTTCGCAGGTTCAAAACCTCTTGCTCGCGCCCGCCTTCGGATACGCCTCGGTCGCGCTGGGCATCGGGCTGGCGTTGGCTTGTGGTGCGCTGCACGGATCACGCGAACGCCCCGCGGTGCGCACGTTTGCGGTGTGCGTCGGCATTTACAATTACGGTTACATTCCGCTACCGCTGACGTTGCTGCTGTTTGACAAAGCAACGGCGGGCGTGCTTTTCCTCGTGATGATGGGTGTGGAGGCGGCGTTGTGGACGTTGGGTGTGTGGACGTTCACGGGCGGCAGCCTGGGACAAAGCTGGCGAAGAATCATCAATGCGCCGCTGCTGGCCATCATACTTGCATTGGTGCTCAACACACTGGGTTTGAATGCGCATTTGCCGAAGCCACTGATCACCGGCGTGCACTGGTTGGGTCAATGTGCGATCCCAATGGCGCTCATCCTCATCGGGGCGATGGTGGCGGATCATCTGCACGAGTTCCACTCGAAGTCCGGCTGGCGCGTGATTGGCGCGGCCCTGTTGTTGCGAATCGGAGTGTTGCCAGTGCTGTTCTTGCTGGTGGCGAGATTTCTTCCGGCCTCGGTGGAATTAAAGCGTGTGATGGTGCTGGAAGCCGCGATGCCCGCGGCGGTGTTCCCAATTGTCCTGTCACGACACTACGGTGGTGATCCCGCCACAGCGATGCGTGTGGTTATCGGCACGTCGGTGGTTGGTCTGGCCACCATTCCGCTTTGGATCCGGTTTGGGATGAAGTTTGTAGGATTATGAAACGAACCACGTGATTCAGTGAGCCTGCGCCCGATAGAATCGCTGCGGGAAGTTCTGTGCGTTGGAGTCCACAAAGGTGAACGGGGAGACGTTGGTGAAAAGCGACAGCCAGGTCGTGGGCGACGCGAGATTGGTGGCGACTTGCACCACGTAGTTGCTCCCAACTGTGCCGACGACGCTGAATTGAAACTGGCGGTTCGTGGTGTAGGCCGGCGATACCAGCGTGGCGGGGATGACGGGAAGAAACACCGTCAGGGTAGCCGCGAAGCTGTGGGCGCTGCCGTAAAAGTTGGTGGCCAGCACGTCGTAGGTTCCTGAATCACTCAATGTGACATTCGTCAGAGTGAGAAAGGCATTAACAGCTCCCGGTAGAAATGCGCCTCCTTTCCGCCACTGATAACTCAATCCTCCGCCATAGGTCATTGCCTGGGAATAGAGCGTCGCATCACTTCCCAAGGTTGCGGACGTATTGGATGGGCTGACCACGAACCAGGGAGGGAAACAGCTCAAACAAAGGCCGCCAAAGCCGCCGATCTGACCGGCAGCGACACCGAATGCCTGCGGAATGGGAAACGGCCCTCCACCGAGGACTGCGGCACCAACAGCCGAGGTAGCGAGAGTTGTCAAGCCCGGCTTGGCGGCTGGCCAATTGGTGGTACCCGAAGTGGACTGCCAGTAACGGACGAGGAAATTGACATTCGACCCGGCATCATACCCGGGGACCGTTGCAACCCCGGGATTCAGCATCCGACCCGCGCCGGAAGCCGCACTGCTGTTTATCGTGTAGGCCACAACAAATTGCCAGTTGGGATCGTTGATCCCGGGCCAAGGACCTGGGCCAGTCGGCGCCGGCGTGCCAATTGGTGCGATAAACAGGCCAAAGTAGTAGATGGTTGCCGGTGAGGAAGGATTGTAAGGCAGCATCGTTGACCCGTTCACTGAAATCAGCGTCGCCGAGGTGTTGTTCCAAAGAATCAATCCTTGGGCAGACATACTCGCAACGAGGGCGAAACACCCGAGGCATACAAGAAGCGCAGCGAAGTTTTTCATGTTGCAAACCTTTCGTTTGAATCATGAGTGCGAATGGTCCCACGCACTGCGGCTGCGCCAAGAGAGCGGGTACTGAGGCAACCGGGCTGTGGCGACAGTTCACCCTCTGTCCAATCAGCAGGGTCGTCAATCAGGATTGAGGCACGGGCGGCAGAATTAATACCGGGTTATGGGTTTCTTTCTGTCGGGTAATGCGCCCGGATGGTGAACCGGGTTCGACCAACTCAGCGAGCCTGCGCCCGATAGAATCGCTGCGGGAAGTTCTGCGCGTTCGAATCCACAAAGGTGAACGGCGAGGCATTAGTGAAAAGGGAAATCCACGCCGAGGACACCGGGAAATTGGTGGCGACCTCGACCGCATAGTTGCTCCCTGCAGTGCCGGTCACGGTGAATTGAAAGTGATTGTCCGTGGTATAGGCCGGCGAACTTAACGTGGCCGCGATGGCCGGATTGAATACTGTCAGCATGGCTACGGAGCTGGTGGTGCTGCCGAACAGGTTGCTGGCAAGGACATCGTAGCTGCCCGCATCCGCCAACGTGACATTTGTCAGGATCAAATTAGTACTGGTTGCGCCAGTAATTGGTACCAGTTGTTTTCGCCATTGATAGGCAATGGGAGGGGACATGTAATATTGTTGAGCCAGCGTGGTTAATGTCACATCGCTTCCCACACTGACCACGGTATTGGATGGATTAATCAGAAATTCAGGAGGGACGTCTTCTGGATATCCGATGCGGAAGCCACCGATTTGACCCGCACCCGAACCGAATGCGGCGGGCGTGGAATAATTTGGACCGCCGGGCGACTGACCGCCTAGCGTCGCGGTGCCAAGCGCCGAGTGACCGAAGATGGTCAAGCCAGGCAGGGCATCCTGCCAGTTGTCACCACCGGTCGTGGAGTGCCAGGCACGGACGATGAAGTTCACGCTCGTCCCGCTTTCATAGCCGACGACAGTTGCCGTGCCGGGATTTTGCATTCGGCCGGCGCCGGCAGCCGCAGTGCTGTTCATCGTGTAGGCCGCAACGAACTGCCAGTTTGGATCGTAAATGCCCGTGGGTGGAGGTGTGCCGAGTGGC
>DASUGI010000241.1:0-2645 GCA_036274115.1 Verrucomicrobiia bacterium
CGGATCTTCGCTCGTGCTGATCCAAAGTTCCGACGAATTGTCACTCGCCACCCAAAATGTATATTCCCCGCTCACCGCCGGCCGCAAGTATCCCCGCATCCGAGTAAGATAATAATCGCCCTGCCCCGTCGGCGCTTCGAACGATGTTCGGATGTCAGTGGCGGAGGGTCGAAATGGATCATCTGGGAAGCTCACCACGTAGGGATAAATGTTCGTGCCCTCGAACACCGCAAATTGGCCCACCTCAAATTTGACACCGCGAAAATTGAAATTCAAAGCCACCGCTCCAGTGTCGTCCTGAACTACAACCAGATTGCGGTTGGTATCGACGAAAGTGACAACCCCTTCGAGACGAAACGCGCACTCATTCAGGTAATCCTTACCCGACAGCGCCCTGAATTGCATCACGTTGGTCAAATAATGTTGTCGCCCGATCGGCTCAGAATCAATTTCTCCTGTCGCAGGCGCATCCTTGCCATTTGCGAAGCGAATGTCGGCGAGCGCGAATGCGAGTGCTAACAACAACAATGCTCCCAGTCGCCTTTCCGTGGAACGGAAGTGGTCGCGAGCGAAGCGCTGAAGCATACGTGCAGAATAATAAACTCAAAGAGCCTGCCAGGAGTCAAATTCAAACAAACAACCCCATCCCTTTGCAGCAGGGTCTTTTTCCGGGAGGACGGAAGTTGTTGAGGAACATAGCTGAAAGTTTGAGCTAGACATGGGACGGGATTTTTGCTGTGCTAGACTGGGATGAGAACGCAAACTTGTCTGGTGCAATCGGACCGTGCTCGTGGCTCAGTGGTTGTTCGCGTTGCTTCTGGCGACGAGGTTCGGTGGTTTGATGGAGTGTTGGCTGATCATCATTATCTGGGAGCGGGTCGTTCTGTGGGGGATTATCTGAGGCAGGTGGTGGAGGTGGATGGAAAGCCCGCAGCGCTTTTGGTATGGGGGCCGGCGTGCTACGCTCTCAAAGACCGGGATTTGTGGATTTCCTGGAGTGCCTCCCAACGATTGGAGCGATTGAAGTTGATCGTGCAAAACCGGCGGTTTCTGGTGCTGGCGCAAAAGGGAGAGTTTCCCAATCTGGCTTCACAGGCAATGGGTGCGGCTCTGCGGGTTTTGGCAGAGCAGTGGCGGCAACAGTTTGGCTATCGGCCACTGTTGGCCGAAAGCTTTACCGATCCGGAGGCATACGCGGGGACTTGTTACAAGGCCAGCAACTGGGAAGCGGTGGGCCTGAGCGCCGGCTACAGCCGGCATCGAGCTGACTTTTACGTGGCCAACGATCGACCCAAACGGCTATGGATGCGCCCACTCGTACCTGAAGCGCGCGAGTTGTTGCGCTCAGCACAGCTGCCGGAGGATTGCCGAAACGGTTTGGTCGCAGCCCCCAATGGAACGCTGCCGATCAACGCGCTGCAACTGGGTTCATTATTGGATGTGTTCCGCAAAGCTCCCGACCCGCGAGACTCGCACACTCGCTATCGCATTGGCCCGGTGCTCACGATCATTGCGATGGCGCTGTTGGCGGGGAGGCGCGAGATTGCCGAGATCGCCCGTTTTGCGACGACGCTCAGCCAGGCGCAGCGTCGGCGCCTGGTGCTGCCACTCAAGAAAGGCACGCGCGCCTTCTACGAGGTTCCCGGTTACGGCGTCTTCTACCAAGTGCTCACCCGTATGGATCCGGAAGCATTTGCCAGCCGGCTCAATGGTTGGCTTCAAAGCCAAGCCGGAGCGCTGCCTCAAGCCCTGGCCCTGGATGGCAAAATGATTCGCGATCACATCGGACTGCTGACTCTGGCGCAACACGAGGACGGCGCGCCCCAGGCTGTGGCCATTTACGATCAGAAAGAGGGCACCCCACGCTGCGAACAGAGCGCGGCGGCCAAGCTCCTGGATGAACTTCCCGCATTGGATGGAAAAATGATTACGGGCGATCCGCTGCACTGTCAGCGCCCACACGCCCGAACCATCGTGGAAAAGGGTGGCGATTATCTCTTCCAGATCAAAGGCAATCAACCGGGTCTGCTCAAGCAGGCTCAGGGTTTGGACGCGCTCAAGGACACCCCCTTTTTGTCCATACCCAATCCGGTCACGGAAGAGTCGAAACCCGGCGCTTGCATGCCTTTGCCGTCGAACCCCTCCAGTGCGACTTCCCCTTTGCCCGAACCTTGATCGTCCTGCGAAGTGAAAGGACCCTCAAGAAAACCGGACTCAGCACGACCGAATCGCGTTATTACCTCTCCAGCGCACCCCCCTCACAGTATGGGCCTGAACAGTGGCTGGGGCTGATTCGTGGGCACTGGGGTGGCGTTGAAATCCGCAACCACTGGCGCCGGGATGTCTTAATGGGTGAAGATCGCTCTCGCTCTCGCAACCCAAACCTGCTGGCCAACCTGGCGCTGATCCGCAGTTCACTCTTGCATGTAATCTCCGAGCAGTCGCTGCCGGCGTTGCGCGAAACTCTGGCCGCTTGTTCCCGCCGCTGCCTGCAGCTCCTCGCCAACTTATGAATTCAAAACGAAAGACCCTGGAGGCCGGGGCTGGTTTTAGTGATCATCTCTGGTGGGATTGATTCCACAGTAGGACCTGATCGCGCACTTGGTTAGTGATGCGATTTGGTCCTTTTGTTAAAAATTTTTTCG
>DASUGI010000242.1:0-9077 GCA_036274115.1 Verrucomicrobiia bacterium
GGTTAATTCCGTATCATCCATTGGCACGCTCGTCCCGCGTTGTGGGGCGGGCTTTTTGATTTGGAAACCAAACTATGGCACTGCTCAACGAAAATTATCTGAAACTCAAAGCCGGCTACCTCTTTCCCGAGATCGGTCGGCGCGTGAAGGCTTTTTGCGAAGCCAACTCCGAAGCCGCCCAACGCCTGATTCGCTGCGGAATCGGCGACGTAACCGAGCCATTGCCGCCCGCCGTCATTGCTGCCTTACACAAGGCCGTGGACGAAATGGCGTCGCGCGAAATGTTCAAGGGCTATGGTCCGGAGCAGGGTTATGAATGGTTGCGCACTGCCATTGCGAAGAATGATTTCCGCGATCGCGGCATGGAAGTGGCCGACGACGAAATTTTTGTTAGCGACGGCTCCAAGTGCGATTGCGGCAGCATCCTGGACATCCTCGGCGACAAGAACAAGATCGCCATCAGCGATCCCGTGTATCCAGTCTATGTGGATACGAACGTGATGGCTGGTCACACTGGTCCGGCGAACGAAGCCGGCGCGTATGCGAAGGTCGTTTATCTCCCATGCCGTCCAAGCAATGGCTTTATCCCCGAGCCGCCGAAGAAGCACGTGGACGTGATTTATCTGTGCTCGCCGAACAATCCGACCGGCGCCGTCGCCACGCGTGAACAACTCGAAGCCTGGGTCAAATACGCGCTCGAACACAAAGCAGTGATTCTGTTCGACGCAGCCTACGAGGCGTACATCACCGACCCGGCGATCCCGCATTCGATCTACGAAATTCCTGGGGCGCGCGAATGCGCCATCGAGTTCCGGAGCTTCTCGAAGAACGGTGGCTTCACCGGCACGCGTTGCGCGTTCACGGTCGTTCCGAAATCACTCAACGCCTACACCAAGGCTGGTGAAGCCAAACCGCTGCATCCGCTTTGGTCGCGCCGCATGACGACCAAGTTCAACGGCGTCAGCTACATCGTGCAGCGTGCGGCTGAGGCGCTGTATTCGTCGGAAGGCAAGGAGCAGGTTAAAGCTCTCATTGCGCATTATCTCGGCAATGCCGAAGTGTTGCGTAAGGGCGCGAAGAAGGCCGGACTGAAAGTTTTTGGCGGAATCAACGCGCCCTACATCTGGGTGCGCACGCCACAAGGCGTCACCAGTTGGCAGGCCTTCGACAAGATTCTCGGTGAAGCAAATGTCGTTATCACTCCGGGCTCAGGCTTCGGGTCAAAGGGCGAAGGCTACTTCCGCATCAGCGCCTTCAACAGTCGCGCCAATGCCGAAGAAGTCGCGCGCCGCTTGCAGGAATTGAAGTGGTGAACGGAGCGCCGAACTCCAGTTCGGCTTGTTGGTGAATCGTGTTGGAACGCGCCGATCCGGAGATCGGCGCTCCGTTACCGACTGATTTGATTCACGATGCTGGAGTCTTTGATTTTTGCATCGTCTGCTAAGAGAAATGCTTTGCTGAGAATTAATGACAGCGTGCGGTCGCCTTCAAACGGGAGCAACACCTTGTCATCGTTACGCGCCAGAGGCCTCGAGTCGGGGACAATGCAGAGGTATTGATTGTTTGGCTCCATCTGAATGTTCGCGCTGCCAAGGTGAATTCGGTAGGTGCGAAGGCTACCCTTCACGACCAGGAATTTTTCTTCGAACGAACACTGAGTCGCGATCTTTAGCTTGGGCAACAACCGCTGCAAAACTTCCTTTCGCGTCTTCGCGGAGGCGTTGAGGTCGCCGAAGGAATAACTCTGCCAGTAGTTGCCGGCGTTTTCGATTTCACCCTGATCCCTCCACTCGGGATTATTGCCGATACTGCCCACTCCCACGAACAAATCCACATCGCGCATCACTTCGCTGAAGACCGTGGCGGGGACTTCCGTGAGCGGTAGCGCTTCGCCCGCGCGCACGAATCGCACCTGGTCGGTGCTCAGATGCAGTGCAATTCCCGAGGCTGCGAGTTCACCGACGCCTTCCACCCAATACTCCGCCAACATGTCCCACGCCGGAAGTTCGAGAGTCGGGACGGAATAGGAATCGAATCCCCCCATCAGTGAATATTTCCAACCGCGCTGGGTGCAGAGTGCGGCGAACTGGTGCTGCCCCAGGAGATGCGCCGCGAAACGGTTCGAGTAATTGCCCGTTCGCAATTCGGCGTCGGTGAGGAGGTACACCTCCCGGTGTGCCTGCTTGAACGGTTGGCAAATCTCTTGTGCGTGAATCCACTCCCGCCAGGCGGCGACTGTTTCTACCGGAAAACCAATCGGATGCCATAGCCGCACGCGTGTTTCTGGCGCGAGCCAGTCCAGTGGCAGGTTGTGAACGTCCACCAGTTTTCCGTCGCGCCACGTGCCGAGCGCCGTGCGTTCGCCGTGTTTGAAATGCCAGATCAACCGCCGTGAGATCCCGGCGAGCAACCGATGGTCGAGGTAGCGTTGTCGCCACACTTCGAAACTCCACTCGCGCCCCGACATCAGCAACCGCTCGATGCGGATGCGCTGGGCCGCAAGCATCTTGACAATGTCCTTGCCGAGTTTCTGAAATTGCTTCAGTTCGTCCGGGTGGTTTTGCTTTACCTCGGAGGGAACTGACTTCACTGCCTTGCCGTCTTTGAACCAGGAGATTTCAACCTCTCGCGAATTGACGACTCGCAATGTGGCGGAGCAACTACCGAAACTACGGGTGAGCGTTTCGTCCGCGCCAAGTCCAAACGTGGGGACGGATTTCTCCTCCAGGTCCTCGCGTGTCTGGCCCGTGAGCGTGGCAGCGGCATCGAGCGACTTTCCGATGCGTTTCCTGGCGGTCGGCTGCTTCACCGTGGAATCCAATCGGCTCAACTGTGCCGCCGCATCCTCCGAGGATGTGACGCTCAGCGCGTAGAGGCAGGCGTTGCCGACGCGCGGACAGCGCGGGCCAAGCTGGCGGACTTTCTTGAAACAAACCTCGACGAGATTAGCCAATGCGGAACTAACGTCAGCATCCTTCCAACCCGTGCAGCACCAGGCCAGCCCCCGCAATACGGTGGCATTGTGTTCGGTAATGAGGAGGTCCGGGTCGGGGGAGTACGTGTCCGGCGGCTCCCGGTGAATGGGGCGTGGCTTGGCGACCAGTTCAAACCAGCGAAGCGTAATCGTTTTGAACCGGTCGCGCCCTAACGCATCCATCAAGGTGTTTGCTTGTGTCAGCCACTTTTGTGTTGGCTTGGAGGATTCGGCCTTCGAACAGTGGCGGAGCAGATCAAGCCAATCGGAAGCCGCCGGGCGATTCATCGCCTTGAGATCGGCGAGACACGCGTCGCTCCAAGCCTCGCCGGATTGGACGACAGGCGTGGAACTCTCGCCGAGCACAAACGAAATGTTGGCGACAAGTTTCCGGCCATCAGTCCCCATGCGCGGACGCGATTGGATGTTCTGGCTCCAGTCGCTGAGGCGTCGGCGCAATCCCGGAGGCAGTCCGGAATGCGTTGCGGCGTGTTCGATGGCGCGAATCAGCGGCCAGGCGGACAAGACGCCAGTAATGCCTTCCTGGTCTCCGTCGGCTACAAAATCCACCAGGCTCTCAAAGTCGTGCGAATGCATCGGCGGTTTGGCCCAAAGCAGTTTTTCAAGTACTGGCCGCAGCGCCATCGGAAACGCTATTCGATTCTCGTCGTTGGGCGACTCCTTGGGCAGTCGGCGTCGGCTTTTTGCCATCAACAGTTCCAGCCATTGTTCTGGTGGTCGGTTGAAATCCTTCTGCGCCTCCTCAGCCAGCCACCGATCTTCCTCCTGAATCCAATACCTCAAGCGGGCGATTCCGGCCCGGATGATATTCGCCGCTACTTCGCCAGTTTGGGACAATAACTCGTTTCCAGCAGCGTGTTTCTCGGGTGCGATGCTTAAACAGTTGAGAATGGTGGGCGCGGATTGCTTCAAATACTCGTCCAGCTTCAGATGAAAGTCGCGCAGGGGATCATCGTTGCGAATCGGAAATCCGCCCCAGCCTCTAATCGAAGCCGTAGACGACAATAGGGGCGTTGGCTCGGACTTGTTTTCCTCAGGATGAGACACGGAGATTGCAACCGGCTCGGTGCATATCTCGGCAATCTCCTTCCGAACCTTGCGGCGGCGGGCGTCTTCCCAAACGGCGCCGGACACAAATGAGTTTGCGAGTTCCTGCAACGCCCGGATCAATTCCGGCTCCAGCGCACCCTTGTTATTTAACCGTCGGGCAACTTTCACCAGTGCAGGCAGGTCGTCATCAAACGTGCGCATGGGCGAACCCAATGTCGCCAAAGTGATCAACTCTGTGGCTTGGGCTCCAGTGAAGGGGAGTTTGCGACGGAACAGTGCGCTGGTGAGATGGCGCAGGAGGTCTTGGCACTCGCACGACTGACCAGGCCGGCTGCCCACACGTTCAAACGTCAAATCGTTTGCCAGCCGCCGCCGCATGAGCGCACCAACGGCGACAGTTTGTTCCATCGGGGTGGCCTCCAGAATCTTTTGGCCCGATGAGAAATCTCCTGCCCTTACGTGCGAGGCAATGAATGGCTTGGGAATTTCGTCGAACAATGCATTGATGCAGGTGTGCCATATGTGATCTGGCGACGATGCATCTATTGGAAAGCCGTCGAGACTCTGGCTTGAGACCATCGCTCCGGACGCTGGTTCTGCGCTACGGGCATTCATCTGCTTTTTCAGCCTCCTACCAGCGGCACGAGTTTCACGAAGCTCACTTCGGTATCCACTTTCACCTCGAATTCCTCGTCGAGCGTTGCCGCTTGTTGGTCGCCGACCAGGACGAAGAAGCCGTTTCGCTCGAACGCTTCACACGCCCGCTTGAATTGTTCCTGCCAGTCAATCTGGCGTTTTGCCTTTAGCTTGAAACCGTTCAAAGTGCGCTCGGCTTGCGTGGGTTCGACCAGGCCGCGGAAGTAGTCCGGCGCTTTCTGGTTGTAGTCCTGCACCTCCTGATAAATGCGGGCACGGATGAGTTCGCGCACCGTCATCCGTTCGGTCAGGCAGTCGAGTGTGAACGAATGAGTCTTTTGGCCGGAAGTGGTCTCATCGTGGACAAGCAAAGAGGGCATAGGAATATGTTAACGATGCTGCACCGCAAACATTGAGGCCACAAGAAAAACCTCCGGTGATACGCGCCGGTGACGAGTCCGTAGAATTCACATCGGGTCACGGTCGTTTGTAGCGTGATGAAATCTCGACCAAACGCGTGATCTGGTTTACGGTCAGCGGCAACCGATGAGAAGTTCGCCTGTCTTGCGGATTTTCTGCTGCCTTTCTGCCATGGCCATGGCCGTGTTGTCGGTGTGCCCCGTTCGAGGAAATGCTGCTGGCGTAACCATCATCACTCACGGACTGAATGGTAATGTGGACGGCTGGATTACCGGGATGGCGACCAATGTCCTAAACTATCGGCGCTTCCCGGGAACCAACTTCACTTGTTACCAGATGTCGTTTTCCAACTTCAACAACGCGTATTACCTGACGACGGCCCGAGTGGCGGGGATTGCTCCCACAAATTCGGACACGGGCGAGATCGTAGTGAAGCTGGATTGGCGGCAACTGGCGGATGGCGATTCTTACAACACGTATCAAGTGGCGGCGGCAGTGTTGCCGGCATTGTTGAGCACGAATTTCATTCCCGAACTGAATGGGCGGGCGCTGGCGGAGTTTCCGTTGCACCTGATTGGACACAGTCGAGGTGGCTCGCTGATCTGTGAAGTGAGTCGCTTGATCGGGACGAACGGTGTGTGGGTGGATCACTTGACGACGTTGGATCCGCATCCGTTGAATGATCCGGACTTTCCGCTGGACCGTTTCCTTTACACGGCTGTGGATGCACCCGCCAATACTTATGTAAACGTTTTGTTCCATGACAATTACTGGCAGATGGTTGACAGCCTTGTCCGTGGCAAAGCTGTGGCCGGAGCCTACGTACGGCGATTGACTGGTTTGGATAGTGGCGGTTATACCGGAACGGGCGGTGCGCACTCCGATGTGCATTTGTGGTATCACGGCACGCTGGATTGGCGAGTGCCGACCAGCGATACCGAAGCGAGTCTTTCAGTCGCCGCGCGCACGAACTGGTGGGTTGCCTATGAGCAGCGCGGCACGAATGCGGGTTTCCATTACAGTTTGATTGGCGGCGCCGAGCGCACGTCTTTTGACATGCCGCTGGGGCTGGGCACCAGTGCCATTCGCGATGGCTTTAACCAGAATTGGGACTTAGGCGCCGGCACTGCGGCGAATCGCACCGCGCTCACGTCCAACAACGGCGATTGGCCGAACCTCATCCGGTTCAATCGCACAACCACGAACAGTGTTGAACCCGGTCAAAGCACGCCGCTAAGGTTTTATTATCAGTGGGCCCGACCAAATACCGAGCTCGCCACGATTGGGATTTATTTAGATGCGGACCTGAATCCGCTTAACACGAATCAAACGTTGCTTTGCGAAATTCCGGTTCCGGGCAACGGGGTGTCCTTCGTCAGCTTTTCCACGACCAACATTCTGCTTGCCGCATCGAATGCTGCCCCCGGTTCGTATCGGTTTTTCGCCCGGATTGCTGGGGGGGGTCGCTCCCGATTCCTTTATGCCCCAGAGCCGGTTCAAGTCACGGCACCGCAAGCGCCGCCAACACTGGCAATCACGCAGCTTGGCGTTTCGCAATTGCGAATCATCGTTAACGGAGCGTCGGGACAGACTTTGGTGCTCGAACATGCGGCCGATTTGCGGAACTGGCAATCGCTTGCGACGAATGTGTTAACCGGCAGCCAGTGGTTTTACACCAATAACGCCGTCGCCCCTTTGTCGGATTACTTCCGCGCGTTGCGTCTATAAGCCTGGCTCGTGGTAATTCTGCGAACCCGCAGAATAATTCACTGTTCCAACCGGACGAATCCGCTATTTTACGCGCTGATTAGTCAGGAACAGATGAGCAAATTACTGTTGATCGACGACGAAGAGGAAATCCAATACTCCTTCCGCCGAATTTTTGATTCGCCGGAAATTGAACTCACCACCGCCTCCAGTGGCGAGGACGGACTGAAGCTGATTCCCAAAATCAAGCCGGACCTCGTGCTGATGGACATCCGCATGGGCGGCATCAATGGCCTCGAAACTCTCCGACGTATCCGGCAGATGGATACGAAGCTTCTGGTCATTCTGATGACGGCTTACGGCACGACGCAGACCGCCATTGAAGCGATGAAGCTGGGAGCGTACGACTATCTGCTCAAGCCGTTCGATGTGCCGAAGCTGAAGGAGATCGTCACCAACGCACTCAAAGCCGCACGCGACATGAAGCAGGTGGTGTCGTATCAGCCGCTGCTTGAATCGGAAGATTACGAACAGGGTATCGTCGGTCGCAGCGAAACAATGCAGCAGGTGTTCAAGCTGATTGGGCAAGTTGCGGCGTCGGATGCGACCGCGCTCATTACGGGCGAAAGCGGCACGGGCAAGGAACTCGTGGCGCGCGCCATCTATCATCATGGCGAGCGGAGCCAACAACCATTTCTGGCGGTCAACTGTGCGGCCATCCCGGAGCAACTCCTGGAGAGCGAATTGTTTGGCCACGAACGCGGTGCGTTCACGGGCGCGACGATGCAACGCATCGGCAAGTTCGAGCAATGCAACAAGGGTACGATCTTTCTGGATGAAATCGGTGACATGACGCCGCCGACGCAGACGAAGATTTTGCGTGTGCTGCAGAGCGGCACGTTCGAGCGCGTAGGTGGCAATCAGCCTATCCAGGTTGACGTGCGCGTGATTGCGGCCACGAACAAGCCGTTGGAACAGGCGGTAGCAGCGCGGCAATTTCGAGAAGATTTGTTCTATCGCTTGAACGTGGTGCGGATTCATATTCCGCCGTTGCGCGAGCGTCGGGAGGACATTCCGCTGTTGGTGAATTATTTTCTCAAGAAAATTGCCCGGGAGAACGAACGCGAGCCCAAGTCGATTGCGTCCTCCGCGGTGAAGACGTTGGAGAAGTATCATTGGCCCGGCAACGTTCGTGAACTGGAAAACATCATTCGGCGGGCACACGTCATCGCCAAGAGTGGGGCGATCCTCGCGGGCGACCTGCCGCCGGAAATCACTGGGCAGGGCAGTGTGGCCAACATCCCCGTGACCGGTGGCCTTGCTGATGGCAGTGCTGCGGATGCGGCCCTGCTCGCACGGCAATTATTTCACATCGCCAAGCGTGATCCGAAGCTCAAGGTATTGCCGGCGGTCGAACGCGAACTGGTCATCGAAGCGCTGAAAGATACCGAGAACAATCAGGTGCAGGCGGCGAAGTTGCTCGGAATTACCCGCGCTACGTTGCGCAAGCGCATCGAGAAGTTCGGGATCCAGCGCGAGATGAAGATTGAGTGAGCAGGCGCGCCTGTCTTTCACTGGCAAGCGCTGATTGAGCGGTGTTCTATTCTAAAAAGATGAGACGGCGCGACGCCTGTCCTACGTGGTCAGCGCCACGAAGTTGCTCAGCAACTGCAGGCCGACCTTCTGGCTTTTCTCCGGGTGGAACTGAGTGGCAAACACGTTGTCTTTCCAAACGGACGACGCGAACGTTTCGCCGTATTCAGTTTTGGTTGCCACGATGCCTGGGTCGGTCGGCTTCGGAAAGAAGCTGTGGACGAAATAGACGTAGCTGCCGTTGGCAACGCCCCGGTACAGCGGACAGTCCGTTCGCGTGATCTCGATTTGATTCCACGCGATTTGAGGAATTTTTAGACCGGGTCTCGCTGCGAACCGAACGACGCTGCCGCTGAAAATGCCCAAGCCCGCGGCGCAACTGTTGAATTCCTCGCTCCGTTCAAACAGCGCCTGATAGCCGACGCAAATGCCGAGGAAGGGTTTTCCGGTTTTGATGAACTCGCGTGAGGCTTCAAGCAATTCCTGTTTGCGCAAGGCATTGATACAGTCATCGAACGCGCCGACGCCAGGCAACACGATCGCGCTGGCGTCCCGAATGCCTTCGGGATGCTGAACAATCTGCACATTGGCGCCGACCTTGAGCAGTGCTTTATGAACACTGCGCAGGTTGCCGGAGCCGTAATCAAGCAAAGCGATCATTACGGGGGCAGCTTAA
>DASUGI010000243.1:0-15619 GCA_036274115.1 Verrucomicrobiia bacterium
GCGAGCGATGCGAGCACCATTGCCAGCACCGCGCAACAGCTCTCCATCAGCATCGGCGTGGCGTGTGCCTCCCTGGTAGCCCGCTGGTTTCTCGGCGGCATCCAGCCATCCGGTTCGATTGAATTCGTCACCGCCTTGCATCGCACGTTTCTGACTTTGGGAATCATAACGATTGTCAGCGCCATAACATTCCTCGGACTCCGTCCGCATGACGGCAATAACGTCAGTAACCGCGTCATGGCGAGGGCGGAGGAATGATCGAACGCTTGGCGACTTCAGGTGGTTGGATCAGTTCGACAGGTCAGGCGGAATTTTCCCGAAGCTTCCGGTAACAAGGTTGGGACTGATTCCACTTGGACGGGCGCACCCAGCAACGTGGTCAGTCTGGCAGCTAATTCCTTCAGAGAATTTGAATCCATGCCGGCGCGGTCCGGAATGTAGCGCAAATGAAAACCCGCCCGTGACGTTTGTCGTAATTGGTAATGGGCGATGCCCGCAACTCCAGCGAAGCATTGATCCACCTGCCACGTGGTTACGCGGCGACCATCGATAGCGGTGAGTGCATCGCGCATTCGGCCATGGATTGTGTAATCCGTGCCGTACGCGCGTTCGTGACGCTGCACGAGATCGCCAATGCGATAGCGGAGCAGCGGCATGTAATCGTTGGAAAGTGTCGTCACCAGCAACGTGCCCACCGCATCGGACGTTGCGGCGACCCCTCTCCCCGAAGCCAGATTCCTGCTTTGAACCCCAAAGCCGCAGAGCCCCTCCTCTCCCGGCCTGCGGCCACCCTCTCCTCCATTCAGAATGGAGGAGAGGGACGGGGAGAGGAGGTGCTCCGGTTCAAGGGAAGAAATTTGTCGTTCAGATGCGGCCAGTAATTCATCCTCTTCCACCACTTCGAGCACGGCGGTTTCGTAGCTGGGTTTCATTTCGCCGGCTTCGTTTTCCATGAGCAGGTGACCGGTCTCGGTCGAACCGTAGAGATTGAACACCGGCCCGCCGAAGACGCGTTGCAGGATGCGGCGGTGCACGACGCTGACGAATTCGTAGCTGCAAATCACAAAGCGCACCGATGGAAAGCGAATCCCGCGACGTTCACAGAACAGCGCGAACCAGACGCCATGCACCGGATCGAGATCGAGGAATTGGGGCGACCACGCGGCAATTTCGTCTGCCATGCGTTGCAGTTCGGCATCGCTCAAAACGAAAGGGATACGCGCCAGATTGACGTAGAGCGTGTTGCCGATGGTGCGTTGCGCTTGCGACATCCAGACCGTCGGACAGGTCAGACCATTGCAGGCCGGAGCGGTGAGGGTCGCGCGTCGCGCGTTTGGGGCTTCGTCGAGAACGCGGGCGACGAACTGGTTCAGTCGCAGCGCGCGCTCCTCCTGTTCGTTCCACCAGCCACGCGGCATGATGACCGGCAAACGATCCTCCGATGTGCCGGACGTGTGTTCGATTTCTACGAGTTCCTTAGCCAGCAAATCATCGAGTGCGTCAGTGTTCGAAAGAAAGTTATGCGGGAAGCCGGCCCGCATGTCGCGTTTGGTGATCACCGGCAAGCCAGCCAGGCCACTGGAATGTCGAGCCAGTGATTCTCGATACAAGGGAATCTTGCGCCACTGCGGGAACAATTCTACGAGGCGGCCCGCTTGTGCGGCGGCGCGAATCCATTCCGGGGTTGCCAGCATGCCGACAAATATAGAGGCGATTTGGTCTTTGCCAAATCGCCTCGTGCAAACTGCAAAATTGTGATTCCGCGTCGCAATGACGCTTGTTAATTAAAGCCGCTTTACGCGAATGTTTTTGTAACGGACGACGCTGCCTGGGTCATGCGCCTGTAAGGCGAACGTGCCCTCGCTTAGTTTGCGCTCGAAATCTTTACCAGCCGTTGCTCCCAGTGGTTCGGTGTATTCGAGAACAATTTTGCCGTCCACCTTGACGGTCACTTTCCTGCCCTCGACGATGATTTCCTGGGTCCACCATTTCTTGTCAGTGGCCAGTGATTGAGAGACGTTGACGAGGTCGTAGAGGCTGCCGGTCTTTCTCCAATCGTCTTGCGTGTTGTTGACCTGGCATTCAAAGCCGCCCTTGGGCCAGCTTTTCTCCTGATACTTGGTGTGGAAATAAATACCGCCGTTTGAATTCGGCTCGGTCATCACATCCACCTTGAGGTGGAAGTTCTTGAACGGTTGTTCGTCGCCAACGTAGTACAAGTGACACGCTTTGCCGTTGGCGACAAACGCGCCGTCTTCGATGCGGAAGGAATTGGTGTTTTCGGTGGCGAGCTTCCAGCCATTGAAAGTCTTGCCGTCCATCAGCGACTTGAAGCCGGCTTCTTCGTCAGCAGCAAAGGAAGTTAGAGCGACACCCAGCGCGAGGGCGAAAAGAGAAAGTTGTTTCATGCCGCAACTGTATGCGGGACGGAAATCTGCGCCAAGTCAAAAGCCGCCAGACCGGGAGGTCGTTGGGAGTTCCGCCTTCAGGCGGCCCGGGAGCCGCGTAAACGCGGAACTCTGAACGAATGGCCATCACTCGACTTTGATGGAAGTTTTGATAGGCTTGCAGCGTGAGTTTTATCGCTGAATTCAATGCTTTGCCGCTGGCCTCTCTGGTTCAACGTTCCAAGTCGACCACTCTTTCGGCCGCGCGTGAATCGTTGACGAAGGACGGGCCAACGCTGGCGGACTTCGCGCATTTGATTTCGCCGGCTGCAAGCGAACTGCTGGAGAAGATGGGCCGTCGCTCGCAGGCGCTCACGCAACAGCGCTTTGGCAAAGTGATCCGGTTGTTCGCCCCGCTGTATCTTTCCAACGAATGCATCAACAACTGCAAGTACTGTGGGTTCTCGCGGGACAATCCGATTCTGCGAGTCACGTTGACGGTGGAGGAAGTGCGGCGCGAGGCGCGCGCGCTGGCTGAACAGGGTTTCCGCAACATCCTGCTGGTGGCGGGCGAGCATCCCAAGTTTGTTTCGAATGGATACCTCGCCGAGTGCGTGGCCGCGTTGCACGAAGAGATTCCCAGTGTGTCGCTGGAAGTTGGGCCGATGGAGACGGACGAGTATCGCCCGTTGGTGACCGCAGGCGCGGATGGCCTGGTGGTGTATCAAGAAACCTACGACCGCAGCGTGTATGACGACATGCACACCGCCGGGCCGAAGAAAAATTTCGAGTGGCGCATGGAGACTCCGGAGCGTGCTTACGCGGCCGGATTCCGGAGGCTGGGCATTGGCGCGTTGTATGGCCTGGCGGACTGGCGCTACGAGGCACTCTGTGTCGCCGCGCATGCGGATTATTTGTTGCGCAACTGCTGGAAGTCCCAGATCACCATTTCGCTGCCGCGACTGCGCCCGTGTGCGGGTGAGTTTGAACCGCTCACGCACATGAGTGACCGCGAACTGGTGCAATTGGTTTGCGCGTTCCGCATCATGTTTCCGGATGTAGGTTTGGTGCTTTCAACGCGTGAGCCCGCCAAGTTACGCGATGGATTGTTTCCACTGGGGATTACACTTATCAGCGCGGGCAGCCACACCGAGCCCGGTGGTTACACCGGCGCGGGCAAAGAGAAAATTCACCAAACCGTCCGCGGTCGAATTGTTGAATCCGGCGCGAGTGAATGGGCGACACCGTCGAACGGCCATGCCACCAATGCCACTGGGCAATTCAACATTGCCGACGAACGTTCGGCGGACGAAGTGGCCAAGTTGATTCAGCGTCTCGGCTATGAGCCCGTTTGGAAAGACTGGGATGCGGCGTTGACGAAGTAAGCCATGAAATGTTCAGCAGGGTTTTTAGTCGTCGCGTTTGTCGCCGCTCTGTTGATTGTGATATTTGCGGTCGTTCCTTTCGCACAGCAGACCAAAGAGCCCGGGATCACAGCGGTGGACCGTGAGATGAGCAGTTTTCTCCGTGCATTGGAGTCGTATCAAATTGTATTTGATGGCCCTCCACTGGGAACGGTTTCAAACGTCAGGCAGTCTCTTTTGGGGAGAAATCCGCGCAAGATGCAGTTTCTTAGCCTCACCGCTCGTTCCATTAATGCCAACGGGGAATTCGTGGACGTGTGGGGCAACCCCTACCAAATCGGCATAAGCCGCAGCAACGTTTCAATTCAGTCAGCCGGACCAAACGGTCGCTTCGGTGACAAAGATGACATCGTTTCAACAGGCCACGATTAGACCCTCTGCGCCGTGATCTGTGTTAGCGCCGACGTTCATTGGCTCTCAGGCAAACAGTTCATTAATCGGTTCTCCCTCGCCATCGCGTGTGACGTAGAACGGACGCTTCTCAATTTCATAGGCGAGTTTCGGCGAGATCCCCACTGCCCGAAAAATACTGGCGTGTAAGTCTTCGATGACGACGCGGTCCTTGATGGTTTTGCACGGGCGCTCGTCCGCCGTCAGGCCGTGCAGATGGCCCTTCTTCACGCCACCCCCATAAAGCAACACACAACCCGCATCGGTGAAATGGCGGTGCATCCCGTAATGCTTGGGGTCTTCAACTTTTTCCGGCACTTCAACCTGATCTTTCACTTTCTTGTCCGGTTTGCCCTCGATGAGGGCGTCCCGGCTGAATTCACTGGCCAGCACCATCAGCGTCCGATCAAGCAGACCCCGGGCTTCAAGGTCGAGCACGAGTTGGGCGATGGGAGCGTCAATCTGCTTCTTCATCGCCTCAAGCCGGGTGTGGCCATTCTCATGCGTATCCCAATTGAGGAACGGAATGTATTCGGTCGTGACCTCGACAAAGCGCGCTCCCACTTCGGTCAGTCGCCGCGCGAGCAGGCAACCAAGACCGAAACGTCCCACCATTTCATCCTCGTACTTCGCTCCGAAGCGGTCGCGCTTGGCTTCGAATTTTTGGCCGGGTTGGTAGCCCGGAACGTACTTGCGAATCGAGTCCAGTGGTTCGAGTGAAAGGTCGAACGCCTTTGCCGCAGGTGAACTAAGCAGGCGATGCGCGTTGTCCATCGAGCGAAGGAGTGATTCCCTTTGATAATCGCTGCCGTGCGTGCCGATCGGACTCGCGGCGAGGAGCTTTTTGTAAAACTTGTTCCGGTCCTCGAAGCGGCCCGGGGTCATGCCACGCGGCGGACGAACCGTATCAGCGGCCTGGTCGGGAAACGGAATGTTGAACGGGCCATATTCACTGCCAAGAAAGCCGGCGGTCGTAAACGCCTTCAGTTCCTCCGCTTCGCCGTTGTCAAAACGCTGACCGATGTTGATGAACGCGGGCACGGCGGGATTCAACGGCCCAAGCGTCCGTGCGATGATCGCTCCGAGATGAGGTGCGGCCACAGTCTGCGGCGGCGCATAGCCCGTATGCCATTGATATTGATGTCGTGAGTGAAGGATGAATCCAAGGTCGCCGGCCGTGTAACTGCGGATCAGCGTGCCGCGATCCATTACTGACGCCATCCGCTCCAGACCTGCGGAGAACTTGATATGGTCCACCGACGTATCAATGCTCGGGAACGTGCTGAGAAACGAATCCGCCGACATGCCTTTCTTGAACGGCGTATAACGTTTGGGATCGAACGTCTCGGTGTGCGCCATGCCACCGCCCATCCAGAGCACGATGACCGTATCCGCGGTGGCCTTGAGTTTTTCCACGTCTGCTTCGTTGGACAACACCGCACGGGGAAAACCCGCGGCAAGTGCGGACAGCGTCGCCGCGCCGGCCGTTTTCAGAAAATCACGGCGCGACCAGTTCAAATTGGTATTCATAGTTTAATGAATCAGTTGAAACTCCGGCAGCATCGCCAGCGACCACATCAGATCTTCCACTCCCGCCTTTTGCACCGGTTGGCCGACGAGTTCGCAAGCGGTTTTCAGTTCCTTCGTCGTCGGTTTGCGGCCCAGAGCTTTTTGATAAGTCTCGAGAACCAGTTTTTCATTCGTCGCGCCGGCGTGGCGCGCCATTGTTGAGTCCGCGCCGCGAGCAAGGAGCGCCGCGAGTTCCGAACCATTGGTGAGTTCCAGCGCCTGCAACGTGGTGGCGGTTGACGAGCGGACGGTGACCACCTGTTCACGATTGGGCCGTCCCAGAGCGATCTGCAAGGTGTCTGCGGGGACCAAAGCCGCTCGAACGGCCGCGAAATGGTTGGTGCGTCCGTTACTGCGGACAATCGGCGCTGCGGGCTTGTCATACCACGCAGCCGCCAGCGCGCCGACAGCATCGCGAAACTGTTCCGCCGACATGCGCCTTACCTGGGGCCCGCGGAAGACATACGCGGTGGTAGTTTGCTCCGTCAGGGGCACGGGTGGCAGTTGATAGGCGCGCGAGGTCAGCATCGTTTGGATCAGGTGCTTCACGTCGTAGCCGTGATCGGCAAAGTCCTCGGCGAGCCAGTCGAGCAGGTCAGCGTTCCATGCAGGCTTTTCCATGTCGTCCACTGGCTCGACAAGACCGCGCCCGAAAAACTGCTGCCAAAACCGGTTGACCAGCGTGCGCGTCAACCGGCCATCTTCACGCTGGGTGATGATTTTGGCGAGATGGTCAAGACGGACTCCCTTGTTCGTTGAGGTCTCAAGTTCGCCGAGTTGCGGATAAATGAACTTGGGAGACGCCGTCTTGCCGGTTGGCTTGTCGCATTCAACGAGTTCAAGCGGGCCATCGGCATAGACACTCGCCAGGCTATAGGCATCGGCGAGTTGCCAATCGTTGATAAAACTGTCGTGGCAGCTGGCGCATTTGAGGTTCACGCCCATGAACACCTGCGAAATGTTCTGCGCCGCCTGCATCTGTGGCGTCTGGCTGGCGTTCACCACACCGCGCCAGACGATGCCCTTGGTGAAGCCTTCGCATTCCGGTGTCGGATTGACGAGTTCGGCAACGAAGCGATCGTACGGCTTGTTCGTCTCCAGCGAGGAATACAGCCACTGCGTGATTTGCTTGCGGCCTCCGTCGATGTAGCCCGTGCCTTTGTAATCGTTGCGAAGCATGTCATTCCAGAACGACATCCAGTGCAGCGCATAGTTCTCGTTATCGGCCAGCAATCGGCGGATGAGTTGTGCGCGCTTGTCTTTGGTTTTGTCGGCAACAAAGCTTTCCAATTCGGCGGGCGGTGGGAGCAGGCCGATAACATCCAGGTAAGCCCGGCGGGCGAAGACCCGATCGTCAACGGGCTTCGAAGGCTTGATTTTGTTCGCGGCAAAATAGGGTGCGAGCAGGCGATCGATGGGATTAGGCTCGCGGCCCGCGGGCAACTTGGGTCGGCGCGGGGTGAGGTTCAAGGGTTCGGAGCGCGCGAACGAAAAGTCTTGTTCCCACTTCATGCCCTGATCAATCCAGGCGCGCAGCAACGCAATCTGTTCCCGGGTCAGCTTGGTGCCTTTCCGGGGCATCACATTGTCGGGATCAAACCCCATCACCAGCTCGATGACATAGCTTTCGGCGCTTTTGCCAGGCACGACGGCTTTGCCGGACGAGCCGCCCTGGAGAAAGGTGTCACGCGTGTCCACCCGAAAGTCTCCTTTCGCGCGGCCATGCCCGTGGCAATTGACGCAGCGCGCTTCGAGGATGGGCTTGATTTCCCTGGCGAAGTCGACGGTGTGTTTGGGAGCTGCTGGAAGCTGCGAAAGTTGTTCCGGCGTGAGCGCCATGACCGAGGCGGTCGTTGTCAGCCAGGCCACGCAGAACGACGATTTGAACCAGCGGGAATTCACAGCCAGCAAACCTAACGCGAGTCGCAAAGGTGACAAAGCATTTTCCACTCACATCAAGATGTGAGGGGAACGCACGTCTCGACCATGGTCGACGAACAAGGGCTGCTCCAGCAGCTTACGCTGAAGTCTGGAGTCGGCTGCCTAAAGCTTCTTTCCGGTCAGCCTCTCGTAAGCTTCCAGATATTTCGCCTGCGTCTTCGCGACCACCTCTGCCGGCAACGCGGGAGCAGGTGGGGTTTTGTCCCAGGTCAGCGTCTCGAGATAATCGCGGACGAATTGTTTGTCGAAGCTGGGCTGGCCCTTGCCGGGTGCGTATTCGTTCGCGGGCCAGAACCGCGAGGAATCCGGCGTGAGCACTTCGTCAATCAGGATGAGTTTGCCCTCGAACAAACCGAACTCGAACTTTGTGTCGGCGATGATGATGCCGCGTTGACGGGCGTAGTCACGGGCGAACTTGTAAATCTTCAGGCTCAGGTCACTCGCCTGGTTGGCGATGTCTTCACCGAGAATTTTTTTTGCTTCATCGAACGAGATGTTCTCGTCGTGGCCGGTCTCCGCTTTGGTCGAAGGCGTAAAAATGGGTTCAGGTAATTCGGACGACTCCTGCAAACCGGCAGGCAGCGGGATGCCGCAAACCGTCTGGGACTTTTTGTATTCCTTCCACCCGGAGCCCGCGAGGTAACCACGCACGATGCATTCGACAGCGAGAGGCTTGGCTTTCTTGACGATCATCGCGCGCTTCGCCAGCGAGGCCTTGAGGTCCGCCGGGATTCCAGCTAGTGCCGGAACGTTGAACGATTCGCCCGCCTTCACGAGTCGGTGATTCGGCACGAGTTTCTCGGTTTGGTCGAACCAGAAGTGGGAAATCTGCGTGAGCACCTCGCCTTTGCGCGGAATGCCGTTGGGCATCACGCAATCAAAGGCAGAAATGCGGTCGCTGGCCACAAACAGAAATGCGTCTCCGAGGTCGAAAATCTCGCGGACCTTTCCGCTCTTGAGTTTTTTGATGCCGGGCAGTTCCAGGTTCAACAGGGTGTCGTTCGCCATGCGCGGGATTATGGGAATCGACCGCTTCGGTTCAAGCCAAGGTTGGAAGAATCGGCACAATCCAACGGGCGAAATAAGAGATTGCCAGTCAGTGCGAGTCTGCTAGGCTCTGCGTCCTTTTCGTTGGACCGAAATTGGACCAGGGAAAGGGGAAACGGCCTTCAAACCCGTGCTCGCGTGAGCGTGGGTGGCCAGAACAACACTAAAATCAATCCCGTGTTCCGCGGGATGGTTTTTCGCAGGTCGGATCAGGATTAAGAAAAAGATTAAGATTAAGAGCCGTGAGGCGTGCGGAAGTTCTTAATCTTAATCGTAATCTTAGTCTTAATCTCCGGTGAAGAATCTTTAACCAAAGGAAACATGTTAAGCATTGGCGTAAAAGAATTGTTGGAAGCAGGCGTCCACTTCGGACACCAGACGCGGCGTTGGAATCCCAAGATGAAACCGTTCATCTTCGACGCGCGTAACGGCATTCACATCATCGACCTCAGCAAATCCCTCGCGCAACTCGAAGCCGCGTGCGAGTTCCTGTCCAAAACCGTGACCAAGGGCGGCAAGGTGCTGTTCGTCGGCACGAAGAAGCAGGCCCAGCAAGCGGTGAAGGAAACCGCCAAGGATTGCGGACAATACTTTGTCACCGAGCGTTGGCTCGGTGGCACCCTCACGAATTTCCAGACCGTCAAGCGTTCCATCGCTCGTCTCAAAGAGATTGAGAAGATGGAAGCCGACGGCTCGATCAACAATTACGTCAAGCAGGAGCAATCGGTGCTGCGTCGCGAAGCGGCCCGGCTCGTGAAGTATTTTGACGGCATCCGTTCGCTGGACAAAATGCCCGGCGCGATGTTCGTCGTGGACGTCAAGCGCGAGCACAACGCCGTGGCCGAAGCTCGCAAGCTCAAGATTCCGGTTGTGGCCATTGTGGACACGAACTGCGATCCCGACCTCGTGGATTATCCGATTGCCGGCAACGACGATGCGATTCGCTCCGTGCGCATGATTCTGGCGACCATCAGCCAGGTTATTACCCGCGCTCAAGCAGAATACGAATCCCGCGCTTCGCGCCGCAAGCCGGCCGAAGAGGGCCAGGCGCCGGCCACCGAAGCTGCGCCGGCTCCGGAAGCCACCGCCGCGCCGGCTGCCTGATGATTTCGGGGAGCGCGGCGGTGCCGCTGAAGAACACCGCTGCGCTCACGAATTCAGGCTTTCAATCACCAACTTTCAAACGACAGATATTTTTTATGGGAGAAATTACTGCTGCAAACGTAGCCAAGCTCCGCGAGATGACCAGTGCGGGCATGATGGACTGTAAGAAAGCGCTCACCGAGGCCGGCGGCGACATGGACAAGGCCGTGGACATTCTGCGCAAGTCCGGCGCGGCCAGCGCTGCGAAGAAGGCATTGCGCGATGCCCGCGAAGGTGTCATCGCCCAATACATCGCGCCCGGCGGCAAAGCCGGCGTGCTCGTCGAAGTGAATTGCGAAACCGACTTCGTGGCGCGCAATGAATCGTTTCGCGCTTTCTGCGACGAGATTGCCAAAAAGCTTGCCGCTGATCCCAACGTGGACCTCGAAGCGGACCGCCAGGCGGCGGTAGGCAAGATTGGTGAGAACATCAAGATCGCCCGCAACGCGCGCATGGAGGTCAGCGGAAATGGTTTGGTCGCCGCCTACATTCACACCGGTGCGAAGGTCGGTGTGCTCGTTGAAGTCGGTGCTGGCAAGGCAGAAACCGCCGGCAAGGAAGAGTTCAAGCAACTGGTGAAGGATATCACGCTGCAGATTGCCGCGGGACATCCGCACGTGGTATCGCGCGAGCAGGTTTCCGCTGACGTCATCGCCAAGGAGCGCGAAATTGCCGCGCAGTCAGATCGCCTCAAGGGCAAACCACCGCAGGCAATGGAGAAGATTCTTCAGGGTATCCTGGAGAAGTTTTACCAGACCTACTGCCTCGTCGATCAGGGTTTCGTAAAGCGCAATTCCGAGATCAGCGTGAAAGATCACGTTGCGGAAGTTGGCAAGCAACTCGGCGATGAAGTCGCCATCCGCCGCTTCGTGCGCTTCCAGGTCGGCGAGAGCCCGGCTTAAAATAGATTCAAGATTGGAACACGAAAGGCGTCCTGATCGGACGCCTTTTCTTTGGCAACGTCGGTTCGCTGTGGCGCTATTGAAACGCTCTTTCGAGTTCTTTGATCCTCGGAAAAACCGGCGAAGACGGGCCAACGCGTTTCTGGACTCGAGCAAAAATCCCCCGGGCTTCCGAGGGGTCGTCCCGCCGGATGGCGACGCAGAGGTCGAGTTCAATCCAGGCCTTGCGCGGGTCGGAGAGCAGGTTCTCGTTCGCCGCGAACCAGGCTCGGAATGCCGCCGGACTTTTTTCTCGTGCGGCCCGGCAAGCCGCGTCCAGGTGGGCGGGCATTCCGGGTAGCGAGTCGCCCGACACGGCCACCACCGGAGCTTCCACTTTACCGCCGCGCTCTTCCTGGATCTTTGCCCAGTGCAGGTAAATCCGGTAGCCCACAAAGGCCACCGCTGCAATGATCAAGGCCCAGATGAGTTTGGTCATGATTCTTCAATGCGCTGGATGCGCGCGCCCAGCTTTCGCAATTTCACGTCCATTTGCTCGTAACCGCGGTCCAAATGATAGACGCGGTTTACCTGCGTCGTGCCCCGGGCCGCGAGTCCGGCAATCACCAATGCGGCTGAAGCCCGCAAATCGCTTGCCATAACCGGCGCACCACTCAGCGGCTTGCCGCCTTTGACAATGGCGCTGGGGCCTTCGATCTCAATGTCCGCGCCCAGCCGGGCCAGTTCGCTGACATGCATAAAGCGGGATTCAAAGATTCGTTCGGTAATAATGCTGATGCCGGGCGTAATCGTCATCAGCGCCATCATTTGCGCCTGCACATCCGTGGGGAAACCCGCGTACGGCAGCGTGGTGACATCCGCAGCCTTCAGTTTGCCGTTACGACGGGCAACAAGATTTGCCCCACGACGCTCCACGATTACTCCGGCTTCGTTCAGCTTGTCAATCACGGCGTGCATATGCTCGGCGCGGGCGCCTTTGAGAGTGATGTGGCCATTGGTGGCACCGGCAGCAATGGCGAAGGTGGCGGCTTCAATGCGGTCGGCAATGACTTCGTGCTCCGCGCCATGGAGTTCTTTGACGCCGGTGATGGTCATCGTGGGGCTCCCGGCGCCTTGAATCTTCGCGCCCATCGCCGTGAGGAAGCACGCGAGGTCCACCACTTCCGGCTCGCAAGCCGCGCTTTCGATAATCGTCACGCCTTCCGCCAACACTGCCGCCATCATGGCATTGGCGGTCCCGAGGACGGTCGAACCCGCCCGGCCACCCAGAAACATCGGACCGCCGACGAGCTTTTTCGCGGTCGCCTCGACATAGCCGCTGGCAATGCGAATCTTTGCCCCGAGCGCCTGAAATCCCTTCAAGTGCAGATTGATCGGGCGCGCGCCGATGACGCAGCCGCCGGGCAGGGAAACCGTCGCACTGCGCAATCGGCCCAATAGCGGACCCATGATGCAAATGGAACCCCGCATTTTGCGGACGAGGTCGTAGTCCGCGTGGCCTTTGATCTTCTTTGCCTGAATCCGGACGGTGTCGCCCTTCAGTTCCACCTTCGCGCCGAGCCATTCGAGGATTTGGCCCATGAAACGCACGTCGCTGAGGTTGGGCACACGCCGGATGACACACGGTTCCGCCGTCAGCAATGTCGCCGCCATGATCGGCAGAACGGCATTTTTTGCGCCGCTGATTTCCACTTCACCGTGTAAGGGAACGCCACCTTTTATGAGAAAACTGTCCATGAAATTTCAATTTGGTTTGCCGCAATGTTAATTTAATTAAAGCGCAACCACTCGGTTGTGTCCGCGCTCAGAAATCTGCTGGCGAGTTTAGAGGCCGTGCCCCGCGGCGACAATCCACATTTGCGCGGCGTGTTCCTTCACTTGAATTGCGGCCGTTTCCAAATGGGCACGACGCGTTTCATTTCGTCAATCAGCCACTGACACGCGGCGAAGGCCTCCCCACGATGCGGCGCGGCGATTTCCACCCAAAGCGACGGCTCATTAACCCTTACGATTCCGATCCGATGAATCAGGCGGACGGATTCGACCGGCCAGCGCTTGGCCATTTCGTCAAAGAGCAGGTTGAACTGGTGGGTGACCATCTTTTCGAAGGCTTCGTAGTCGATGGCAGAAATGGCTTTGCCGTCCTCCTCTCCACGGACCACACCCAGAAAATTCACCACCGCACCCATGCCGGGCGACATGTTCCGCTGCGCCAGCAGCGCCGTTTCGTTGATTGGGTCCGCAGTAATGAGCAGCGAGCGCTTCATCGTTTCGAGGGTTCGCTTTCGAGTTTGAAGATGGCCGCAGCGCCCGCCTGAATCGTAACTCGTAAATCGTAAATCATAAATCCTCACCCTCCTTGCACCGGCGGGAACAGAGACACCTCGTCGCCGTGCTTCAAGAGGTAGTCTCGTAGTTGATAATCCACGCCGACGGCGATCAAGGTTGATTTCTTCATCGACGCCAGTTTGGGAAAATCAGCCATCAATTTGTCGTGCAATACGCCAAGGGTGCTGCCGTCGGGCAAGGTTTGGTTCGACTGAGCACAACCCGTCAGATCCTTGAAATAAGAGTAAAAATGAACTGAGACTTCCATGATGACGGTCAGGCGGTTATTTCCGAACATCCGCCCGCGCCGGACCACGCAAGTCTTTCGTTGGAATGCCTCGCCTTTTGGCCAGCGGATCAATGTACCATTTGTAGCCTCCGAGTTCGGAATAGAACACGTACTTTGAGTTTTCCTGCCACCACTTTTCCCACGCGCTGACATCAGCATCCTTGCCCGGGCCATCCGCGACATACCGTTCGAGCAATACGGCGGCTTTGTCGTTTTTCTCGCGCAATGCCGAGATGGTTTTGGTCAGAAAATCCGGCGAGTCAAAGGGCGTTCCGCGAGCCCGGGCTTCCTGGTCCACTTCCAACAGGTTTCCCGTCGCCGGATGCAGCCACTGGCCGTTGGCATCATACCATTCCGTGGCCGCGGGCCGGTTTTCCAAATTAACGGCCGCCAGGACGCTGGCCGACAGTGCGTTGGTGGCCCATGACGGGCGGTACTCCGGGTTCGTGAAATAAGCCTTGGCGCGCCGGCGCGAGATGCCGATCGCTTCCTTTGCAAACACAGACGGCGTGATGTCAATGGGCCGGTCTTCGGTGAAACGGCTGATGTAGGCAACGGCATTCACCAGCATGGCCTTGCCGGTATCGTTCAGTTGTTTCGGCGATTGTTCAAAGCCGAAGTGCAGCAGATTGCCCTGGCGCCAAAGGGCCGAGGAACGAGGCGTCTGCGAATTGATCCCGCCGCTGAACAACTCGACGTCCGGCATATCGGCGAACTCATAGTAATGCGTCGCCCAGCCGGGAGAATTATCCTCCACCGCGCGCGCATAATTCTTGATGCCATCGATCAACGGCACCACTTCCATCGTCTCCGTTTTCAGTTCCGGTGCGAACTGTTTGACGGTCGGGATGGTTGCGGTCTTCCTGATGTCGATGGGAAGCGGTGACTTGAAAATTTCGTGGTCCTTGAGGCCGTAAGCGACTGGTGCGAGGCAGGTGCAGCCGGAGCCGCCCTTAAGTTTCCACGCGACGGCGAGGTTCAATCCGGCACTGCCCAGCAACACGGTGGGCTTGCGCCATTCCGCCCGATTCCCGAGTGGCACGCCTTCGTCCCAACTATCGCGTCCGTTGCTGTGGCTTTGCGGCCAATCCAGCACGACGACGTCAAAGTCGTCAGCTTGCGCGGGCTTGAAGTTCTCCCGGGCAACGGTTTCGACCTTGGTGAAATGCCTTTTCAACGTGGGGGTGAAATCGTCAGCCCGGTGGCCGACATAGAGGACGCGTTGAGGCTGCAGCTTTTCGTCTGCAATAACATTAGAGACAAACGCGGCCAGCACCAGTCCCGCCAGTGCAATTGTCGTCTTCATAGCATTGATTGTTTGCGGCAGGGCGATGACAAACCCGTTTAATCCAAGGACGTGGTCTATCCATCTGCCCGCCGATACATCTCAGGTTTCAACACCCCAACAAACGGCAGGTTGCGGTATTTCTCGGCATAGTCCAGACCGTAGCCGACCACAAACGCATCGGGAATTTCAAAACCGACATAGTCAGCTTTGACCTTTTCCACGCGACGCGAGGGTTTGTCGAGCAATACGCAAACTTTGATTCGCCGGGGGCCGAGCAAGCAGAGTTTCTCGACCACCCGCCGCACGGTCTTGCCCGTATCGAGAATATCGTCCACCAGCAGCACATCGCGGCCGCGAACATCCAATCGCAATTCCTTGGTGAAAACCAGGTCGCCGGATTCAGTGCCTTTGCCATAGCTGGAGACGCCCATGAAATCGAGGCGCAAGGGAAGCGAGAGATGCCGGATCAGATCGCCGAGAAACATGACCGTGCCATTGAGCAGGGAAACGATGACCATGTCGCGCCCGCGAAAATCCCGTTCAATCTCGCGCGCCAATGTCCTGATGCGGCGGGCCAGCATCTGATCGGTGATCAACACCTGGGCGACTTCTTTGCGCCAACGCGGCGGAACCCGTTTCGACGCGGCGGCCGTTACGGCAGTTGAAGTCGTTTTACCCACCTGGCGATGGTAATCCGCTGTTGGCCGCTGCCGAGGATTTTTTTGCGACAGTTTCCTGCTGCAGCCTGACCTGGTTATCGCACGACCCGGAAAAATTCCTGCGCATTGGTGGCACTCAGACTGTAAGGGCTCGGAACGCCGTTCTATCTGATCCAAGGCCCCGCGGGAGTGACCGATCGTTCCAAGGTGCCGCCGATCCAACTCAGCTCGAGCCTGCGGTCCGGCAATTGA
>DASUGI010000244.1:0-61092 GCA_036274115.1 Verrucomicrobiia bacterium
GAAGGCCATCACTGACAAAGCTGAAGCCATCTCAACGAAGCTTCCTGAAAACGCGCGCGACGCTTTCTTCCAACTCGTTCTACATCCCGCAAAGGCCTGTTACATCGTCAACGAACTCTACGTCGCTGCCGCGAAAAACAAACTCTACGCCAGCCAAGGCCGCGCCAGCGGCAACGACTTTGCTACGAAAGTGAAGGACCTCTTCAAGGCGGACCAGGAATTGTCCGATTACTACAATCGCCAACTCGCGGGCGGCAAGTGGAGTCACATGATGGACCAGACGCACATCGGTTACTCCAACTGGCAACAACCCTCACGCAATGTGATGCCGACGGTTACTGAGATTGAAGTTCCCGAAGCCGCAGGGATGGGCGTTGCTATTGAAGGCTCAACCGCCGCCTGGCCCGGTGACACTAACGAAGCCGTGCTGCACTTCGATTCCTTCAACCAGCCGAAGCGTTTCATCGACGTGTTCAACAAAGGCAAAGCACCCTTCGACTTCAAAGCGGCCGCCAACACACCGTGGATCACCCTCGATTCGACCTCCGGCAAAGTTGACAAGAAATATCGCATTCTGGTGGGCGTGGACTGGGCTAAAGCGCCGAAAGATTCCGCGAAGGGTACAGTGACCATTTCAGGCGCGGGTGCAGAAGTTGTGGTCAACGTCAGCGTATTCAATCCGTCAACTCCCACGCGCGATTCGCTCAAACGCTTCGTTGAAACCGACGGCTACGTTTCCATCGAAGCAGCACATTTCACCAGTAAGCGCGAGACAGCCTCCGCACGATGGGAGGAAATCCCGGACTTCGGTCGCACGCTTTCCGGGATGAGCGTATTCCCCGTCAGCACTGCCAGCGTAATTCCGCCGGAGAATTCGCCGCACCTTGAGTATCAAACCTATCTCTTCACCACCGGCAAAGTGGAAGTCACGACCATCCTCGCGCCGTGCCTGACTTACGATCCGGATCGGCCCGTTCGCATCGGTGTTTCGTTTGACGACGAAGCGCCGCAAATCCTGAGCGTTGTTCCAAAAGGCTACGTCGTCGGTGACGGCAATCGCGATTGGGAAGAGTCCGTGCGGAACAGCGCGCGTTACGTGAAATCCACCCACACCATCAGCCAACCCGGCAATCACTCGCTGAAAATCTGGATGGTGGACCCGGCCGTGCCGGTGCAGAAGCTTCTCATCGACGCTGGCGGATTGAAGCCGAGTTATCTCGGTCCGCCGGAGAGTTATCGCGGCAGTGTCGCCGACACACGCGGATGATGCGCTGCCAACAATTTCAACTGCCGGCGACACCGTTGAGCTGTAGCAGCCGACGTGAGGAGGCTCTGACCTTTTTCGTCAGAAGTAGAGTGAGCCTCCTCACGTCGGCTGCTACGAAGTGGCACACGAAAACGGGCGCTTCTCTTGTTTGCGCTCGCATTGGCGGAATGAGGCAAGTTTGCACAAGGGCGAAGCAAGTTTTGACAACACGACACAGTTGCAACGACGAGTCAGCGTCAACCATGACAAGAGAACCATGAAGCGAATCATCATCCTTTCCTTTCTGACCTGCATTGTTTGCGTTAGCAGTTGGGCAGACAAACCATCCATCGCCCTGCCCCGCAGCACACCGGAGGCACAAGGGATTTCTTCCGCCGCCATTCTCGATTTCATCGAAGCGGCGGACCAGCAAGTCAACGCCATGCACAGCTTCATGCTCGTGCGCCACAGCCACGTCGTCGCCGAGGGCTGGTGGTCGCCCTACGACGCGCACACGCGGCATTCGATGTATTCCTTGAGCAAGAGCTTTACTTCCACCGCCGTCGGGTTGGCCGTTGCCGAAGGCAAGTTCAGCGTGAACGACGAAGTGTTGAAGTTCTTCCCGGATGAAGCGCCTGCGGAGCCCAGCGCCAACCTCCGAGCCATGCGCGTCACCGATCTGCTGCGCATGAACACGGGCCAGCACGCCGAAGACATGGCGAAGTTTTCCTTCGATTCCAGTGAGCCCCTGGTGAAGCTGTTTCTCTCCATACCGGTCGCGCACAAACCCGGGACGCATTTCTGGTACAACACGCCGGCAACTTTCATGTGTTCGGCCATCGTGCAAAAGACCACCGGCCAGACGTTGCTCGACTATCTCAAACCGCGCTTGTTCGATCCGCTCGGCATCGAAGGCCCGACTTGGGAAATGAAGCAAGGCATCTCGTTTGGCGGCTCCGGCCTGGCGATTCGCACGGAAGATATCGCGAAGTTCGGCCAGCTTTATTTGCAAAAAGGCAAATGGCATGGCAAACAACTCGTGCCTGGGATCTGGATTGAGACGGCCACGGCTCGTCAAACCTCCAACGGCAGCAACCCGACCAGTGACTGGGATCAAGGTTACGGTTACCAGTTCTGGCGTTGTCGGCCCGGTTGTTATCGCGGCGACGGCGCGTTTGGCCAGTTCTGCATCGTGATGCCCGAGCAAGACGCCGTCGTCGCCATCACCAGCGGCACACGTGACATGCAGGGCGTCATGAACCTGGTTTGGGACAAACTTCTCCCTGCGATGCAGCCCAAGCGGTTGCGAGCCAACAAAGAGTCGCACCAGAAACTGAACCAAACGCTCGCCACCTTGACCCTGAAACCTCAGCAAGGCAATGGCACTCCCACTGCGGCGGCTAAATGGTCCGGCAAGACGTTCACCTTCCCAACCAATAACCAAAAGCTCGAGGCTATCGCGCTGGCATTCGGCAACGCCAACACGCCCGTAACCCTGGTCACTCGCTGCAACGGCGTTGAACAGCGCACCGCTTGCGGCAACGGCACGTGGATTAAGAGCCGCATGACTTACGCTGACCTGGCGGAACAACCCGTCGCCGCCAGCGGCGCATGGACGGCGAACGACACCTACACCGCACAACTGAGTTTCTACGAAACACCGTTTTGCCTGACCGTCAGCTTGAAGTTTGCGGACAACCAGTTGCTTTACGATTGCGAATACAACGTCAGCTTCGGGCCAACAAAGCAGCCTCAATTGGCCGGTAAACCTCAATAGCCCACATCATGAAGCCCCGATCACTCTCGACGAACCGCCCGGAGCGCGGACCGCTGAGTCCGCGCGAACCCGGGATGAGGCACTCGCGGACTCGGCAGTCCGCGCTCCTGTCCGCCGATGTAGCGCAGAATTGTATTCTGCCGTATCGCGGATTTCTAATCCGCCGGTCGTTGGCATTGCGACGCGCTACCGAATGCAATTCGGCGATACAGCAGAATACAATTCTGCGCTACGACCCGATTGAATGTGGAAACACGCGGTCGAGTGCGTGGTTTTCCCCGATCCAAAAATCTCTCGTCATCGCACTGACCATGACTGCACTTTTCACCGCCGGCGCTCAGGAAACTCGTTTCGGCCACTTCGAGGCCAACGGTGACATCGGAAATCCCACGCTCGCCGGCTCGACAAGCTACGACGCCACCAGTCAGGAATACACGCTCACCTCTGCCGGCACAAACATGTGGTTCGGGCGCGACCAATTCCACTTCGTGTGGAAGAAGATGACCGGCAACTTCATCCTGCGCACTCGTGTTGAGTTTCTTGGGCCAGGTGTTGACCCACACCGCAAAGTCGGCTGGATGGTGCGGCCCAATCTCGACGCCGCCGCGCCTTACGCTGATTGCGCCGAACACGGCGGCGATGGTTTAACCTCGCTGCAATTCCGCCGCACCAAAGGCGGAAACACCGACCAAGTCCGGCTCGCAATCACCAACGCCAACGTCCTTCAGTTCGAGCGCAAGGGAAACACCTACGTCTTCTCCGCCGCCCGCTATGGCGAGCCATTCGTCACCGGCCAGGTCACGAACCTCGACCTCGGCGACGACGTTTATGTCGGCCTTTATCTTTGCTCACACAAAGGCGACGTGGTGGAGAAAGCGAAGTTCCGCGACGTGCGCCTCATTCGTCCGGTCAAAGAAGGTTTCACGCCGTATCGCGATTACATCGGCAGCGTGCTGGAGCTTCTCGACGTCCACACCGGCAAGCTCGAAGAGATTTATCGTTCGCAACAGCCGTTTGAAGCACCGAATTGGACCAAGGACGGAAAAGCTTTGATCTACAACATCAGCGGTCGCGCGGAGGGCTGGGGGCGATTGGCGCGGTTTGATCTCGCCACCCGCACGCCTACGATCATCGAAACGGGCACAAACATAAAAAACAACAACGACCATGTGCTGTCCTTCGACGGCACAATGCTCGGCATCAGCGACCAAAGCGCGTCCGGAGGTCAATCCACCATCTATACCCTGCCCTCCACTGGCGGCACACCGAAGCGCATCACACCGTTGACGCCATCGTATCTGCACGGCTGGTCACCTGACGCCAAGTGGCTGGTCTATACCGGCGGTCGCAGCAACAAGTGGGACATCTACAAAGTCCCCTCCGATGGCAGCGGCCCGGAGATTCGCCTCACCGACTCACCCGGCTTGAACGACGGCCCAGAGTTCACACCTGACGGCAAATTCATTTACTTCAATTCCAATCGCAGCGGACACATGCAAATCTGGCGGATGAAACCCGACGGCAGCGCACAAGAACAAATTACCAACGACGAATTCAACAATTGGTTTCCGCACATCTCGCCCGACGGCAAATGGATTGTCATCATCAGCTATCCCGGCGGCATCAACCCGACCGATCATCCCTATTACAAACATTGTTACCTGCGCCTGATGCCCATCGAAGGCGGCACACCCAAAGTGATCGCCTACCTGTACGGCGGCCAAGGCACGATCAACGTCCCGTCGTGGTCACCGGACAGCAAACGCATCGCTTTTGTCTCCAACACTGCCTTCGACTAGTTGGCCCGAGGATTATCTCATGGCGAAACTGCGCGGAAGAATCGATTCGATTGATTGATCGCCGACGGGTCGCTAACCAGGACGGGGCCACTATAGTTGACATTCTGAATGTTAACCCAGCTTCCGGGTGCGCCCGACGGCGAAGCCTGAATTCGATAAGGATAACCAACAGTGCCGTCAGAAAATACGGCGCTAAATCCGGCCGCCGGCGAATAGGTCAAATTCTGAAAGCGGCCGCCAGCGGCAGAGATGATGGCCTTGGCGACGTAACCAGAGTTCTTGCCACCCGCGACTGTGAAGTCACCTCCGACATACAAGGCATTGCCCATTATTATCACGTCATTCACAGTATTGTTCACTCCGGAGCCCAGCATCGAAATACTGACGCCATCCCATTTGAAGACGTACCCCAGAGCTTCATTATTTGCGGCGATGTAAAGGTCACCGCCCAACGCCGCGATGGTGCCTTGACCGATCGTCAGAGGAAGCGTGGTCCAATTTTCGCCATTCCACTTATAAATTTTGCCCGTGTAATCGCAGGCATAAACATTGCCTTCTGAAATCGCGAGCCGGGTGATGATCCCGGCCTCTAACAAGCCCGAGCCTAATGCCGACCAACTGCTTCCGTTCCATTTTGCCACGAAGTTCACATCGATGCCTCCAGCCTTTGGAAAACTTCCGCCAACGTAGAGGTCGTTCCCCGATACCTCCAAGGAGCTGACGTATCCTCCCTGATCAAGCCCTGATCCAACCAATGACCACGTGTTCCCATCCCATTTCGCCAGATTGGTCGCAGCAACGCCGCCGATCGAATTGAAGTTGCCGCCCGCATACAGGTCATTCCCAAATACCGCTAGCACTGCGATTTCATCCCCGTTCAAGCCAGTACCAAGCGGCGACCAGATGCTTCCGTTCCACCGCGCAATCCGATCCACGGTGCCCCCCGCGTTGGTAAATGCGCCGGCCGCATATACCCAGTTACTTGAAACGGCAATTGCCGAAACATCTCCATTCATTCCAGTCCCGAGCGCCGACCAGTTTGTCCCAGTCCACTTGGCGATCTTGGACGAGGTGGCTTCCCCGGCGCGAGTGAAAGAACCACCGACATACAAATCATCGCCGTACCTTGCGAAGGCCACGACACGGTCGTTCAAGCCCGGGCCTCCGCCAGGCACCGACCAGTCCATGCCATCCCATTTCGCGATATGGTATGCCGACTCTCCCCCGGCCATTAGAAAGGGCCCGCCCGCATACAAATTGGTGCTAAATGCCGAGAGAAAGAAAACGTCTCCCCAATCCAGCCCCGAACCTAATGGTGACCATGCGCTCCCATTCCATTTCGCAATGCGAGAAGCATTTGTTCCGCCGGCAAAAGGAAACTCTCCAGCTGCGTAGATGTCGCCTCCGGACACAGTAAGCGTAAGCACCCTGGCACTCATGCCCGATCCCAAGGAAGACCACGCGCTGCCATTCCACTTGGCGATGTAGTTGGCGGGTACACCTCCTGCAGTGATAAAACTGCCGCCTACATACAACTGCCCCTCTGAAACAGCCAGGCCATAAACGGCGCCCGAACCCGGACCCGAGGCCAAGGCAACTCCCGAACCCAACGCAGACCACGCACTACCGTTCCATTTGGCTATTTTATACGCACTAACGCCACCGGCGGAGTTGAAAAAGCCTCCGACATACAAGTCATTACCAAATGGTGCTAAGACAGTCGCCTCAGGAAACCCGCCACCGAGTCCTGTGCCCAACGGCGACCATGCACTGCCATTCCATTTGGCAATTCCAGTAGCGGCAACTCCGCTGATGGAAAAAAAACTTCCTCCAACGTATAGATCGCCGCCAGATACGGCCAAGGCATAGATCTCGCGCCCATTCACGACGTCAACACCAGAGCCTAACGACGTCCAACTGGCGCCATTCCATTTTGCGAGGCCATTAACCTGCACCGCGCCGGCGTTCCTGAAACTGCCTCCGACGTACAAGTCGCTTCCCGATACCGCCAGCGCATAGATACGCTCAGCATTCTGGAGCGCTATGCCCGCGCCAAGCGCACTCCAATTCGTCCCGTTCCACTTGGCCACGCCTTTGGCAGCGACACCGCACACATTGCTGAACGAACCACCTATGTAAAGGTTTCCCGCAGCGTCCACTGTAGTCACCTCCACGGTGCCGTCGGTTCCGAAGTGGGTCGCGCCCATGCTGATCCAATGCGCGTCGGTGAACGGCACCGCACTTGCCATAGGTCTGCCCACAAGCAGGTGCGCCAACAGCCACATTACGGTTAGAGCCATCAGCACATTGGTTCTAAACAGGGAAGAAGCATTCGTTTTCATAGCGTTCGCGTTTTGCGTGTTCAGTCGTCCGCTCAGTAGTGCGAATTCGGCGGAGAAAAAGTCTAAGAGCGCGCAACAAAAAGAGGCGTCGGCGCTGGCCCGTCCTCAGGTCCAGAAATTTGACGGCGCGAAACGCGCGCAGGTGGTGCCGCCGTGGTAGACGGTCGCTACATTCCGCATTTGTTACGCGCTATAAGCCTTGTACGGATTTTGATGCAGCACTAAGAATGGAATCAACCACGACCGAGGCTACTAACTAGAAGTCTGATAACAGCACCCGTCAACGACGGGCCGGTTGGGAATTATCCAAATCGTTCAATTTCACCTCTGCTTCGCGCTTCAGGAATCCAGCCATGATCCAATCGCGATGCCCCCAATATTCGTCAAGTTCCCCATGCTTAAGAAGAATCTCGTTACGGTAATTTGCTTCAGCTTGATCCACACGGCTCAGCATCATGCGAGCATTTACCTCATCTTTCATATCAATATAGGCGAGTGCTTGAATGCAGTAAGTGGTTGCCTGGCACGCCGGCCATACGTTTGGACACGCATGAGTGCGCTCAGCGAGCTCGATTGCCGACGAAACATTACCTCGCCGATACTCAGCAAGTGCTTTCACGCTGAGAGCCCACGGCAAAAAATCCTCCGGCCCGGTGGCGGTGGCAGCGAAATCTGCCAGTTTGCCGGCCGTTCCGACAACCGACGGATCGGCAGGGAATAACAATGCAGCCTTGGCTGCCTGCTCGGCTCTCGTGAAATTGCGACGTTCCTCGGCACGACTCAATAAAATCCGGACACACTGCTCATATTTTTCCATGCGCCCGAGGCGGGCCGACATGATCGCGGCGTTAAAGGAGTTCCCGTTCGTGTTGATTCTTGACTCCAACTTGATAAGCAAGTTCGTCGGCGGAATTGGCCACGTTCCCTTATTGATTTCGAGGGCCATCGCAAGCGTCGAGCAATAAGTGTTAGTCGGTACAAGTCTTTGCTCGTTCTCAATCTCTGCTTCAGCAGCTTGATACTTCTGTTGCAAAGCGAGGGACTGGATGAAACATCGAAATACAATCGCGCGATGAGAATGGCTCACCGGATAAATTTTTCTCCAGGTCCGCCACGCTTTCCCGAGTTCCTCCTCCGCTTCGCCCATCCGATTAAGATTCAGCAATCTTTGACCGCTAACAAACCGCATGAATGCGACCTTGGTATCTTCTTCCCCATGCTTTTGTAATGCGTAATTTAACGCGACGCGGTTTAGCGCCAACCCCTCAGCATTATTGGTCACAGAACTTCCCAGCCGAGTGTAGAGATGCATCAAGGAGTCATTGGTCCCAAACTTCTGACGGATCGCTAATGCCTCGCGGAGATACGGAACGCTTTCGGCGGTTCCGAGCCCCCAGAATCTTAGAGAAGAAGCGTAATCGACAAGGCAGCTCGCCACAGTTAATTCATTCCCCAGCTTGCGCGCCATCTGCAAGCCCTGCCAAGCCTGGTTTGTCCCTTCGTTGACGCGGCCAACAAAACTCAGTGCACTGCCCATATCACCGAGGGCACCGGCGAGTTTCGTGTGATCGTCTTGGAACGCGCGGCGGTAGCTCTTAACTGCATTCCCGTACATCACAATCGCGTTGGTGTGATCACCAATATCTTCGTAGGTTCTTCCCAAAACCGACCAGAGATCACCTTGCACCTCAGGTTGCTGGCTGAGCTCTTCAATTCGGACTGCCGTTTGCTCCACGATCTCACGCAGCAGGGTAGCGTCACGGCCGCGCGCGACGCTGGGGCCGGCGCCTTTCAACATCCCGGTCATGAAATCGGCCACCTGTTCGCTCCGCGCAGCCTCAGTCAAAGCTCTGCTTTCTGCTGCCACCGCCCGTTGACGAACCTCTTTTTCTCGGAAGAACATCCAACTCGATACAACCAGCCCTGCGGTTAAAGCAACGAACACCGCAGCGGTGGCGGTGAAGGTGAGTTTGTTCCGCTTTACCCACTTTTGAAGACGATAAATCTCGCCGGGTGGCCGAGCCATCACTGGCTCATTATTGATGTGCCGCTGGATATCTGCGCCCAAACCATTCGCTGTTTCGTAACGCCGCGTCCGATCCTTCTCCAGACACTTCATTACAATCCAGTCCAAATCCCCCCGCACACGATGAACAAGCTTCGGCGCTTCGGTTTGCCGCCTTTGAGCAGCAGTCGTCAATTCCTCCTTGCCGAGCAAAGTAAGACGCGTCGAAGGTTTGGGCGGCTCCCTCTCTCGAATCGTACGACGCATTTCGTCCAGCCCAGCCGCCAGCAATTCTTTTTGATCGAATGGAGGATAGCCCGTGAGTAGCTCGTAGAGCAGCACGCCGAGCGAATAGACGTCGCTGCGCGTGTCGATGTCCAGGCTCGTCATCACCGCCTGCTCAGGACTCATATAGGCCGGTGTGCCGATGAATTGCTCGAACGCGGTGAACAATGTCTGATCTGTCAGCCTTCCCGCTGTGGCCTTGGCGATCCCGAAGTCAATCACCTTGGGAACGCTCGCCCCATCATTGACGGTCACGAGAATGTTCGAGGGTTTGATATCGCGATGGATGATCCCCTTCTGATGGGCATGTTGAATGGCCTGACAGACTTGAACGAACAGCTTGAGCCGGTCCTCGGTGGAAAGTTTGTTCTCGTCGCAGAAGTCCGTGATCTTGATCCCACGCACCAATTCCATCACGAAATACGGTCGCCCCGTTTCGGTTGCTCCCGCATCGAGCACCCTGGCGATGTTCGGATGATCCATCATCGCCAGCGCCTGGCGTTCGGCCTCAAACCGAGCGATGACCTGCTTGGTATCCATGCCCAGCTTGATGATCTTGAGGGCAACGCGTCGCCTCACTGGTTCTTCCTGCTCCGCCATGTAAACGACGCCGCAGCCGCCTTCGCCGATTCGCTGAAGCAGTTTGTATCGGCCAATGGTCTGGCCATTTGGATTCTCTGGTGCAGTCGCCACTTTCATGGTGGCTTGCGCGAATTTAGGTTCGGCATCCAGCAATGGTGCCGAACGATCGTGCGCAGCAAACAAAGCCTCTAAGCGAGCGCGCAACTCTCCGTCCCCAGCACATTCGCGATCGAGAAAGGCTTGGCGTTCGAGAGCCGGCTTCTCCAAAGCCAGCACAAACAACGCCTGCTCGCGTTCTTGATAATTAGCCATGACTAGCAGGATTTACTTGTCTGAATCATCATGCGCATTCCAGCCGGAAAAAGTATATTGCTTCGCCTACATCCATTCCATATATCAAGTCACCTGAGGCAGCTGACATCACCCCGGATTTAACCGACTGATTTCGATGCTCAACCAGGCACGCGCATAAGCCCACCATTGTTTAGCAGTTGAAACTCCAATGCCCATGGCAGCGGCAGCCTCCTCGAAGCTCATCCCGACGAAGTAACGCAGTTTGACCAGTTCCGCCTTTCGCGGATCAACCACCGCCAGCTTGTCCAATGCCTCGTTAACCAATAGCAAACCATCGTCGTCAGCAACCAATGCGGGTACTTCCACCTCGGCCACATCCAGCATCGGTTTTCCGCCACCGCGCTTTGTGGCCAGCCGACGTCGTGCGCGCTCAATCAGTATCCGGCGCATGGCCTGCGCCGCGGCCCCAAAGAAGTGCCCGCGACCCTGCCATTTTTGAATCTCCGGATGGTCCTGCCCCACCAATCGCAGCCAGGCTTCGTGAACGAGCGCGGTGGGTTGCAGTGTGTGACCGGCTGCCTCGTTGGCCATTTTGTGCGCGGCCAGCCGGCGGAGTTCGTCGTAGACAAGAGGTAGTAATTCTTCGGCGGCCTTCGGGTCGCCTTGCTCTACGCGGTTAAGAATGACGGTGACGTCACTCATGAAGGTTCTTCGTCTATCAGACGGTGTCTCGAAATGGAAGTCGGGAAAACACCGGTATTTGAAAGAAACTTCCTGTCCAACCACGATTGCTTCGTCAGGCAATCCGGAACTTCAGGAATTAAGCTTCTTCCATCGAACCGGACCCAACATGCTTTGAGCCGACATGATTCCCTTCAGGGAACAATTGCTGCGACTGGCCCGGTTGCTCGTTGAATCGGAAGGGCCGGCGTACTCATTGCGACCAGAGGTGCTCGAACTCGGGAGAATGCTCGCCGAGCTGCCGACGATTTCCTCGCCCCGAAACGAAAACATTGCACTGGGCGAAACGCGGACTCCACATGGCCTGGCACTCTCACCCACCATGGCTGGCATGTGCATGGATGATTTCGTGCGCACCATTGCATTTATGCGCGGCGCACACGCAGCCATTACTGATCTCTGGAAACAATCCCCTGGCCGTCCGGTTCAATTTCTTTACGCTGGTTGCGGTCCGCATGCGATTCTGGTCCTGCCTTTGATGGCCTTGCTTCCTCCCAATGAAGTCAGTTTCACGCTCGTCGACATTCATCCGGATTCAATTCAATCCGCCCAAGCGACCATCAACGCGCTGGGACTGGAGAATTCTGTGGCGCACTTCGAGACCGTCGACGCCACCTTATATCAAATCAATCCGAATCGACCACCGGACATCATCCTCGTTGAAACGATGCAGGCTGCGCTGGAAGCGGAACCGCAGGTAGCAATCGCGCTGCATTTGATTGGACAATCTCCACCAGCGGTTTTGCTGCCCGAGGAAGTGCGCGTTGACCTGGTTCTCGTGAATCCCTCCCGTGAGTTTGATCAGAACGGTCAGGCTCTTCCTGAACGCGACCGGATTCAGGTCGGACCGCTGTTCGTGCTCAACCGGGAGACGGTGAAATCCTGGGAACGCGATGAAGCCGGCCCGTTGCCAGCCGCAAGGGTGCGCCTGCCGGAACCGCTAGAGGCGCGTTATGAACCAATGCTTTTTACTAGCGTTCGCGTTTACGGCAGTCACGTTCTCAAGGACTACGACTCAGGTTTGACTTGCCCGCGACGACCCCGGATTGAGGGACAGATCAGGTCGGGCGCTGTTATTGAGTTTCGTTACGAGTTGGGCAGTCGTCCGGGATTAGCGGGCAAGGTAATGTCGCGACCCGTTTAAACGAACCTCGCATCAGGGCCAGTGGCGCGCGCGATAAAAGCGTTTGCTGTTGGTGCCGGCGGACGCATCCACGACAGGAATTTCTATTCCTGAAGATTGATTGGTTGCAAAGCGTGTCCAACTGGAGAAGTCAGGCGAAAACTCTGTGACGTACAGTCGATTCGATTCGCCGGTGAGAAAAAGCAAAAAGCCGCCGAGTTGAATGTTCGCTGCCGTTTGTGGGACGGTACGCAGACGCAGTAGACCTTGTTCCACGGCTCCAAGGTCCACGATCGAAGAACCATTGTAGTCGCCGTCTGTGATTCGAGGATACCCGCGCTCATCGGTGGGTGGGACCGCCGAATTGTCTCCGACATCGACGGCCGGGCTGCCATTGAGGAGCGCATGTGTCGGCGCGGGTCCGCTGTTGTTCGCCAATGGACCGAGCTTCGGATCCGCACTCGTGAGGATACCGCCGGTGAACCCATTGTTGGATTGAATGAGAGTATAACTCCCGCTGTTGGTGACGCTGCCCGAGTTGATTGCTCCGGTTGCATAGTCGGATGCCGCATTCAAAGAGCCCGCCACGATGGTGTTTCGCAGGAAGACGACTCCGGCGCGATTCGTGCCATCACCAACGTTGAAAATCCCGCCGCCACCTTGATCCCCACGGTTCATTGCGATCGTGGAGTTGAGAATGTTCACCAGACCGGACCGGTTGAAAATCGCGCCTCCCATTCCTGCACCTGCAGAAGCGCCCGTGCCCAAATCGCCTTTGGCGCCGCCAATGGCAGAGTTGCCAGAGAACGTGCAGTTGGTAATCCCCAGCGTACCGCCAAGGTTGAAAATCGCTCCTCCCAGGCCTCCGCCGCCGCCACCACTGCTGCCGAGATTGCCGCTGCCACCACCTTGTCCACCGTTGCCGCCTCCAAATCCTCCTTGTCCGACGATACCATCTGGCGTTCCCGCACCACCACCGCCACCACCACCACCAAACCCACCGCCACCGCCGGGACCGCCTATTCCTCCCGGAAAGCCAACGGTGTCGTAAGCTCCGCCGCCTCCACCACCGCCACCAAAACCTCCAAGCCCACCCGGCCCGCTTCCGGAACCGCCTGCACCACTGCCACCGCCGCCGCCACCGCCGCCAACGCCACCGATTCCGCCTGCGCCGGGGCCACTACCACCTGCGCCTCCAAACGGTGCTCCTCCATTTCCACCCACACTACCTTGACCCCCCGCTCCACCAGGACCAACCAAACCCGCTCCGCCACCGCCACTGCCAGCTCCACCCCACGGCTGCTGACTTCCACCTCCATTGCCGCCTTGAGCCAGGTTCCCGGTGAGCGTAACGCCTTCCAGAACTAAAATCCCCTCGTTCAACACCGCTCCACCCAGGCCCGCCGAGCCACCGCCACCGCCACCGCGTTGGTATCCCGAACCGCCGACCGACCCGATCGCCGCGCCGTCTTTCAAAGTAACGTTCTTCAAACTTAACTTGCCCGGCGCGCTCACGTAGAAGAGACGCATCGGTGGAACGCCACTTGACCGGGCGATAACTAAATTGTTCGTCCCAGTCGGACCAAGAAGGCTCACGTCACCATCGACGCGGATAGCAGAGGCCCCATACGTTACGTCGCCAGCCGTGGAGAGATTGATCGTCGCTGCGCCGTTGGTGAAAAGAGAACTGCTGAAATTGATCACACCCGGCGAACCAACCACAGCCATTGCCTGACGAAGTGAACCCGGGCCGCTGTCATTGGTGTTTTGAACTGTGATGAGATTCAAAGTCGGAAACAAACGTACCTTCCGGACCGTTGCGGCGGACAAATTGCCCTTTACCAAACTCGGCGCTCCTCCCGAGACGCTCACCGTCCAAAGCGCATTACTGCCCGCATCGGAGAAATAGATTCGCCCGCTGGGCAAATCGAGGTCCAGCGAGGTGCAACGTTGCACGCCGTTCGACGCGACGAGCAAAGTGGTCAAACCGTCTCCGCCATAGGTCATCCGCTGAATCGTATTCGAGTTCTGTACTGTGCTGCTCGTCGTGAAATAAATGAGCTGATTGGTGACGTCCAACGCCAGGTCCAAAGGCGCGCCGCCAATTCCAGACTTCACCAGAGTCAAAGCTGAACCGGCGAGGTTGATGCTCCAGATGGCATTGCTACCGGCATCGGCGAAAAAGATTCGTGAGCTAAGTGAGTCCACGGCAAAGGCGGTGCAACGTTGTGGACCATTGCCCGACAATCCGGTGGCGGTGAACAAAATGGTATTGTTGCCGCCGGCATAATCCATTCGTTGCAACGTATTGTTCGTTTGGACCGAACTGCTGGTCGTGTAATAAATCCGCTGCGCGGCGGTATCCAGCGCCACGGATAACGGAGTGTTCGTAAGCTGATTGCGAACGAGAACCAGACCTCCTCCGTCCAGAGTCAGACTCCACAGCGCGTTGCTGCCAGCGTCGATCACGAAGACCTTGCCGTTGGAGACATCTACCGCAACCGCGGTGCAACGGCTGGCACTGCTTCCTGCCCCCGTGGCCGTGAAAAGCAGGCTGTTATTGAGGCCATTGGTGCTGACTTGCTGGAGGGTATTATTCGTCTGCGTGGCGCTGCTGGTGCCGTAGAGCAAACGCGACTGTGCCTTCGTTGACGGAGCAAGCGTCACACTCGCCACCGCGATTGCCAGGGCGAGAAACGGAGTGATTCTGAAAATCATGACTTGGTCCGTTGTCGTTCGGCCTCGGCGACGGTTGGCATCACTTTACCTGGGTTCAGTTACGCGAGGGGAAGATGCCGTACAACGCGATGATGTAATTCAGGCATTGGTGGGGTTGCACCACTGAAAAAGGTTGATTACCGCCAGTGTTGCCTATCATCCCCGCACTCATGGGGCCGGTGGCAGCAGCGTTGGAATAATTCTGCGATGTGCCCGTGGATTCAACGGCAGGCAAATTGCCCGTTGGATTGGCCTGATTGCCACCGTTGGCCACAGCATTTACCGAGTGAGTGTGGCTTGGGAGTTGGTTTTGAGTTAGCGTGACAGTTTCAACCCCACCAGTCTGGCCTAGAACATAGTTAGAGAGGCCTGGCCCCTGCCCAGGATGAATCGGCACGCGACTGCGAAGATCAGGCAACGCGAAAGTAACGCGCCCGTCGCCGCCGTAGGTCGTGCCTAGAATTGAAAAGAGCGCGGTGTTTTGAGAAATGCTCAGCAACTGCCCATTACAGAAGGCCCAGTTGCGCGGCGCAAAATTGCCCGCAAACAATCTGATCTCACCAATCATTGGAGTTGCCATAAAGTGTGTTGGTTGTGGCTTGTGGTTATCTAAATTAAACCGCGAGTTGTCGCGATCGGCCGATTGAACCCGGCTTCATAGCGCACCTCACCATTGAGCGGCGCGCCAATCCGTCCGATATACATGTCAAACTCTCCCAGCTCCCGATGTTCAAAGCGGTGAATGGCGGAATCGAGGAGCATGTTCTCCGGACCGGCAAAGATCAGGGAAAACTTTTCGTTCCCGGCGTCGCCCGGCGGACGTCCGGCAATCACGTTCGTCGGCGCCGCGAGTGGAGCTTTGAGCAGGGAAAGTTCGACGATGCGCGATGGTGACAGCCTGACGCGAAACGGTGTATTAACCTGCTCCGCGAAGTCCGCATAGCTTAGTTCCTCCAGCGAGCGATGACGTGCGCCACCCGCCATCGCCAGGCTGACCGTGCTTGAGGGCGCAAAGCCAAGTGCAGCCACTGCGGTGGAACTGATAATCAGAAACTGCCGGCGTGTGTTCATGTGCTTATATATCAACAGCCACTCCCGACGTCATCAACTTGGCGACGCAACAATAAGCGAGCTGGGTCAAAGGTCAATGACTTTGGACGACACAATCGAGAACTTGTCGCGCGGCAATTGGAGTTGTTCCAAAACGGTTCAGCGATTAGAACTTCGAGACAGTTTCGATACTCATAGACATCGCGATGCAAGCCAATACCAGCACTATTACCGTTCGCGCCGAAGTGCCCGAAGACGAACCGTTCCTCTTCGAGCTGTACGCGAGCACGCGGGCGGACGAATTGGAAGCGTGGGGCTGGCCGCCCGAAATGCGAACCAGTTTTCTCGCGACACAGTTCAAGGCGCATCAAGGCCTCCGTCACGCCTTTTGCAATGCGGAGTTTCAAATTGTGCTGCTCGACGGTGTAAAGGCGGGGAGGCTGGTGCTGAACCGAACCGGTGAAGCACTATACGTTCTGGACATGGCGCTGTTGCCGACATACCGCAATGCCGGTGTGGGCACTTCGCTGCTGCAACGGGTTTTCGGCGAAGCAGCTGCCACCTCGAAGCCGGTACGATTGCACGTACTCAAGAGCAATCGCGCCGCTCGGTTTTATCAGCGACTTGGTTTCGTCCAGGCCGGGGAAACTGAAACGCATTGGGAAATGGAATGGCGCGCACCGGTCGCTCCCGTCGTTGAACCGCTATTGCCGGACTCATTGAAACTCCCGCTGCAATTCGACCCCGCGCGATTGCAGGCTGACCTTGCCCGGATTCTCGATGCGGATCATGTCCCGCATTTCAACACGGCCTATTACGAAGGCGACTGGAGTGCCGTTCCGCTTCGGTCCATCGGGGGACGGATTGATCACATTTACCCGGACCCCACGGCCAAAGACGCTTTTGCCGACACGCCACTGCTGGAACGCTGCGCTTACGTCCGCGAAGCGCTCACGTCGTTACGCTGCCCGCAGCGCGCGGTTCGGTTTCTTCGCCTTAAAGCCGGTTCAATCATCAAGGAGCATCGCGACTACGAACTGGGTTTCGAGGATGGCGAAGTGAGACTCCACATTCCTGTCGTCACGAATGCCAAGGTCGAATTCATCTTGAACCAGACTCGCGTCACCATGAGCGAAGGAGAGTGCTGGTATCTCAACGTCAATCAACCGCATCGCGTCGCCAACCGCGGCGCAACGGACCGAGTTCATCTCGTGGCGGACTGCGTCCTCAACGACTGGTTGCGTGAGCTCTTGTTGTCCGCGGCGGCGGAGAAGAAAAAGAAGACGCTCGTCTCTTAAGCAAACCCTGCCGCCCATCGTTGCGATTCGAGCTGTTGATATACCGGCTCCAACCATTGTCTGGTGAATTTCCGAATCTCAGCGCTGGCAGAGTTGCGCTTGGCTTCGCTGTCCGGTTCAAACGGGAGCACTGGATTCTTCGCGTTCAGTCTGGCCACGGCCTGGATGTGCGCCATTTGTTCCACGGTGAGGTCGAGCTTCCAGTAATCCACCAACGCAGGCCAGATCGTGGTTGGCAACTGGCGATAGTTAACCAACCTGCCCCTGCCACTTCGCGTCTCGACCAGCGCGGTCTCGCACAATTTACCCAGCACTCGCGCGGTATACTCGAAGAGCGACATGCCCGCGACCGCCTCACGACTCCAGCCAAACAACTCCGGCTGCAGCACTCCAGGAATCATCTGCCCGCCGAGTTGCTGCTGAGCGGATGCCATGACTTCCAACGGCTCCCGGTAAAGAAAGATCCACGGCACTCCGGGAAACACCTCCTGAATCAACGGCAGAAACATCACATGCCAGCAATCGAATTTGATGAAAAGATTCTGCTCAGCAGGGTGTCTTCGCCATGCCAACGCCGCGACCAACCATTCCAACCATTGTCTGCGTGGCTCTTCAGTTATCGTTGGATGATCGAAGTGCGCACGCAGCACCTCGTCAATTGGGCCGGGTTCGGAGAGCACGATATTCTCCGGCACGGCAGCCAACATTTGCGACAACAGCGTCGAACCACAGCGAGACATGTGGAAGATGAAGCCCTTGGGTTGCACCGCGGGATGCGCCGCGGCGACCTCCCTCAATTCGCCCAATGGCGTCTGGTGACGAAACAGCACGTCCGCCGGGCGTCGCACACAGGGATTGATCGTTTGAATGAAAAAAGGATCGGTGAATCTTTTTTCCCCAAGGAAGGCCCAATCCACCATTGGCCGGTTATCCTGCCAATAGATACGAATGGGAATCCACTCCGAAGAAATCTTCACACCCATCGTTCCAGCCAGGCGCGGCGTTTTTGGTTCAAGGCTGCTTGCACGGTTGCGGCACTGAACCCACAGCCGCGTTCTTCGCCGAAACGGACCACGAGTGAGACAAACGCCGCTTCGTCAGTCGCCGCTCGCAATCGGTCATGAAGCTCGCGGTTCGCCAAAACCAGCTCACCAAAGCGCTCCAGATTCCTTTGCTCGTCGACAGCTTCCATGATGCCCAAAATCTGAAGTCACCGACAAGTCAATGCAAGCTTAAGGCAACAGGTGCGATTGAACGTGAGGGTATCAATATTTCGAGGCGTAGCGCAGATTTCTAATCTGCTGTATCGCCGAATGGCATTCGGCAGGGTGTTAATGCCTCCAGGCGTGTGTGGGTCGGCGGCGTAGCGGATTGAAAATCCGCGATACGGCAGATTGCAAATCTGCGCTGCGTGACCCTCAGTTTCAGTCACGCCCTAAGGCAACAGCCGGGCGCGGAAGAACTGGTTGAGCTGCGGTGGCGCCGACGGACTGGTGTACCACAGCGTGCCGGTGAGATTGGAGACCGTAGCGAGCGTAGTCCAGTTCGTCGAACTCAGGTTGGTTGAGGATTCAATAGCGTAAGCACGACCGGCGTTGCCAGTGAGCTGATATCTGATCTGCGTGCTACCGGTGGCACGTTCCGGGTGATGCAACACGGGTTGCGCGCCGGTAGAATGCGCGACAAGTGTCACGATGTTTGCACCTGCTCCGGGCTCCAAAGTAATTCGGCGGAGGGTCGGCTGACCGCCGGGCGGCGTGAGCGTGATGTCGTAATTACCGTGGAAGCCGCGAAAGTTGAACTCGCCGCCCGTACCGGACGTTCCATTCGTCATGGTCTTCCATTCAGCAAGCAGAGATTGATAACGCAGCCCCGCCTCGTTCAACGTCCAGTTCAGATTCACAATGGCGGCATTGGAACCACGCCAGTGCGAGCCGGCCCAGAAGCCCCACATCAACACGCCATCCACCGCCTGCTTGCTGAACGCCATCCGGTATAGCACTTCCAGATTGTCGGCGCGCACGTTTTCATCGGCGTTCACCGAATCGTACTCCGTGATCCAGATAGGCAAACCGAGCTGCGCCAGACTGTCGAGCCGCGCCTCCGTCGTGGTCGGGTTGATGACCGCCCCGAAATGGCCCTGCGCTCCGATGCCATCAATCGGCGCATTGGAAGAAATCAAACCCAGGATTTGTTGTTTGTAAGCCTCGGTCTGGTTGCTGGCGATGACGTTGTAATCGTTGACGAACAACTTCACGTTCGGGTCGAGCGACCGCGCGTGTTGAAACATCCACGGATTCACCCAGCCACCAAGGCGCTGACCGAAGAAGTCGCCATGCAACAGCTCGTTGTTCACGTCCCAATGCACGAACGTGCCTTTGAAATGGTTCACGACGCTGTTCAATCGATTGGTGAGATGCACCAGCAAATCGGCATTGGAGAGATTCGTGACCCAGGTTTGCACGTTCCCCGGCACCGCCCAGAAGATCGTGTGCCCGCGCATCGTGATGCCGTTGGTGGCGCAATAGTTGGTGATGCGGTTGGCCGCGGTGTACGTCACGTTGCTGCGCGACGGCTCGTTGGAATACCACTTGGATTCGTTCTCCATCACCGCCCACTCGAAGTTCGTTCGGAAGAACGCAGCGTAGTTTGGATTGGAGATGTTACCGTTGATGGCCGAGCCGAACGCGAAACCGCTGCGGGTCTGCCGGACACTGACGTTCACACCGGGAACTGGATTGCCGTCCGGATCAATGATGAGCAATCGCACATCGCGCTTGCGAATCTGCTCGATGCGCGCATTGGCCTGGACCTTCCAGTCGTACGGCTCAATGACGAAATCATCGGCGTAGAAATCAACTCCGGCGGGAGGACCTTCAACATAGAGATTCAAATTGGTCAGTGTGCCGTTGACGGAGTGCGTGTAACCGCCGGAGAGTTGGGTCCAGCCGGTCGAATTCGCCGTGCCGCTGGCCACGTTGGCGTAGCTCGTGCCGCTGCCGTCGACTTTCTGAATGGTCAGGAGGACGGGTTGCGGAGCGCCGCTCACCAGACGCACCCACGCACTGATCCGATAATTGATGCCCGGTTGCAACACGCCAACCAACGACTGGGCGACACCGTTCCACGTCTGAGTGCGATTCTGCACCAGCGCCGAACGACTGCCCGTGCGGGGCTGAGCCGTCGAGGAAGTGAGGCTTACCGAACCGAACCCAAACCAACCCGTCGTGCCGGATTCAAAACCAGGATTCTGCGCCAGGTTTTGGCCGAGCGCGACGGGGCCCAACAGCGCGAGGCCGGCGGCTCCCAAAAGGAAGCGAGCCCACCAATAACGGAGCGGAGGCAGGTTCATGGTTGCAGCGGACTATAGCTCATGAATTCAAATGTGGAAAGCTGCGCTATGGGGGTGCGTGGCCAGTTCATTCACGTGTCGTATTGATGGTGCTGCTCGCGGCTTTCAGTCGCTCGGACTTCGCGGTGAGCTTGATTCTGCCCGGCTGACCGACCTTGCCTCGAACAATCACGAGGCAAAGGCCATTGAACGCTTTGCGCTCCGGCGATTGAAATGGCTCGAAGCTCGTCGGATCACCGTTATCAGTGCCAACAATTTCGCCCGGGCCTTCGATCTCAAATCGTATGCGGTTGTCCGCACGCGGCGCGGCACGGCCAGCCTTGTCAGTGACGGTGACCGTGACGAAAGACAAATCCAATCCGTCGGCGCGGATTTCCTTCCGGTCGGCTTGCAGTTTAAGCGCGACCGGTTCGCCCGCCGTTCTCGTTTCGGCCATGGCCCACTTTTTCCCCGCCTTGTAAGCAATCACCTTGAGCGTGCCGGGTTGATAAACCACATCGTCCCAGCGGAGGCGATACTCGTATGGCGCTTTTTTCTTTCGGCCCAGTGATTTGCCATTGAGAAACAACTCCGCTTCATCGCCCGAGGTGAAGACGTGAACGGGCGTCACTTGTCCGGCGCGCTCCGTCCAGGTCCAATGCGGCAGAATGTGCGCCATTGGCAAATCCGAACGCCAGCGCGACTGATACAAGTAGAATCGGTCCTTCTTGAACCCTGCCAGATCAATGATGCCAAAGTAAGAACTGCGCGAGGAGTAATACGGCGTCGGCTCACCGAGATAATCCCAGCCGCTCCAGACGAATTCGCCAGCGACAAACGGATGCCTGTCCTGCGCGGCAAACACCTTGTCCGCCGACGAGCCGAAGTCCGCCGCGTGAAGTTCGTAAGCGCTGACGGAGCGCCTGGCGGAATCGCCACCGGCACCGTTCTTCACCGGCGCACTGATGGCGTCCGTGACGGGAAACAAATACGTCCCGCGCGAACTGAGCGCAGCGGCGGATTCGCTGCTGAGGATGAGCTTGTCCGGAAACGCCTCGTGAAAGGGCGCGTATTGAGGCGGCGTGCGAATGCCTCCCATGCCGGCGTGAGCGGGCGTGTCGCGAATGCCTTCGCCCTGGTAGTTCAGCGCGATGACGTCCATGACTTTCGGCAAGGGCATGTTGGGCTTCGCGTAATTCATTGCCGTCATCGTTGGTCGCGTCGGGTCTTCTTCCTTTGCGATGTCATGCAGTCGTTGCGCCACCGCCGCGCCTTCGTCACCCGTGTATTGCTCGCCCACTTCGTTGCCAACGCTCCAGAGAATCACGGAAGGATGATTGCGGTCGCGGCGAATGAAGGCCCGCAAGTCTGGCTCGGACCAATCAGCGAAGATAAGATGCGAATCCAGCGGCGTTTTCTTCCGCGCCCACACATCGAAGATTTCGTCCACAACGAGGAAACCCATCTGATCGCACAACTCCAGCAACTCCGGCGTGGGCGGGTTGTGACTCATGCGAATGGCGTTGCAGCCCATCTCGCGCAGAATCTCAAGCTGCCGTTGGGCCGCGCGATGATTCCAGGCCGCGCCCAGCGCACCCAGATCATGGTGTTGGTTAACGCCTTGAATTCGGATGCGCTCGCCGTTGACGCAGATGCCCTGATTGGGATCAAAGCGCACTTCGCGAATTCCAAAGCGGGTTTCGTATTGGTCCAAAACCTTTCCCTCCCTGGAAACGGTCGTCACGGCGACATAACGATGGGGCTGCTGAGTTGGCGGCGGTCCCCAGAGCTTGGGATTGGTGATGGTGGCTTGGCCTTCAGCAACCGCACTGTCGCCTGCGGCGATTTGCAGACTCGTGGGGCCAAGGCTCGCGACCGCTTTGCCGGACTGCTTGCCGTTGGAACCCAGTTGGAATATCTCCGTCGCCACACTCACGCCAGCCAACTGCCTGGAGTCGTTGTCCATCGTCACTTTCAAATCAACGACAGCGCGCTCGCGCGAAACTGCGGGCGTGGTCAAATACGTTCCCCACTGGCCCACATGGACCGGATGCGTCCCGGTCAGCCAGACGTTGCGATAAATTCCGCCGCCGGGATACCAGCGCGATGAATCGGGTGGATTGTCCAGGCGAATCGCCAGTTGATTCTCTTCGCCAGCTTTGATGTAGGGCGTCAGGTCAACCCGCCATGACGCATAACCGAACGGCCAACCGCCAACCAGATGGCCATTGCACCACACCATCGCGTAAGACATCGCTCCGTCCACATCCAGGAAGATGGATTTGCCCGCATCGCTGGCCGGAAGGTCGAGCTTCTTGCGATACCAACCAATCCCCGGACTCGGCAATCGACCCATTCCGCCGCCAACGCCCTCGGCGCGATTGACGTTGAATGGCCCTTCAATCGCCCAATCGTGTGGCAGGTTCAGCAGCCGCCACGAACTGTCATCGAAACTGGATTGCGCATACGAAGCGGTAACCGCGGGTTCAGTCTCCGGACGCACATGGCGTTTTGCCGCATCCTGGATGAACGCACTTCCCGTCGGCAGAATCCATGGCTTGAGCACGCTCCGATTCGTAGCCGCGATTTTTTCAGCGGCGGTGGGTTCGGCGTCCGCGGCTCGGTCATCCCGCCGATCGCTCACGTCGGGTCGCACATCGTAGAGCAAGCGCGGGTCGGTCGTTGCATCCCCTTTGCTGAAGCGCCAGTTGTCGTTGATCAGAGTCCGTTCGCGTGGAGAGTCCGCGGCCATGGCCGTGCCGGTGGCAACCAACAAAAAAAAGAAACCTGCTCGGAGAAATTCAATCAGCGCAAAGCCAGGTCGCGAGGCGACTGACACCCATGCTTTGACCGGGTGCATCATAGGTTGACGTTCCCTGATAACTTTGGCGCGTAACAGTTAACGGCTTCTGTTCCGCTCGCACCGGCCATACGAACAAGACAGCAAACAGCGCTCAATAGAAGTTGTAATAGTTGCCGCGGTAGCGCATTTGAATCAGCGCTGCCCTCCTGGTTTCCACGTGCCCGTCACCGAAAAGCAGGTTCGTGTTCTTGATCCGGTTACCGTACCGATGCGCCTCACCCGCCAGAGACGGGTCGGGACTGTTCTGGTTCGCACTTCGATCGGTCAAAATCGGCTGCCGAGCCACTTCTTTATCAGTCAGACGAGTCGGCCATCCTTCCTGGCCCGGCGGCGTCGCTGGTGGCACCGGGAAGAGTATCCCACCGTTTCCAACCCGGGGCACCCAATACGCATGGAAGCACACGGCGAAACCATAACCAGCACTCGTAACGTAGGACGCCAGCTCGCCCAAGTTGCTCATCGAACGAGTCCCCAGCGGTGCAAGATTCCTTTTACACCAATCAACACCATCCTGATATTGCTGCGCGCGAACGGGACAGAACCACATGGGCACGGTCAACCCATAAGGTCCAAGATTGGTGATCATGGCAGGATGAACATCCCAGGTATTGTTCAAGCTCGGCAGGTTGTATCGAGGAAACCTGCCCTGGCTGTCGTCGGTGCCGTAAAGATTTACCGCCACGCCCCACTGCCGGTAATTGGAAACGCAATGCGTGACCTTGGCCCGGAACTTGGCCACGGAGAGGGCCGGCAACAGCAACGCGGCGAGAATGGCGATGATGGCAATGACGACGAGAAGTTCGATCAACGTGAAGGCGTTGGCTCGCCCCCGACTGGTTGACGCATTCAGGAAGGTGGACATCAGTTCCTACAATACCATTCGTGGGCGTTCTGCTCCCAATAAATAAATTGATGACACAACCAGGGTCACGCACGACTTCGAAGGTTCAATAGAACCAGTAAATCGCCGCACCGTTGGCATAGCCGCACTTCATCCGGTTCTTGTTGTGCGTTTCCACGCGGCCATCAGCGTAGGCCGCATTCACGCCGGCGAGTTTACCAGCCGCGAAGTGGGCCGTGTTGGGGCTGCAATCGTCCGGGTTCCAGGACACCTTGCCGCTTGGAGGAGTGTTGAGTCCGTTCATGGGTTGATTTCCGGAGGCCGCCTTGCAACTGACGAACGGCACCAGAGTGAAGGCTCTGGAATTTGCGGCTTTCGTGGGCCACCCGTAGAGCCCCGGTTCAGTGCCCTGCATCCAGGGCGGCTGCACCGGATTCGGCGAGTAGTCGAACGGAAAAACACCGGTGCCCATGTTGCGTGGCACCCACCAGTTGTGGTTGATGATGGCTTCGCGGTAGGCGTTTTTGTTGAAAGATTCCTCGAGGTCCCGAATGGTGGTGATCGGGCGACCCAGCAACTGCTCGGCCGCCTGAAACTCGTTGGGCCGCACCGGATCAAACCACATCGGGACCGTCAGCCCGTACGGGCCCAGAGACGTGGCCATGTTGGTCGGAACGTCCCACAGATAACTGCCGCCACCGCCGTTCCAGCTCCAGGTCGGCAAACGGCCATGCGGATCGTCCCCGGCGTACATGTTCACCACCACGGTCCACTGCCGCAGATTGGAAGTGCAGTTGATGCTCTTGGCGCGGAACTTGGCGCGGCTCAAGGTAGGGAGCAGCATCGCAGCAAGAATGGCGATGATCGCGATAACAACCAACAACTCGATCAAGGTGAACGCCTGCCGAACCGCAGCTAATCCTCTGTATTTGGTTTCATCAATATTCATGGCCAGCGCGGTGGCGACTTGATTAGAGTCCATGGGTCGAACCGCGGATGCCTGACAACGACACCAAGTGCAGGGACACCCAACCATGCATCCCCGCACTTGGCAGAACAAACGCCCAGAACAAACGCCTTATGGCGCGATCAAACGATAGAACACGGCGCCTTTGGTTGGATCAATCGTGGCGGAATAAGTGTTCGCCGCGTCCGTGCCAGGAATGGTCACCCAGTTGTTGCTCAATCCGGTGGCGAGGTTATTGGTCTGCGCCTGCACATGTACGCCACCCGTCCAGGTTGCCGGCCAGGACAAGTTCAACTGGTTACCGACGACTGACGCCGTGATGGTCGGCGCTGGTTGAACCGCCGTCACCGTTACCGAGCCATCCGTCGCCAGATTATTCTGCACCGTCAAACCAGGCGAAACGATGGTCAGGCCGGTGACCGGCTGGCTGAAGATCGTGAACTTCTGGCCGACGACCAACTGCGGACCGGCATTGATCAGCTTGAGCGTTCCGCTAGTGACGGCCACACCTGCATTGACGGAGTAGAAGGTGTTTGAAGGAGTCAAGGCCGTGTTCAGCGAGGCGACAATCGTGCCGCCGTTGACGTTCAGCGGGAGCGACAGTTCAAGCACGCTGACGGAACCGACGCCACCGACGGTGAGCGTCCCGCCATTCACATCCAACCCGCCAAAGAGGGTATTGGTGGTGTTCGGCGCGGTGAAGCCGCTGATGGCCAGCGTGCCGTTGCTCACGGTCAGGTTGCCGAAGTAACCGCTGTAGTTGGTGGAGGTCAGCGTGAGTGTGCCGCTGCCGGATTGCGATACCACCGCCCCACCACTGATGTTGCCGCCGTAGGTCAGGCTGTCAGAGCGATTGAAGATCAGCGGGCCGTTGGCCGTGACGTTTCCGGTGCCGATCGTGCCACTCGTGCCGCCATTGCCGACCTGGAGCGTACCGAAACTAATGGTGGTACCATCCACGTAAGTGTTGTTTCCGGTGAGGGTTACCGTGCCGCTGCCGTTGTGCGTCACCGAACCACGGCTGCCGGCATTGGCCCCGGTGGTTGCGTTGATGATGTTGCCGGCAAACGTGAAGTCGTCCGGCCGGTTGAACGTGATGGAGCGGGTGACGCTATTGTTGATCAGACTGTTGGTGAAGATGACATTGCCCGTGATGCTGCCGGCTTGCGGGTTGACGGAGTCGCCGAGGATGACGCCGCCACCGGCAATCCAGGTGCCGCCCGTGTAAGTGTTCGTTCCGGTGAAGGTCACGTCACCCACGTTGTCATTGTTGACGTCTTTAACCACTCGGCCCTCTCCGATAATGTTGCCGGCGTAGATGAACGCGCCCGCGTCCTGACGGACCAGCAGCAGCGTGGCGTTATTGGAGATGGCGATCTGCGGGGTGGCTAGCGCCCCGACGTTGCCGGTGGTGGGTTGCAGGGTGCCGGCCTCGATGGTCGTGTTGCCGGTGTAGGTCTGGGCGGCGAAGATGCGCACCGTGCCGCTGCCGCGTTTGATCAACGAGCCCGTGCCACTGATGATGCTGAAAATGTCCGGCGGTTGCGCGGTCAAGTTGAAGATGAGCGTGCCGTCATTGACAATGCCACCGTTGGCCGGCAGTGCGCCAGTCGCCCCGCCGTTGCCCACCTGCAGGGTGCTGTTGGCTGCGATGACGGTGCCGCCGCCATAGGTGCTGCTGCCAGTCAGGATGACAGTGCCGCTGCCGAAGTTGCTGACTGAGCCGCCGCCGCTGATGGCGCCACTGACCGTCAGCGAGCCGGTGCGGTTAAAACCGAGGCCGCCGTTGTTGATGACGTTGCCGCTGCCCAACGTGCCATTGGCCCCGCCATTGCCCACCTGGAGTTCGCCGCCGTTGATCGTCGTCACGCCGGAATACGTATGGTTGCCGGTCAGCACCCATTTGCCCGAACCACTCTTGCTCAGGGCCGTCGCACCACCGTTGTTGGCGAGGGGTGCGGCCAGGGTGTTGGACGTGCCTGAACCTGTCAGCGTGAGAGTGCGGGGGCCGTTGCCGCCGTAGCCGAGCGCGCCCGCATTGTTGAGCGTCAAATCGCCGGTGCCCGATCCGTCAATCGTGCCCCCGGTGGTGTTGAGAGTGAAAGAGCGGTCGCTGCTTACGCCCGCGCCGGTGTACTGCAGGGTGCCGCCGTTGAAGACCAGGCTGGCCGCACTGCTGCTGGAGCTGCCAATGTCGCTGGCTACCCCGCCGTTGGCCAACACACCGACGCTCACGACTCCTTCATCGATTGTGGTGACTCCCGTGTAGGTGTTGGCCCCGCCGGAAAGAATCAGCGCGCCGCTGCCGCTCTTGTTCAGGCTCGCGCTGCCGCCCAGGTTGTTGCCGCCGCTGGAGGCGAAGCTGTAGGGATTGGTTGTGTTGACGGTCACCGTGCTCGGTTGCACGAGGGCGTTGATGGTCACGTTGGTCCGCGTGGTGGAATCGTCAAACAGGACCGGGCCACCATTGGCAAAGAGCACCGGGCCGCCGTTTTGTTGCCAATTGTTGGCCGTGGTCAAGTCCCAGTTGCCATCGGTGATTCCCGTCCACTTGAACGCGGTGGCCGTGATGTTCAACTGGATCGTGCTGCCGTTGGTGCTGAGGTTGCCGATGAAGCCATTGAGCACACCCAGAGTGACGGCCGGCGCTGAACCGCTGGTCCAGGATAACAACGGATAGCTGTTACCCGGCGTAAACGTGCCGCTGTTGACATTGATCGTGATGGGGCCGGCGGCGGCAATCGCGCCCACAGCCAACACTGCCGTCGTGGTACTGTTGACGTTGTTGAAGCCCACGCCCGAGCCCACGCCCGTGGTCAGCGTGGCCGGCGTGACCTGCGTGCCCGTGGCGGTAACACCCAGAGTCGCACTGTCGGCCACGGTAACGTTGCCAGTTCCGGTCTTGCTGCCCTGGAACACCAATCGCCCACCACTGACGGTGGTCAGCCCGCTGTAGGAACTTGTGCCCGCGAGTGTCAGCGTGCCATTGCCCAGTTTGGTCAGGGTGCCCCCACTGCTGGCGAGGTTATTTGTCAAGGTCACGTTCTGTCCACCCGTGTCAATGCGGTAGGCTTGACCCGCCGCCGCACTGAAACGACCCGAGTAATCGTACACATTGTTGACGCTGAATTGCAGCGCCCCGCCGCTGAACGAAATGTTCCCCCCAAAGCCAAGTGGGCCGCTCACCTGGTCCGTTTCCGCCCCGTTCACCACCAGCGTGCCACCACCCAGGAGCGTCGTGCCGCTGTAAGTGCTCTGGCCCGAGAGGATCAACGTGCCGTTGCTCACCACGAGCGTGCCCGTACCGGAAATAACACCGCTGAGGTTCTGCGCTCCCGTTCCATCGTAGACGAACGTGGCATTGTTCACGATGGCCTGGTTGGCCGTGCCCGTGAACAGACCGTTGGTCTTGATGACCAGGCTGCCCCCGTTGACCGTGATCTGTCCAAGTGGACTGTTGGGATTATAACCGCCCGCCCGTCCGCCATACCAATACACCGTGCCCGGCCCATCCACTGTGATCATCGAGGGGCTGAAGGCATTGTTGTCGGGCATAAGGTGGCTGTTCACAATCCAGTTGCCCGTGCCACCGAACTGGTAGGTATAGCCATTACCGCCACCAGCCTGGAATTTCACACTGGGATTAATTGTCGCCGGCGCCGTGGAGTTGTTCACGTAGTAGTGGATTGCCCCCGCCGGCCGGCCAAACACCAGCCAGTTGTTCGCACCACTGTCACCCATGGTAAAGGCCGCACTCGGGCTGTTGTTGGTCACATGGTTGACCCCCACGCCGGCGGAAGTCGGCAGCGTCGTGGTAATCTGCACGTCGTTGAGTTGGTTGGCCGTTAACGTCAAATTAACGCCGACCGACCCGAAACCCGTATTGGGCCAGGTGGTGTTGTAAATCAACAGCAGATTGGTAGAAGTCTTGCCGTCCCACATGGCGGAGTCCTGAAAACCATCGCCCAGACCATTGTTGCCATTGGGCAACGTGGTGGCCGGGTCCACTCCGTTGGTGGTCCAGTTACCCGCGGTGGACAAATTCGTGCCGTTAGCCGCACCGGTCCAGGTGTAAGCCGTCTGCCCAAACACAGCTGTGGTTCCGAAGGTGATGCACAAGGCGAGGAGCAATCGGAGCAGGCCCGGCCTGCGCAATGCCGTTGATAGGAACGCGATCGGCGTGGATCTTATTTTCATTGTGAGTTGGTTGTTCGTTGGGGTGTTTTTTATGGAGCGTTGCAAGAAAGAGCTTCGCCATTGCCGCGCTAAGGTTGATTCGTTCCAGCTAAGCATCTCGGACGTCGTTCGTGCAATGGACAAAACCATTTTTTTCATGGAGAATTCTCGCCGGGAACCACCTGAATCTCGGCACGCCGCCGCAATCGGTAATTGCTCGGTGCGAGTTGGTTCACCGACTTAAAAACGCGTGAGAAGTAGAAGGGATCGTCATAACCCAGTTGTGCCGCCACTTCCTTGACACTCGCCTCGGTCGTTTCCAGCAGCCGTCGGGCTTCCTCCATTCGAAGCCGGGTAAAATAGCTAATCGGAGCGAACCCGGTCTGGCGCTTGAACAAGGCAAAGTAATGTGAGGGCGAGATGTTGACCAGGGCCGCCAACGCGGAGACTTGCAACGGCCGATTCAGGTTTCGGGTCATGAACGCGATGCTCGCTTCAATCTTTCCCCAAGTGGCTTGCGCGCGATCCTGCGGAGGCCTTTCCAACACGGCGCAGCTCAGGTTGCTTCGAGTGTCGTCCCGATCGTCAGCCGCACGCCCCAGGATTTGCGATAGCGCGAGTGAATGCACACTTCGATCGAGTTCCTGACATCGGGATTCAGCGATAAATGAGGTTTGCATGGGATGTTGGATGGCGGTGGATTAGCCATTTTGTTCGACTGCCGAACAAAAACAGGCAAGTTGAGTTGAGTTGATGGCGGATGATCATGCGAAAGTCGGGGCGCCAAAATGACGTTGCAAAACAAGGGCGATGATGCCCCGGACCCGTGGTTGCGCAGCCGAATCACTGGCAACAATCTTTGTCGTCGCATGGGTGGACGAACGCTGATGGGCTATCTCGACGGCGGTGGCACCGATGCGCTGCCACGCGCGTGTCACGTCCCCAATGAAAACAATCACTTCCGGAGCCAAACCATTGATCAACATCGCCGCGCCCCGGCCGAGATAATTTGCCATCCGGCTCAGCGCTTGAACCGCGTGGGCATCTCCCTGGTCAGCGTGTTCCAGGATCTTCTGAAAGGTCATTTCCGCGAGCCCGCCGTTGTTTGCTTTGTCGCCCGCAGCCTCGGCATAGTAGCGAAGCGCCGCCGAGTTGGACGCGTAAACTTCCCAACAACCTTGATTGCCACATCGGCATTTGGGACCGACCTCGTTCAAGGAAACATGGCCGAACTCGCCCGCCAGCCCGGAAGTTCCGCTGACCAGCTGGCCGTTCAGAATCATTCCCACACCGATGCCTTCCGACACGGTAACAGCGATGAGGTTTTTCACACCTTCATGATGCGAACCAAACCAAAACTCCGAGAGAGCACAGGCGTTTGCGGCATTTTCCATCTCGACGGTCAAGCCGGTCGCATCCTGCAACCGCGCCTTCAAATTCGTTTCGCGCCAACCGAGATTGGGAGCAAAAACAAAACGCTGCGAAGAAGGATCGACGCGCCCGGGCAGGCTCACGCCGATTCCTTCATAGGCAATCCGCGGATGTTTCTTCATCAACTCGCGGATTCGCTTGGCGATCGTTGTCACGAACCGATCCGGATCATCCGGCGTTGGCAGGGTTTCCTCAACCAGAAAATGACCGGCAAGATTGGCCAACACGAGATTCGTAGAGCAGGGCTGAATGTTAATTCCAAAAATACCCGCTCGATCCTCGTTGAGATGAAGAAATGTCGGCTTGCGACCTCGCGGCAAATTCCCGACTTCGCCTTCCTTCAACCAGCGTTCCGCAATCAACTGCTCCGTGATCACCGAAACCGTGCTGCGCTGCAGCCCGGAGTACCGCATCAAGTCCGCACGCGATACCGGCTGGTGCTTGCGCACCAGATTCAACATGATCCGCGAGTTGATATCGCGAGCGGTTTCGCTGGTTGCGACCTGGAAGTTATTCAGATCGATTTTGCGCACGAGTACAGATGTTGCCTGGTTGACTTTCCGGGATTTGTTCTTGAGCCGAACTATATGCTTCCGAAAAATACGGTCAAGGTATGTGGCTTGTCCGCCATGTCATGAAAACAGATTACATGTTCATGTAATGTCGCCTTATGGCAGTAGAATTCTCCATTTGGCCGCGTGCTGAAAGGTTGGAACAAACAACCTCCTCGTTTAGACTTCCGCTGTAATCCCGAAAAATGAGTGTCGTACTTCACCTCAATGGACGCCAAGGCAGTGCCGCATTCGGATCTTCACTTTTTGAATGCGCTGAGTCACTGGACATTCGAGTTCCGACCTCCTGTCGCAAACAGGGCAAGTGCAAGGAATGTCTGGTTGAAATTACCGAGGGCAGCGATTGCGTGTCCCCCAAGGCTCCTGCGGAAGCGCACTTGCGAGAGAACTTTCGGCTTTCTTGTTGTGCAAGAGTTATTTCAGAGCGTGGCGTTATCCGCTGCCACACCATGCGCCGGGCGGAGATGCGAATTGAACGGCACGCCCTGTGCCTGCCCGAAATCAAAGGCAAGCTAAAATTCGACCCGACAGTCTGGCGTGAAGGCGACAGGATTCTGCTGGATGGAAACGAGATCGATCGCCGCGCCGGGGCAATTCACGGGATAGCGATGGATCTCGGCACCACGACCGTCGTATTGCGTCTGCTGAACCTGGAAACGGGCGAAGTCATTGCCGATGCGTCGTTCGAAAACCCGCAACGGTTTGGCGGCTCGGACGTGATGTCGCGCATCCATTACGACACCGAAGACCAAAGCAAGTTGTTGCAGCGAACCCTCGTGGGTTACATCAACCACGCCATCGAGGAATTCCCGGTCGATCCCAGGTCCATCTCCGAAATGGTGGTCGCTGCCAACTCCACCATGCGGGACATCTTCTTTCGTCTCGGGGTTTATTCCATTGGCCAGAATCCTTACCAATCGATCACCGAAATTGAAATGGCCCAGGGTCAGCGCACCACGACAAGCTTAAGCGACTCAGCCAAACGCCTCGGCCTGCACATCAATCCCAACGCGCGTGTCTATGGCCTTCCCATCATCAGCGGACACGTGGGTGCGGATGCCGCCGCTTGCATGCTTGCCGTCAATCTGGCGCACGAAGATCGACTCGTGGCCATCATGGACATCGGGACGAACACCGAATTAATTCTGGGGAACAAGAACAAGATTCTCGCGGCTTCGTGCCCTGCTGGACCGGCTTTCGAAGGGGGCAAAATCTCGTGCGGCATGCCCGGCCTTCCCGGCGCGGTTGAAAGAGTCACCATTAACGGCGATGGCTCGATCCACACCCAGGTCATCGGCGGAAGTAAAGCCGAGGGCATTTGCGGCTCGGGGCTGATCGACTTGCTTGGCGAATTACTCCGGACCGAACGCATGAACGCCCTGGGCCGCCTCGAGGACGGCGAACACCAGTTTGTGATCAGCGCCAACGGCGATCAGTCAATTTCTTTCAATGAAAGCGACATCAACGAACTCGCGCAGGCCAAAGGCGCAAACGTCGCGGGATTGCACGTGGTGTTTGACCGATACGGAGTTCGCTTCGACGACTTGGATGTCTTCTATCTCGCGGGTGGCTTTGGCAGACATCTCAACGTGCCATCCTCCAAGCGCATTGGCCTGATCCCAAACATCGACGATTCCAAAATCGTTCAAGTCGGCAATGCCTCCATCGAGGGCGCGTGCATCGCGCTTTTGTCCCAGACGAAGCGCGCTGAATTGGAATCGCTCGTTAAGCGCGTCACCCATTGCCGTCTCGAAACGCATCCCAACTTCTTCGACTACTTCGTCGAGGGCTGCCAGTTCAACCCGGTTGAATCTCCCAGCACGGCTCAACCTTCAGCCTGATGTTCGAACTGATCGACATACGTCCCGCCGTCAAAGTTCAGGAAGCCGAATACAAACGGCTTCTGGGCCTGCCGCCGCATTACGAGTTCAATGACCGAACGCGCGAACTCGCCGATGCCGCCGCGCAATGGTACGCCGAGCATGGTCGCCCCTGGATTTACGCACGCCAAACCAACGACATTGAGCTCGCCAATGGCAACCTGAAACTCGGCGGCTCGGAATTTTCCTCCCAACAACTCCACAACCAGTTCGCTTCCGCCAATGTCAGCACTGCCGTGCTGGTTGCCGTCAGCGCCGGAAAGGAGTGCGAAGCGCACGCCCGCGAACTCTGGCAGGAAAGCAAACCGGACGAATATTTCTTCCTCGAAATGTTCGGCTCAGCCGTGGTGGAAAATCTTATCACGCTCGCGAGTGGAAGGATTTGTGGTTGGGCTGACACGAATGGCATGGTTGCCCTGCCCCACTACAGTCCCGGCTACTCGGGCTGGGATGTTTCCGACCAGGTCAAACTCTGGGAACTGTTCCGCGAGCAAAACGACCGCGCCTTGCCCGGTGATTTGCACGTCATGGATGCGGGCATGTTGCGACCTAAGAAGTCCTTGCTGGCCGTAATCGGAATCACCGCTGACGTGAAACGCGCCCGGCAATTTGTCAAACTTGTTCCCTGCGAGAATTGCGCGCTGCCCGCCTGCCAGTACCGCCGCGCGCCGTACAAACATTCGCGCCCACCGATCGAAGATGTCCACCGCTTGCAGGCTGCTCCAGCGAGTGCAAATGGAAAATCGAATCGCGCATCACCGTTGACGCCGGACGCCAAATATTCCGTTAACATCCGCGCGCTCCGCAAATGGTCGCGGGAACGGCTCGCACTGAAAACGCTTTCGGATGGTTCACTCGAAGCGGAGTTCCGTTACGACGGCACCACCTGCGCCAACATGGGCCAGCCGCTGCAATTCCTATATCACATCAAGCTGTCCTCCCCCACCGACGGCTACCGCATTCTCGAAGCGAACTGCGCGCCCGCTCCTGACGACACCGGCCACACGCAACAGTGCGAATACCTCAACGACGCCATCGGGCTGATGGGCAGTATTGCCAATGAGAAACCCCTGCTCGGCCAGCCGCTGAACGACGTGCTCACCTGGGAACGCCCCAGCAATCCTTCAGGCTGCTACTGCGACATTGAACGCCGCATGCACAAGTGGGGACTAGTCTTTGAAGTAATTCATCACGCCCTCGTCCAAAACTAAAACCAATCAACAAATGGCAACCACTCTGCACCTCCGCGCGCCCACGATCGCGCTTCCCTCTCCCCTCAACGGGGAGAGGGCCAGGGTGAGGGGTGAGCATGCCCACGAATTTCATATTCACAGAAAACCCAAACCAACAGAAACCACTCAGTCTCCATGATCAAACTCTGCGACATCAACTCCGCCGCGAAAGAAAAACTCCCGCCCGCCTTCAGCGACAAGTCGGGCATCGGCGTCCATTACACCGACGCCTTCATCAAACCAATGAACACCAAACTGCCCGACGGCACGCGCGTCTCCTGCAAACGCAAAGGTCTCAAAGTCACCCTCACCGTAGGCACCAAAAAGGGCGAAGGCCTGATGCGGCGACTGAGCGTGAGCAAAGACCCCGTTGTCATGCTGAACTCCGCACTTCAAGAGGCCGCCAAAGCCGCCGGCGTCGAACTAAAACTGACCGAAACTGAAATCCTCATCGCCGCGTAGGACAGGCGTCGCGCCTGTCTCAAGTGAAACGCGACTTCAATGGCGCGGTTCACCAACAATCTCAAAAACTAAAACACTCCCACCATGCACACCCCTTCAAGTCCCAACTCCGATTTTCACACCACTCGTTCGCGTATTTCGCGGTTCATCCCCTTGGCTTTTGCTTTATTCGTTCACACCGTCACAACCTTCGCACAAGCCCCAAACACCGCGCCCGCCGAACTCCCCGTTATCGCCCGTCTGCCCGCAACCGACGACGGCCTTCCCGGCGCCGGTCCGATCCGCCGTTATGATTGGTTCCGCAAACTCTGGGCCGAGCGACGCGTCCAATGGTCGAAGCAAGTCGAGCAAGATCGCGGTGCCGTAGTTTTCCTCGGCGATTCCATCACGCAAATGTGGGGTGATAATCTCGGCAACAGTTTTGCCGGAATGAAAGTCGCCAATCGCGGCATCAGCGGCGACACCACGCGCGGCGTTCTTATTCGGCTCAAGGAAGACGTGCTCGACGTCCAACCAAGCGCCGTCGTCCTGCTCATCGGCACCAACGATCTCGACGAAAAAGCCGAACCCGAAACCATCGCCGGCAACATGAAGCTCATCCTCGCCGCGTTGAAATCGCACAACGCAGCCATGCCCATCATTCTCTGCCAGGTCTTTCCCAGTTCGGAATCAAAGAACCGCCCGTCCGCCAAAATCAAAAAGCTGAACCAACTCTACGCCGCCGCCGTGAAAGGCGATCCGCAAATCACCTTCATCGAAACCTGGCCGCTCTTCGCCAACGCCCAGGGCGACGCCAAGCCGGAAGAATTTCCTGATTTACTTCACCCGAACGAAACCGGCTACACCAAATGGGCTGCCGCGTTGCGCCCCATCTTCGCCACCCTCGGATTCCTTGAAACCACTGACGACGATTTCACTCCCGAGCCCGGCTTCATAAGTTTGTTCAACGGACGCGACCTCACCGGCTGGGGCTTTCGGCCGAGTTCAGATGCGGACATCAGGTCCCGGGCCAACTGGCAGCGTAGTGACACCAACGCTCCCCCTTGGCCCATCATCACCGAACCCACCGGCTTCGACGGCAAAACCGCCAGTCCCGAAGGCCGCTTCGTCGCCAAACATGGCCGATTGATCGTGACTACCCCCGCCGAGGGCCGAAAGATTCAACAACTCTACACCACGCGCCAGTTCTCCAACGACTTCGTGCTCAAGCTGGAGTTCCGCGCCACCCCCAACGCCGACAGCGGCGTTTACATTCGCGGCCCGCAACTCCAATGTCGCGACTACCTCATTGCCGGTCCCTACAAACAACTCAAGCAATACAAACCACAGGACTGGAACGAAATGATCGTCACCGTCACCAACGGCATCGCCTTCTCCACCTGCAACGGCGAAGTGCTGGAAGCTGCCATGAAAGTTCCCCCTGTCGGCCCCATCGGCGTGGAAGGCGACCGTGGGCAGATGGAATACCGGCGAATCCGGGTCAAGTTGTTACCGTAGGGTCAGAGCTAATTGTTCGAACCCGCTTTCAGCGCATCCGTCGTCCAGGCTTTTGGGCTCACGGCAATGCGATAACGAAGTTTCAGTTCCTCGTCTGGTTTCAGCGTGAGGACTTTGGGGGCAAGAATTGCCGCGCAGGCAAAGCGCATTTCCCTCGAGTTCACGATATACCACGGGGCATTTTCACCAGCATTTGCGGGATCGCTGAAAATCGCAATGCCCCCAACATCGCGGCCTTCGTTGGCAAAGTTGAAGGCTACCGCCGGGGCGAATGGCCGTGCCCGATCATTCACGAACTGCGACACTGCACCAGTGCTGCAAAGCGCGGAAAACGTTAGCGGTGCCGAGGCCATCCGCAAACCCAGCCCCGCATAACCACCATTGACCGCGCCCTTTGGTTCGCCCGGCATCGGCGTGCGGTCCAACACCGCGCCCTCTTTGCCCGCCACGAAATCTGACCGCCAATCAATCGTGTAACGGCCATCCGATTTCACAGCCGAAACCTTCAACTCGCGCTTCTCGGTCAGATCCACACGGCCACTCGGATGGGTGTAGCTCACATTGTATTTGATGGTGGCGCCGCCGTCCGATTTGGTCTCAACATCCGGAGTGGTCCAGCGCGTCACTCCTTCGGCCTTGCCCGTCTGACGATTTTCCTCCCAGTAATTCGCTTTGTTGATGTATTTCCACGAGAACCACAGACCGTAATGCCAGGGATGATCCTCCGGCTTGAAGTTGGTTAAGGCCCGCCCGTTCACGCTGAGCGGATCAAAAAACGTTTTCCCTTTGGTTGGATCGAAGCTGAATCGCCAAACGACATTCGAGCCATCGCGCCACGCGATTGAGACTCCGTCCTTCTGCCACTCGGCAAAAGCTACGACCGGAAAAAGCATGCAAAGCGCAACGTAACGGCGACACGAAAGTGATTTCATGCTTCGAGCCTGACGCAGAAGTTACCCGGGGTCAAGTGGCGGCAGCTTTCCTCGTTTTTCGTCGCCCTCGTCATCGTTCTCCTCCTCGTCCTCGACTTTACCCCTTGATTCGAGGACGAGGACGAGAACGACGACGAGGAGGAGTAACCGGATGGATAATCCTCGGCCAAACGGCTTTCGTCTTGGCATGAACATCCGCCCGGTGCATAACGTCAACATGAACATGCCTAAGAAACCTTCCTTTGCATTCTCGCGCCGGGATTTCATTCGTACTGCGACCGTCGCTGCCGCCGCGCCGCTGATTATTCCTTCACGCCTGTTGGGCGCGGATGCCCCGAGCAATCGCGTTCGCGTGGGCCACATCGGCTGCGGGCGGATCGCGCAGTCGCATGACATGGTGGGCGTAGCTGACTCGGGTCTCGCGGTTTCCGTGGCCGTCTGCGACCTCGATTCGCGGCGCGCTCAAAGCGGCAAAGCGCGCATTGAAAGGCTCTACAAAGGCAAAGTCGAGTCTGCGCCGAAGGTGGATGTCTACACGGACTACAAAGAACTGCTGGCCCGCAAAGACATTGACGCCGTCACCATCAGCACACCCGATCATTGGCACGCGGAACTGGCCCTGGCTGCGATCCGGGCCGGCAAGGACGTCTATCTGCAAAAGCCGATGACGATGACGCACGAGGAAGGCATCATTCTGCGCGATACGATCGTCAAAACAGACCGCATCTTCCAACTCGGCAGCCAGCAACGGTCGTGGGGACCAAATGAACAATTCCGCAAAGGATGCGAGTTCGTGCGTAGCGGGCGTGTTGGTCAACTCAAGCAGGTGGAAGTTGGCCTGCCCACCGACCCCACGGCTCCCGACGACCCTGAACAGCCGGTGCCACCAAATCTCAATTACGACATGTGGCTCGGTCCCACGCCGAAGGTTTATTACACCGAACAGCGCGTTCACTCGCAGAAGCTGGACAAGAACGGCCAGCCCGATGTGAGTTCTCGTCCGGGTTGGTTGCGCAATGACGCGTATTGCCTCGGCATGATCACCGGCTGGGGCGCGCACCATTACGACGTGGCGCACTGGGGCATGAACTGCGAACTGAGCGGCCCATCGAAGGTCGAGGGCAAAGGCGAATTCCCGACGAACAAAATCTGGAACGTCCATGGCGCTTACCACATTGAACTGCTCTATCCCGGCAACATCAAGATGACCGTCTCGGACAAATTCCCCAACGGCGTGAGATTCATCGGCGACGAAGGCTGGATTTTCGTTTCCCGCGACGCCCAGGGTGCGACCGCCAGCGATCCGACTTCGAAAGCCACGAAGCTAAAACCGCTTGATGCCAGCGACCCGAAACTGCTCGACCCGAATGGCGTCACCGTGCAGTTCCCTCACAGCACCTCACATCACAAGAACTGGCTCGAATGCGTGAAGTCGCGCCAGACGCCGCTCGTTCCGGCGCCCATCGCCGAACGCGCCAACGCCGCGTGCATCGTCAGTTGGATTGCCATGAAACTCGCCCGCCCGCTCACCTGGGATGTGAAGGCAGAGCGCTTTGTGAACGATGACGAGGCCAACAAGATGTTGTCGCGACCCGAACGAGGACCATACGGCGCCGTGAAATTGTCCAAGACCTGAGTCGTAGCCGCCGACGTAAGGAGGCGGACCATTCAGCCACAAAGAGGCACAAAAAGCACAAGAGGGGTCACTATCGACTTTCGTGACTTGCGGGCGCCGTCGTTCCAACCGTCCCGATCTGGACCTTCTGCCAGCCAACGGAACGAAAACTATTTTTGCGCCTCTTGTGCCTTTTTGTGGCAACTGATTTTTTCCACCTCGTCACCACGGCGGCCACGCGTTAACATCCACCGCATGAAATCCAGATTGTTGATCGCTGGACTCGTTCTCCTCGGGTTAAGCTGTGTCATGGCGCAATCCAGTTCCGCGCCTGCCCGGTTCAAGTTGATGACCGTTGATCCGGGTCACTTCCACGCGTCGCTGGTTCAGAAGTTCATGTATGCCGATGTCGATCCGGTCGTGCACGTCTATGCACTGGCCGGAGACGATTTGACGGAGCATTTGAAACGGATTGAGCGCTTCAACACCCGCACCAACGATCCGACGCACTGGGAGGAGAAGGTTTACACCGGGCCCGATTTCTTCGCGAAGATGCTCGCCGAAAAGCCCGGCAACGTAGTCGTGCTCTCGGGCAACAACGCGAAGAAAACGGATTACATTCTCCAGTCAGTGAAAGCGGGACTCAACGTGCTGGCCGACAAACCCATGGCCATCACGCCAGCGGACTTCGAGAAGCTGAAGCAGGCGTTTGAAATCGCCGCGGCCAAAAAGGTCCTGCTCTACGACATCATGACCGAGCGTTTCGAGATCACCACGATGTTGCAACGCGAGTTGTCGCAGCAGAAGGCATTGTTCGGCGAACTGGTCAAAGGCTCGCCCAGCGAACCCGCGATCACCAAGGAGAGTGTTCACCACTTTTCCAAGCTCGTCGCCGGCGTGCCGCTCAAGCGTCCGCAATGGTTCTTCGATGTGCGCCAGCAGGGCGAAGGCATCGTGGACGTGACCACACATCTGGTGGACCTCGTGCAATGGGAAGCGTTCCCGGAGCAAATCCTCAGCCCGAAGGATGCGAAGGTGCTCACGGCCAAACGTTGGGCGACGCCTTTAACTCCCGCGCAATTCAAGCAGGTGACGGGCGCGGAGAGTTTCCCGGATTACTTGCAAGGGGACGTGAAGGACGGCGCCTTGCAGGTGTTTGGCAACGGCGAATTTGTTTACCAGCTACGCGGCATCCACGCGAAGGTTTCGGTGATTTGGAACTTCGAAGCGCCCGCTGGAGCCGGAGACACGCATTACTCCATCATGCGCGGCACGAAGGCGAACCTGGTTATTCGCCAGGGCGCGGAACAGAAGTTCAAGCCGGTGCTCTACATCGAATCACCCAAAGGCGATGTCAAATCCCTGGCTGCGCACGCGAAGAAAGCGGTTGAAACTGTCGCAAAAAAATACCCCGGCATCAGCATCGAAGCGGACGGCAGCGCCTGGCGCGTCACGGTCCCCGAGAAATATCACAACGGCCACGAAGCTCACTTCGCGCAGGTCACGGAAAACTATCTTCGCTATCTTCGCGAAGGCAAATTGCCCGCTTGGGAAGTGCCGAACATGATCACCAAATACGCCACGATCATGCAGGCGTACGAACTGAGCCGGTAGGATAGGCGTCGCGCCTGTCTCATTATTTCTTTCAAACCAAAGACCAAAGGACAGGCGCGACGCTACAACTGCGGCGTCACCAGCCGATAGAAACGTGAAGCATCACCGGGAATACTGTTCGTGAGGTTCACGACCCGATTCGTCGCGTGAGCCGGAATGTCCGACCATTTCGACCATTGCACTGCATCCAGGGACGGTTTGTAGAGCAGGCTGTAGCTGCGATTTGAAACCGCGAAGAATTGCAACGTGACCTTGCCGCCACTCGCCGTGATTTGCGAGAACCGCAGCGCGCTCGAAGCATTCTGCGGGTGCGTGCCGGCAAGATACTCCTGCCAGTTGGTCAGCCCGTCGCCATCAGGATCGTCATTGCCATCCGGAATAAAAACAAACGTGCCGTTGTCTTGTTCCCACGAATCCGGCAAGCCATCTCCATCGGAGTCGCCGGAGCCGGTCGCCCGGCCCGGGGTCGGCGCCGCCGCAATCCAGTTGGTCGGCTCGTTCCCATATCCATTCACAGGCACGCGTTGCAAGGACATGCCGCTGCCATCCGCGGCGGGCGGCCAGGGCGATTGATCGTTGTATCGCACCGCGTCCATCGTGACATACGGAACGATGTCCGTGTTTGGATTGTCCGGAGCTTGCAATTCCACATTCTCTCCACTGTTCTGCAACTGCCCGACGTACGGACCGAAAATCGGCACGTTAGTGGGCACATTGTATTTGGCCCGAAACGCCGCTGGATTGGTTGCCACCACCAACAACGTACCGTTCGCCCCGAGTGTGACATTGGTTGGGAACGTGAAGTCCACACCGCTGAGCTTCCATGCATTCGTCGGGAACGTGGCATGATACAACGCCACCGGGCTGCCGGTAAGATTGAGCAGTTCCACAAACTCATCGCCATTGGCCGCGGGATTGTAATGGATTTCGCTGACGACCACGGGACCGATTACCGGCCCGGGATTCGCCGCGCCCAGCGTGAGCGCGGGTTGACGCGAGAAAAACTCATCGTTGGCACTGTTGACGTAGCGGCCGAAGCTCACGCCGTTGAACGACGCGCCAAACACCGCGCTGTGACTGTAACCCGTCAACGTGCCGTTGGTGTTGGCGGAAAAGAGATGCACATCGTCGCCGGTGGAACTGAGCAGGAAACTGGTGGGCGCGCCCGGCGTGGCATTGAAATCATCTTCGTTGAAAAAGATTCGGACGCCGGCATTGATCACAGTGTTGTTGGGAATGCGGAATTTTTGGGGCGTGTCGGGTTCGTCCGTCAGGAACCAGCCGCCGATGTTCACGTTTGTGGCGGTGGGATTGTACAGCTCAATGGCGTCCTTTTGCGGCGGGTCGGTATGCGCCAGAATTTCGCTGATGATTATGGGCGCAATGTTCGGCGCGGGATCATCTGCTCCGGGCGACCCACCGGGATTCGTGCTGGCGCGCCAGCGATTGCCTTTGTCAGGAGCTTGCGAGATGCCCGGCATGGTTTGGACCAGGGAAAAATCCGCCACGTCCGGCCCCACGGGCCAATCAGGACGATCATCGTAGGTGACCGAGAAAACCGGCGTGCCGAGCGGATGCGTCAGCGCGATTTGCTCACCGGCGTTATCCAACTGGCCCGTGTAAGTGCCGCGGACATTCACGCCCGGATACTTGCTGGCAAACGCCGCACCGTCGCGCGCGAGCACGAAGAATTGTCCCGGCCCGAGTGTCGTGCCATTGGTGAACGTGAACGTGATTCCGCTGAAGGCCAGGCCCGACAGGTCCAGCGTATTCGTGCCGGTGTTCTTGAGTTCGAGGAACTCGAGGTTGTTCCCGGCGATCGGACCGATGGCGGGTGGGTTGTACATGATTTCCGTGAGCGCCAGCTTGCTGAGGTCCTGCGGCGTATAAAATGTTGCCTCCACGAGTGCACTCCAGTTACCACCATCAAAAACCCGCGCCCGCACGGGAGTCGGCGCATTGATCAGGATCGCGCTGGAATACGCCTGGGCACTGCCCGAAATCGCACCCGTACCGTACTCACGTGGATCAGCGCCATTTACTGTGAAGTAAATCGAGCCGAAGCCGTTGGGATTTGAAATGGCCAGCGCGAACCCGTTTGAAATAGCGCCACCGGGCTGGCTGAACTCCGGCGGGGCGACGAGCGGATAAAGTCCCGCCGCCTGCAAACGCTCAATCGTCCGCTGGTGCATCACGTTAGGAAACCAATTGGTATAGAGCTTCTGCAGCTCCGCAATCCACCATTCATCGCGCGTGAACGTCTGACCCGTGCCACCATTGGCACCAATCGTGAACTCGCGCGCGTCACCCCATCGGGCCGACTCACCGACCATCGCGCGGTCAATCTCCGCCGCCAGCGCCTGCAACCGCGCGATGTTGTTCGATGGCGAAAGCAGGCCACCATTAAACATGTGCTTCTGCACCCGATCACCATACATGCGACGGAACTCGGGCCAGTTGCGCAGTTCGTTGTAGATGCGGGACGGCAACGGGTCATCGCTGAGCCCATTCACCCGATCATCATTCCGCAGTTGGTTGAAGGCAATTTCCTGATCCCACGGGAGAAACACCCATTTCGTGGCCGGCAGGCCATTGGCCGGGTTGGCCCGGCGATGCGCTCCATACCAATTGTGCGGATTGCTGATTTGCAGCCAATCATTTGCCTCCACCAGGGCGTGCAGCAGGAAGAAGTCGATCAGGTTGTCCATGTCCACCTGCGCTGCCACCGCCTGAAAATCGGCTTCACTGCTGATGCCGAGATTGACCAATGCAATCAGGTTATCCCAATCGGCGCGACTGCCATCCTGCAGCTCCGAATAATCCTTCATGATATCCCAGTCCTTCTCATAGCCGCCGAGGTGATTCGCGAAATATGTCGTATCGAGTCGTTCAATCGCATTGTAGATGCCCCAGTAAAGGCCGTTGACGTAAAGATGCACGTGACTGCCGCGACTCGCCAAATGACCCATGTCGCGCATCGCCTCCTTGACCCACTGATCCCGAAGATACGTTGCGTTCTCGGGCCGATAGCGCAGCGGAAAATCATCCGGCCAGGGATAACTGCCGCCACTGAAGGGATCGTAACGCGTCGTCCACGTATCGGCCCACGTGGACCGCAGGATGATGCTGTCGAAACTCATCACGCCGCCCCCAAACCAATCGTAGTCGAGCCGTGACGGGCCGTAGTCGCTTTTGAATTCGAGGCGAAAGGAATGCTTGGGCGAACGCGCGTTATCGCGCCCGGCCTGTCCGTGCATCTGGATTCCGCAATTGATTTGAAATTCTGACGTATTATCGCCTTTGAATAACTCCACCGAGGTGGCGCGTTCTCCTCGATCATTCACGGCGTCAACGTAGATACCTGTCGTCGGATGCCAGAACGAATCGTGATCGCTCACCAGCGAAAGCGTCGGGATGGAACGCAGGTCGTTGGACAAGGTGAGCCCGTAGTTGGGATGGTTCACTACGTTGGGATCCATTCCATAATCGGCGGGATAACCACCCTGCCACGTCGCGGGATAACCGGGTGGATTGTCCGGTTGCTGCATCACTTGACTGAGGAAAATGTACGAGTGCGTGTCGGGGACGCTGGGGACATGGTTAGTCAAAAACGCCGCGGCGCGAAGCAGGCGAGTGCCCGGAATTGAAATGGGTCCGGTGTAGAGAGTCCCGTTCGTTGGCAACGGAATGCTGCCGTTGGTCGTCCAATAAATTGAGGCCAGAGCCGTCGCGGAAGTGATGCTCACCGGGAACGGCGCGGAGTAAAATCCGCGATCGACGCTGAACTTTGTGTCAGCCACGAGTCCCAAATAACCCGCGCCATTGTTCAAGCCCGGTGTGGGAGGTGTGAAATAACGTTCCACGATGCTTCCGGTCGCGAGCCCTTGCAGCTCCGGCAGAATGAAGAAGTCCACATCCGCGGCACTCACATTCATGCCGTGAATGGCCAGGACATTTCCACCCGTCACCAGCAAGCCGGGCGTGTTTGGAATATCGATGTCCTCGTAAACGAGAGATTGAGAATCCGCAGCCGCGCTGGTGGCACTGGAATTCCATTGCGGAGCGCCGGGCGCGTTGCGGGATGCCACCACCTGCCCATTGATATGAGCCACGAAACCATCGTCGTAACGCATCCGCAACCTCAACGCTTGAAATGCATTCGGATTGGCCACATTGAAGGGGATGCGGACGTAAGCCGTGGCATTATTGCTCAACATCAAAGTGCCCAGCGCATTCGTCGCGGGTTGCGGGTTCAGGCTTTGAATGCGCAAGGCATTAAGATAAACGCCAAACGAAAAGGTGGCCAGATTACGACGGCCGGAGAGGAGCACCTGGCCCGACCCATTGGCGGTAGCATCAAACGTGAACTGGCATTGTTCATTCGAAGTGGGCAGCACCGCACCATTGAACGTGTACGCGCTTTTGACCAGAACCCCGTTGGCGTACCAGTCGGAGACGCGATTACCGGAACTCCCACTATCAAATCCCCACACCGTAAAGCGATGCTTCCGGTTCGGAGTAAGGCCAGCGATCGTGAGGTCCAAACCGTTCGTTCCCGAGTTGTCCTGCGAAAACAGGAAGTCGCGCAACAACAGGGACTCCGTGAACGCGCCGCTGTCCGTCGGTGCCGGCCGCAAACGATCATCATACCCAACGGACCCCGTGCCCGAGACGGTCACGGTGATTCCCCCAAACACTCGCGTCGTCGGCAGCATTTGGATGGCCGTGGCCGAACCGTTCGAGTTGATCACGAAGGAAGAGAAACCGGCCTCCGTGACCGGCGCGGCATTCGTGACCCGCTCATTCACATCGATGGACAGCACTGGGGTGGCGGTCACGCCGACCTCGTAACTCACCGGGGTATTTCCGACGGTCCAGGCAGCATCGTTAAACGCCGTTGCGGTCCAGCTTGTTCCCAAGTCGCCGTCGGTCGGCACGAGAACGCGTGCGGTTGCGCCGGGGGAGATCAGCGCCGTGGTGATTGTCGAGACTTCGAGACCGTAAGAAACGTTTGCGCGCTGGTTCGGATAACCGGGCGAGTACTCGTGAGCCACCGTCCCGCCGGGTTGCACCAGCGCCAGATATTCCGCGTCGTTATTGAGTTGAAAGTTGGCGTGCAACGGCGAGCCCGCATTCGCCCGGTTCTTTCCGGATGCGAACACAACGAGATATCCGCCAGCCGGAAGATTCGTTGCGGGAAAAGTCCATCTGGCCAAATCCCCAGGATCATCCGTCAAATGCCAGCCACCGAGATTCACGGCGCCCGGACCACTGTTGTAAATCTCGATCCAATCCGGGGTTTCCAAATCCTCGTCTCGCAACCCGCCACCGTTGCTGGTCAGGAATTCATTGATGGTAACAGCGGCATTTGCGGCCAACGCCATGGTCGCAGCAATCGCCAGAAGAAGGAAGGTTCTCGAAAGGTTTGCAAAAAGTCTCGTGCGCGTCATGCAAGAATCACGTTGGTTGGAAAACATTCACAAGGCATCACTTACCTGTAACACATGCGTCAAGCTGGACATTTCTCCGATAGGTCCTCCCCGGGGGCGCGTGATTGACAAGCGCCGAGACTCCCTCACCATCCGACGTTCGAAATGCCATCGCACAAAATCCAAAAGGATTGGAAGGCTCGGCTGAAATCTGCCGTGCCTTTCGGTCTCGGCCAGACCAAGCCGAAGCATTTTCGCTACATGCTTGATGCCGCCTGGAAGAATCGCGACAACCTGGGTTATGCCTGGAAGGTTTTGAACCAGGGTGTGTGCGATGGCTGTGCGCTCGGCGTTGCGGGGTTCTACGATTGGACGATCGACGGTGTTCACCTCTGCATGACGCGGTTGAATCTGCTGCGATTAAATACCATGCCCGCGTTGGACATCACTCATTTAACCCATCCGTCCCATTTGTCGCATCTCACAACTCTCACTAACGTTCAACTGCGCGAACTCGGCCGACTCCCCTACCCCATGCTGCGCGAAACGGGTGCGCCCGCCTTCCGCCGCATCTCCTGGGACGAAGCCTACGCACGGATGGCGAAACGCATCAAAGCTTCCACGCCCAAGCGCCTCGCCTTCTACCTCACCGCGCGCGGTATCACGAACGAGGTCTATTACATGGCGCAAAAGGTGGCGCGCTTTCTCGGCACCAACAATGTGGACAATGCCGCGCGCCTCTGCCACGCACCCAGCACCGCAGCGATGAAACACGCGTTGGGCGTCGCCGCGACGACGTGCAGTTACAAGGATTGGTACGGCACCGACCTGATCGCTTTCTTCGGCAGCAACCCCGCAAATGACCAACCGGTGGCGACCAAGTATCTTCACGAAGCCAAACGACTCGGCACGAAGGTCGTGATGGTAAATCCGTATCGCGAACCAGGCATGCAGCGATACTGGGTGCCGTCCACGGTTTCCAGCGCCCTGTTCGGAACAGACATCGCTGATTATTGGTTTCCCGTTTCCATCGGCGGCGACATCGCCTTCCTCGGCGGTGTCCTAAAAATCCTCATCGAAAGCAACTGGGTGAACCGTGACTTCATCGAAAAGCACACGACCGGATTCGACGAACTCGCCGCTCAACTCTCAACTCTCAACTTTGCTCAACTTGAATCTCAATCCGGCTTGCCGCGCGCCGCGATGCAGGAGTTCGCCGAGCTGATCCGCGATGCGAAAAGCGCGGTGCTCGTCTGGAGCATGGGCATCACTCATCACACCTACGGTGCCGACGCCGTGCAAATGATTCTCAACCTCGGCCTGGCGCGCGGCTACGTCGGGCGCGACAAATGTGGCTTGATGCCCATTCGCGGACACTCGTCCGTGCAAGGCGGCGCCGAGATGGGTGCGTACGCCACGGCTTTTCCCGGCGGCAAACCGATTAACGCCGCAAACGCCGAAGCGCTTTCAATCCAATACGGTTTCCCCATCCCGAGCGAACCCGGCCTTTCCACAACCGAAATGGTCGAAGCCAGCGCGCGTGGCGAACTGGATTTGCTCTACTGCCTCGGCGGAAATTTTCTTCACACGTTGCCCGAGCCCGATTATGTCCGCCGGGCGATGGCCAACGCTCCCATGCGCGTGCATCAGGACATCATTCTCACCGATCAAATGTTCATTGAGGCAAAGGAGGAAGTGCTCTTGCTCCCGGCCAAGACGCGTTACGAACAGGACGATGGCGGAACTGAAACCAGCACCGAACGTCGCATCATGTTCAGCCCCGAAATTCCACGCCAAATTGGTGAAGCCAAGGCCGAATGGAAAATCCTGCGCGAACTGGCCGCCGCGGTTCACCCCGAACGCATCGCGCAACTCGGTTGCGAAACCGGCTGGAAGATACGCGCAGAGATTGCGCGCCTCGTTCCCTTCTACGACGGCATCCAGAATTTGAAAGAAACTGGCGATGCGATTCAATACGGTGGCCCGCATTTGTGCGTTGATGGAAAATTTCCCACGCCAGACGGCAAAGCGCATTTCAAAGCGGTGGAGTTGCCTGAACTGGTAGGGACGAGTTCCACCTCGTCCCCAACGTCAAACACCCAGGCTGTCGAAGTGGGACGCAGAGGAACGCGTCCCTACCACGCGTTTCGCGTCACCACCCGCCGCGGGAAGCAATTCAACTCGCTGGTTTATGCCGAAGTTGATCCCTTGAACGGCGCGCCGCGTGATGCCGTTCTAATGAATCCCGAGGACGCCGCGGCGCTGCACCTGATGCACGGTGACCGTATTGCGTTAACCAACGACGTGGGACGCTACGAGGGCCGCGTGTTCCTCGCACCACTGGCGCGCGGCAACTTGCAAATTCATTGGCCGGAGGGAAACGTCATCATACGCCACGGCGTAACTGATCCCGCTGCCGGCGTTCCGGCTTACAAAGCGAGTGTAACCGTGGAAAAACTCTCGTGAGCAATGGCGCAAACACACTTCGCAGCCGCCGACGTAAGGAGCCGGATTCCCCTGCAACCGCGTCCTCACGTCCGCTGTTGCAATCGACCACTGCTGCCACATCCGTTCTGAAGCTGTCCGCAGGCAACACAACGGAACAAACCGACCTGCTCGCCGTCGAAGAGCCCTTGGAAATTCGCGTGCGCGGTCGCAGCATCGCCGTCACGATGCGCACGCCCGGCGACGACCGCGAATTGGTTGCCGGTTTTCTCTTTTCCGAAGGTGTCATTCGCGAACGCCGCCATCTGGCGGACATCGCGCCCTGCCGTGCCAGTCCGCAGCCCGGAAACTCACTGGATGTTTTTCTGCGCTCGGGAATGGAGGTCGATTTCGCGCAACTCACGCGCCACGTTTTTGCCACCTCGAGTTGTGGTCTGTGCGGAAAAGCATCGATCGACGCGGTGAAGCAACGTTTCCCGCCCATCACTTCAAGTCTTAGCGTCTCCGCGCGGACACTGTTGCACTTGCCTGACCGCATGCGTCGCGCGCAAAAAGCATTCGCTCAAACCGGCGGACTGCACGCCGCTGCCATCTTCGACGCGAAAGGCAAGTTGATCGTCCTCCGTGAAGACATCGGTCGCCACAACGCAGTGGACAAAGTGGTCGGCTGGGGATTTCTGGAAAACAAACTCCAGTTCGATTCACACCTCCTGCTCGTCAGCGGTCGAGCATCATTTGAGATTTTGCAGAAGGCGCTGGCCGCGCGAATTCCCATTGTCTGCGCCGTCTCCGCACCTTCGAGTCTCGCTGTCAGATTCGCCCATGAAAGCAGCCAAACGCTAGTCGGCTTTCTTCGAGGCGAGTCCATGAACGTTTACACTCATCGTGAGCGCGTCGTAGGACAGGCGTCGCGCCTGTCTCCAAAATAAGAATCCCCCACTTAAGCGGTTCAGTCCGTGGTTTCAAGCCGCGTAAATCGGATGCATTCACCAAGAAATGAAACAGGCGGGACGCCCGTCCTACACCACCTCAACCCCATTCCGCAGCATCCCAATTCCCGAAATCTCAATTCCAATCTCGTCACCAGCTTGCAGCGTGAAAGTCTCGGCTGGCACAATCCCTGTGCCCGTCAACAACGCCGCACCGTGCGGGAACACCTGACAACGAAAAAGAAACTCAGCCAGCTCGTCGAACCCACGTTTGATTTGACCCACGGAGGTTTCCCCGGCGAATGCAGTTTTCCCATCCCGCTGAATTTGCAGTTTGATGGTCCACTCGCGCGCCAACGCCTCCGGTGTGCCCAGCGTGATCCAGGGTCCGAGCGCACAAGACCGGTGATAGGTCTTCGCCTGCGGCAGATAAAGCAGGTTTTCGCCTTCGATGTCGCGCGAACTCATGTCGTTGCCGATCGTGTAACCCACAATCCGACCGCGCGAATTCATCACCAGCGCCAGCTCCGGTTCAGGCACGTTCCACTTCGCATCCTTCCGAATGCCCACCGCTTGTCCCGTGGCAACAACTTTCTCCGGCAGCGATTTGAAAAAAATCTCCGGCCGCACGGCATCATAGACCCGGTCGTAGGCATTCGCGCTGAACTCGGATTCCTCCATCCGCGCCTTCTTACTTCGCAAGTATGTGACCCCTGCCGCCCAGACCTCCTGGCGCTCCACCGGTGCGCAAAGTTGCACATCCGAGAGCGACAAGCGCGGCAACGTCTCCAAATCAATGGCCTTGATCTGCCCCACTGGATCGTCGCTCTCCAGCAGCGGCTCCAATGTAATGATGCCCACCGGCGACAACGGTCGCACCACGTCGCCCGTCACCAAACCCACATGGATCGCGTCGTTCCCGCTTCTGAATCGGCAAATTTTCATCCGCAGCAACGTATCAGCGTGTCGCCTGCGAAGGCAGGAAAAATCTGCTGGAGCTTCGTCCATGCTTTTTTGCCTCGAATCAACTGCGCCTGTGCCTAGACTGCTCCCAGACACACGCGAATGAAAAAGCTGCTTCACGAAAGGTTGAAAGAACGCCGGCTCGTCTGTGACGGCGCGATGGGCACGCAACTCATGTTGGCCGGACTCGAACAAGGCAACTGCGGCGAGCATTGGAATCTTACTCACGCCGATCGCGTGCTCGCCATTCAACGGCGCTACGTTGAAGCCGGTGCGGATTGTCTCATCACGAACACCTTTGGCGGCAGCCGGCTCATGCTCCAGCGCCACGGTCATGCGGATGAGTTGAAAGCCATCAACCAGGCCGGCGTGCGCATTGCCCGTGAAGCCTTCGGCAATCGCGAAGGTTTTGTCCTCGGCGACCTTGGCCCATTGGGCGCAATCCTCGAACCGTACGGCGAACTTCCACACGCCGACGCCCTGGCCGCCTATCAGGAACAAGCCACCGCGCTCGTCGAGGCCGGCGCCGACGCCATCATCATCGAGACACAGACATCACTTGAGGAGATTGGCGTGGCGATTGATGCCGCCAAAGCCGCGGGGGCGCCTTGCATTATCGCCTCATTGGCCTACGACCTCTCCCAAGACAAAACCTTTTACGTGACGATGATGGGCGTGATGCCTGATCGCGCCGCACAATTCGTTGAAGAACGCGGTGCCCACATCGTCGCGCTGAACTGCGGCACTGGCATGGACATGAACGGCGCCGCGATGGTGGCGAAGATTTACCGGGAAAGTTGCAGTCTGCCCGCCATGGTTCAACCCAACGCCGGCCTGCCCGTCCTCGAAAACATGAAGGCCGTTTACAAACAACTCCCCGCCGACATGGCGAAAAACGTCCCCGATGCCCTCGCTGCCGGCGCGAACATCATCGGCTCCTGCTGCGGCAGCACACCTGATCACACGCGCGCGATTCGCCAGGTCGTTGAACAATTCAATCGCACCCTCTAGCCCGATTCTCACAATCTCGGATCAACTGGCTCGCTCTCCAACGCGAGCACGCCGAAGACTGCTTCATGCACCCGACGCAACGGTTCTTTGCGGACGAACCTTTCCAGCGCTTCAATGCCCAACGCGAATTCGCGCAGGGCGAGAGAACGCTTGGTCGACAGGCCACGAGCGCGCAGACGCTCAAGATTCTCCGCAACCGTGTATTCCGGGCCGTAGATGATGCGGAGATATTCGCGTCCGCGACACTTCACGGCGGGCTGAATCAATCCTCGTCGATTCTTTGCCATAAAGTCGAACGGTTTCACGACCATCCCTTCGCCTCCGCGTCCGGTGAGTTCTTCCCACCAGCGAATCCCTTCCGCTTCGCTCTCAGGATTCGTCACGTCAACGACGCGGAACGGGGTGGCGATGATGATCCCGCTTGCCAGCCGCGCCAGTGTTTGCATGTGCCAATCATGCGGCTTGTCAACGTGTACGCTCCCCTCCGTGGCAAGCAGATGAAACGGCGCAAGCTTCAAATCGCTGACAGAATTCACCGGCCAACAGTAGCGGCGATAGGCCGCGACATAATCGTTGACCATTTGCTGGCGAGCTTTCGCGCGCGTCAGCCAGCCATTCACGTCTAATCCCTGAGCCGCGGCTTGTTCGAGCGCCGCCACCTCGTCGGCCAGGGTCGCTCGCGCCGATGCGCCAACCGCCGCGTATTGCTGCTTCAACAACTCCTGCGCTTTCGCCGACCACGGCATCAACTCGCAATCCAGACAGAGCCAGTCCGTTTTGAATTCATCCCAGAATCCGGCGGCGGTTGCGGCGTCGCGAACGGTGGTGAGAAACTCCGTTTCCAACTTTGAATCATCGAAAAACCTCCGTCCCGTGCGCGTGTAGCAGATTCCCAGGCCTTCGCCCGTCACGCCAAAACTCTTTCGCGCTGCACCTTCATCACGGCAAACGATCACCACCGCGCGCGAACCCATGTGCTTTTCCTCGCAAACCACCCGCGGAACGCCAGCGTGACGGAAGTAGGCGAACGCCTCCGCGGGATGTTCCAGCAGCCCCGGCGATTGGCTCGTCTCGCTCGGCGACATGGTCGGCGGCAGATAAATCAACCACTTGGGATTGGCAGCAAAACGACTCATCACCTCCAGCGCGGCCGTGGCGTTTTCCTCGCGAATGGTCACGTTGCCGTGCAATCGCGTGCTGATGATGCGCTTCCCGGTCACGTCCGCGAGATCAAGCAAATCATCGTGCTGTTGCTGTGCCGACAATGCCGGCGCTTGATTCTCCGGCGGAAGAAACGGTTTGCGCGGCTCGGCGTAGGTTTGCCGGGCGGGAACGAAAACCAATTCCTTTTCGGGATAACGCAACGCCGTCAGCTTGCCGCCGAACACGCAGCCCGTATCAATGTTGATCGTGCGGTTCAGCCATTCCGGTTCAGGGACCGGCGTGTGTCCATACACCACTGCCGCCGCGCCACGATATTCAGCAGCCCAGTTGTAGCGTATCGGCAAACCAAACTCATCGGTCTCGCCGGTGGTCTCGCCAAACAAGGCGAACTCGCGCACCGCACCCGAACCGCGGCCTTGCATCGATTCCTTCATCCCGGCGTGGGCCACCACAAGTTTGCCATCGTCGAGAACGTAATGGCTCACCAGGTCATCGATGAATTCGGCGACGCGCTTGCGAAAATCCTCCGGCTCGTTGGCGAGTTGCGCCAAAGATTCCGCCAGGCCGTGCGTGATTTGCACCTCGCGCCCGCGCAGCTTGCGCATGAGCTTAACGTCGTGATTGCCAGGAACGCACAACGCTGCGCCGCTTGCAACGGCATTCATCACCAGCTTGAGCACCTGAGGAATCTTCGGCCCGCGGTCCACAAGGTCACCAACGAATACGAGTTTGCGGCCCTGCGGATGCGAGACGCGAAAGCCCGGAGTTGTAGCGCAGACTTCCAAGTCTGCTGTATCGCGGGTTTCCAAACCCGCTGACGCAACGACACATTCAGTGCGCTCGACTTCTCCAAGCCCTGCCGATTTGGAAATCGGCGATACAGCAGGTTGGGAAACCTGCGCTACAGGCGTGTGCAGTTCGTATCCAAGCTTGCCCAGCAAATCAACAAGTTCATCGAAGCAGCCATGCACGTCGCCGATGATGTCGAACGGGCCGTGCTCGTGCTTCAAATTGTTCCATAAGGGCTGGCGTTCAATCACCGCGGCTTCGACTTCTTCAAGCGACCGCAGGACATGGACATGACGAAACCCTTCGCGCTCCAACCCCCTAAGCGAACGATGCAACTGTTGCGCTTGCTGGCGGATAACATGCGAACCAAAGTCGCGGTCGGGCCGAGTCCTGTTTCGGTCATGCGCAACGCGTTCCGGTAAATCCAACACTATGGCGACCGGGAGACAATGAAACTCGCGCGCTATCTCGACCAGTGGCTTGCGGGATTCCGGTTGAACGTTGGTGGCGTCAACGACGGTGAGCTTGCCCGCCACCAGTCGCTTGCGCGCAATGAAGTGCAAAACCTCAAACGCGTCCTTCGTCGCTGCCTGACTGTTCTCGTCGTCCGACACCAACCCGCGACAGTAGTCAGAAGACAAAATTTCCGTCGGCTTGAAATGCTTTCGCGCAAACGTACTCTTGCCTGATCCGGACACACCAATCAGGACCACAAAGGAAAGTTCGGGAATGGTGAGTTTCACCACTTCCTCCTTCGTGGATAGAAAATGTATCCCGACAGGAAGTAAACGCCACCCAGAGTCAACTTGTGGCTGTCCAATGTTTTCGTTTCTTCAATGGACAGCGACTTGCGGACTTCTGGCGGGAAGAACTCCTTCGCATACTGGAATGCGAAGCGCTCGGTTGCCGCGGCGACCTCAAGAGTTCGGAGGAACCCTGGCGGAAAAGTGGATTTGCCGACTGGAGAATGCCAAACACCATGAATGAGCAGGCTGAATAGAAACAGGGGAGCTATCTTTCGGTGCGAGATCTCCCGAATCAGCGCCAGCGCTTCCGCATTGTCCGGTCGCGTTTCAACGGCTCGAAACGCAAATCGCAGCGCTTTGGTTTTCGCTCTTGGATCACCTTTTAGCGCCAAGGCGCACGACAGAAGGATCTCCGACTCGCTGTCCCGGTCATAGTCTTCGTGGCAGCTGGGCCGGATTCGCGAAAGCCGGGCAGCCAGTTGTCGGGCAGCTCGCACGTTTCCGAGTTTCAGCGCAGTGCGAATCCGACAGCTGTCCGCTCGCCGGTTTAACCGTGGAGACTTGACGAACCGTAGAGCGCTTTTCGCTTCCAAGTACTTCGCGGCCCGATTGAAAGCAATCGCACGATTCAGGTGAACCGCTTCATGATCGCAATTGTCGAGTCGTAGAGCCTTCTGATACGCCTTTTCGGCCTTCGCGTAGCGCCCGGCATCCGAGTAACAGTTACCGAGCAACTCCCACAGAACCCAAATTCGGCCCGCCTTGGCCACACCTTCCTCCAGAACGGCAATCGCCTTCGAAAGCCTGTCTGAACGCAAATGGGCAAGAGCGAGAATTTCGAACGCGGACGAATGGCGCAATTTCTTCAGTTTTTGCCCGACCTTTAAAGCTTCTTCGTAGCAGTACTCGTCGAGAAGAGAGAAGCCCTTTTGCATCAAATCTGTGGCTCGTCGCAGTTTGTCCATAACTCATTCTGCTTCAAAAACCGCCATCTGCGTTGGCGCACCAACCAGCGGATCTTCCGGTCCAACGGGCAAAAAGCGCACGTCATACCCGAAGCGAGCGGCGACAGCACTGGCCCAGGTTTGAAACTCCGCGCGCGTCCACTCGAAACGATGGTCGCGATGACGAAATTTGCCGGCGGGGAGTGTCTCCCATTTCACATTGTATTCGCGGTTGGGCGTCGTGATGACGATGGTCTTGGGCTTGGCGCACTCGAACAACACTCGCTCGAACGCCGCCAATCGCGCTGCATCCAGATGTTCGATAACCTCCACAACGGCGGCAGCATCAAAGCCGGCCAGCCGTTGGTCGCTGTAAATGAGCGAACCATGCAGCAAACGGATGCGCTCTTTTTGAATCGGCGGCAAGCGGTCGTAATGCAAGCGGTCACGGGCGATTTGCAGCACGCGATGCGAGACATCCATGCCGATAATTTCAGTGAACTGCTTTTCCTTAAGCAACGCCTGGAGCAATCGGCCTTCGCCGCAACCCAAGTCGAGAACGCGCACCGCGCCCGTGCTCCGCAACGCCGCCAGCACGGTGCCGAGCCGTTGTTCATTCAAATTGATCTTCTGCTCGACGCTTTCCTCTTCGACCGCGTTGGCAGCCGCAACTTCGTCAGGATGAGGTTCGTTCTCATCCACAAGCTGGGCGAGCGCATCGTCCACCAGGCTGCGTTGGTGCTTGAGATACCGGCGTGTGATGAGTTCACGTTCGGGATGCGAAGTCAGCCAGCCCTGGCCGTGACGCAAAAGTTTCTCCACCTCATCATCGCCAACCCAATAGTGCTTGTCGTTGTCCAGCACCGGAACCAACACGTAGAGATGCGAGAGGAGTTGCTGCAGCGGCATCCTCGCCTGCAAGGTGACGCGAAAACAGGAGCTATCGCCCCAATCAGGAAACCCCTCATCAAGGGGCATTCGCTGCGCGGCCACCGCGTAACCCAGCGGCTCGAAAAGCTTCCGCAAAAACTCCTCACCACCACGACACGGCATCGCTGAGATAGTCACGCTGATGGGCAGAGGCGTTTCCACCAGTTCGGTTCGTTCCTTGCTTTTGCCCGCGAGCGCACTGCCAAACACTTCAGCAATGGCCACACTCAAAAAGGAAGAGGCCGCATAAGGACGGTCGTTGACGTATTGTTCCAGCGCGCCACCCTCACCCGCCGGGCCGCGACGATTCCGGACCAATCCAATCGGGTCAACTTCCACCAGCAACGCAACCGTGCATCGCTCTGCGGTGGCCTCAGGATAGAAAACATGCGCCTTGCCGAACGACAGATTGAACGATTGCGGACGCGCGGGGTTCTTGCGCAGCAAGTAGCCCAGGTCCGTCGCCGGCTGGTGCGTGGTCGTCAGCGTCAAAATCACGGGCAGAGTTTATTCATATCGCCCGACTTTCACAGATTGAATTAGCTGTTTTCCTTTTTCTGAAGACCCCTTGCTGCTTCAATGAATTCATGAGTTCCAACCCTGACGTGTTCGATTCCAGCGCGCCGGACATTTATCGAATCGCCACGCAAGCCGGCGGCCCCGCAGGCAGCCTGCCCATCACGGAGGAAATGCTGCTGCACCGCCCCAGCGGCGACATCTTCGGTATGACGCAAAACGCCGGCATGGGTTGGAATCCGGCCGAGGTTGGCCGCAAACAGTTTCTCATCCTCAGCACCCAGGGCGGACTGCGCGCGCCTGATGGCAAACCTATCGCGCTTGGTTATCACACGGGCCACTGGGAAATCGGGCTGCTCGTTCAAGCGGCGGCGGAGAAATTTTGTGAGCTAAAAACCATTCCGTTCGCCGGGTTCTGCTCTGATCCGTGCGACGGTCGCACGCAGGGAACGGTCGGCATGTTCGACAGCCTGCCCTACCGCAATGAGGCCGCAGTGATTTTTCGCCGACTCGCGCGTTCGCTGCCGCAACGCTCGGGCGTGCTCGGCATCGCCACGTGCGACAAAGGTCTTCCTGCGATGCTGATGGCCGTTGCGGGACTTCACAATTTGCCCTGCGTCGTCGTGCCTGGCGGAGTGACGTTGCCGGCAACGGGCGCGGAAGACGCGGGCACAGTGCAGACTCTCGGTGCGCGCTTTGCGCACGGATTGGTTTCCCTGCCGGAAGCGGCGGAACTCGGTTGTCGCGCGTGCGGCTCGCCCGGCGGCGGCTGCCAGTTCCTCGGCACGGCGGCCACGTCGCAAGTGATCAGCGAGGCACTGGGACTTTCGCTGCCGCACTCGGCACTCGCACCGTCGGGTCAACCCGTCTGGCTGGACATGGCGCGGCGTTCCGCGGCGGCACTGCATCAGCTTAATGAACGCGAACTGACCACGAAAGAAATTCTCACGGACGCCAGCATCGAGAATGCAATGGTACTACACGCGGCTTTCGGGGGTTCAACCAACTTGTTGCTGCACATTCCCGCGATAGCACATGCCGCCGGCTTGAAACGTCCGACCGTCTCGGACTGGATCGCCGTGAACCAGCGCGTGCCGCGCCTCGTAAGCGTTTTGCCCAATGGCCCGATTTATCATCCGACGGTCCGCGTGTTTCTAGCCGGCGGCGTGACGGAGGTAATGCTGCACTTGCGCCGACTCGGCTTGCTGAAGACGGAAGCCCTCACGGTTACCGGCAAAACCATCGGTGAGAATCTGGACTCGTGGGAAAAATCCGAACGGCGCGAACGATTCCGTCAGTTGCTCAAACAACTCGACTGCGTGGACGCAAATGAAGTGATCTTCCCGCCTGATAAAGCGCGTGAGCGCGGGCTCACCGGCACACTGGTTTTTCCGCGCGGCAATCTCGCGCCGGAAGGTTCGGTGGTGAAGGCAACCGCGATTGAACCATCGGTCGTGGACGCGGACGGGGTGTATCGCAAGGAAGGCCCGGCCCGCGTATTCGTCAGCGAAAAGGCTGCGATGGCCGCCATCAAAGACGGACGCATCAAGGCCGGAGACGTGTTGGTGCTCGCGGGCATCGGGCCGATGGGCACGGGCATGGAGGAAACGTATCAAGTCACGGGCGCGCTCAAGCATTTGCCCTTCGGCAAACACGTTGCCCTGCTCACCGACGCGCGCTTCTCTGGTCTTTCAACTGGCGCATGCCTCGGTCATATCGGACCGGAAGGACTCGCAGGCGGACCGATTGGCAAGCTCCTCGACGGCGACATCATCCGCATCGTGATCGATCGCAATCGCGGCGAAGGCAGCGTTGATCTGGTTGGCGAGGGTGAACGACGCTTTACGCCTGAAGAAGGTGCGAAGGTTCTGGCAAGTCGCCCTGCGCGAAAGGATCTTTCACCGCACACCGCGTTGCCCGAAGACACGCGACTCTGGGCCGCGCTCCAGCTCGCCAGCGGCGGAACGTGGGCGGGGTGCGTTTACGATACGGAACGGATTATGAGTGCGTTGGCGGGAAGGGTAACGTAGGCGTCTCGCCTGCGAGTTTACGGGGCGTCTCGCCTCGTGTTGCTTCGAGCGGCGAGACGCCGCCCGAACTCGCAGCCGAGACGGCCGCGCTACCAAGCCCACCTATCACTTCAGCGGCAACACAAACACCGCAGCGCTCAACGGCGGCACGCGCAGGTCGGACGCATTTATCCCGTCGGTTCGTTTAAGATCCACGACGCGCGGCTTGCCGGGAGTGTTGTGCGACTCGGCATTCGGTCCGGTCACGTGCCAGCGCGTGGCAGCACCTCCCAACGCCGCGCCGCTCAGCGACGGTTTCAATTCAAGGTCCGCACTTGTCGGGTTCATCACACCGATGGTGAGCGCTTTGCCATCTTTGGTGAGTGCGGCGGAGATATCGCTGCCGTCGGATAGTTGATCGACGCTCAACGGGATCTCCCCAAAGTGCGCTCGATACATCTGCAACACCAAGCCGGTGGTTTCCATCTCGGCGGCAGTCTTCGTGGTCTTGATCGCGCCGATGACATTCACCGTTTGCGCGTAGTGGGCCATGTGGATGAGGTCGCTCTGGCGGAAGTACTCGTGCAACCCCGCCGCCACGCCGAGGCCATCGGCAAGTTCGTAGATGCAGCCGAGTTCGCCGTAATCGTATTCGCGATGCCAATAATTCCATTCGTCCATCGTGATCGGCATGAGGCGACCTTTTAAATTCGGCAGGCTTGCCTGGAGTTTGCGATGGCCGTCGGCCTTCTTGCGAATGGCGTCCTTCAACATGGCAACGTGCGTGTTGAGATCGACGCGGCCCGACTTGTTCCATGGCACGCGCCCGCTGTAAAAATGCTCGGACAGAATGTCCATGTGATCGGCGCAATCTTCGAGCATGATGTGCGTGCAGGTCTTGCCGGACTTGGCCTGATTGGGATCGTGCTCCTTGTTGATCGTGTCGAGGTCGCCGACCGCGGTGAGTTGCAAGCTCGGATCAACTTTCTTCATCGCCTCAACAAAGAGATTGTGCTTGAGCGTGTAGTGCTCCATCTGCATGAAACCGAGCTGCCACGAACCAAACATCTCATTGCCAACGCACCAATACTTCACACCGTAGGGATTCTTGTGACCATTCTTCGCGCGCCAACTGCCACCAATCGTCCTGGTGCTCGCATTGCAATACTCGACCCATTGCGCGGCGGAGTAGGCGTCACCGAATCCGGTGTTCGCGGCAATCATCGGCTCGGTGTCGATCTCGCGGCAGAACGCGATGAATTCGTCAGTGCCGAAGTCGTTGTGCTCGACGCCCGTCCAGGCCGGATTCTTGCGCGGCGGACGGCGGTCGCGATCGCCAATGCCATCGCGCCAATCGTAGCCGCTCACGAAGTTGCCACCGGGCCAACGATAGACCGTGCCATTGAGTTGCTTGAGCAACGCCAGCGTGTCCGGGCGCAGGCCGTTGACATTGTCACTCGGCATGAGTGACGGCGGACCAAGCAACACGTCGCCTTTGAGAACTCGGATTTCCAACTGGCCTTTGTCCGTGCTCGCTTTGGAGGCAAACGAGAAGGTCTTCTTCGAATACTTGCTGCCGCTGAACTTCAGTTTCACGGTCTCGCGATCCGTTGCGCCATCACCCCAAACAAGCGCCACTTCAATTTCTGCATTCTTGTTAAGCGCCTTTGCCCAGATGTAACCCTCGTAGGTTTTGCCAGCCACCAATCCCAAGTCACGTTGACGAATGCCCCCTCCGGCATTGATTCGTGGCGAATGATCACCCACGAACGCGTCCTCTTTGACCATCGAAACTGCAGAGGCATCGCCAATGATCTGCCAAGGCGATGAGCCAACGACCGGAAAGGGCGTGTTGGTAAGACTGCGATACGGTGAGTAGTTCGCAGTGATGGGGAAATAGAATTTTCGGTCCTCCAGCATCTCCGCCCAAATGCCGCCGTAGATGCAGCGACCGAGATGTTCGATGAACTGGCCGTAAATGAACGGGCTGATCGGCGCGTTGGTTTTAGTGACGTCGAGTTTGAGTTCGATTGGCGCGGCAGCTGTGCTGATGAGTGTTACGACCAGCAGGCAGGCAGTGACCAATTTGCACATTACTTGTTTCATGGTTCGTAGTAGGACAGGCGTCGCGCCTGTCTCAAACTTTTAAAATCATCCGCTTGGGCGGCTGTGATGCGCATTACGGCAACAGTTCGTCTCATCGATTGACCAAGAATATGGAGACAGGCGCGACGCCTGTCCTACCCCGCCGACTCCAGTTCCTGGCGCACCGCCGCGGCGACTTCGTCCGGTGAACCCTTGCGCTCTGCTTCGTCGCTCCAGCGCAATTCCGCCATGTAAGCATCGGCTTGAACACAGCCGAGCTTTTGCGCCAGGGCATCAATACGTTCAGCGAAGCGTGGGGCAAGCGTCACTCGCGCCTCGTCGTGGTCGTCCCATGCCTTGACCTCGGACGGGATATCCTTCCAATACAAAATCTGGTACTTCGAAACGGCATTCGGATCGCGAACGATTTCGCCATTGGACTTTGTCGCCGGCGCGGTG
>DASUGI010000245.1:0-4630 GCA_036274115.1 Verrucomicrobiia bacterium
CGGCCGGATTCCACCACGGGTCGTAAAGCACCACGTAGCTGGCATTGGTGAGGTTCAATCCGGTGCCCGCGGCGCGCAGACTCAGCAGGAACACGCTCGCGCCCTGGTCATTCTGGAACGCATGAACGACTTCCTGACGATCCTTGGTCTGGCCCGTGAGAATATGCGTCTTGATGTTGCGGGCGTGACATTCCTTCTCCAGCAACTGGAGCATCTGCACAAACTGCGAGAAGACGAGAACCTTTTGTCCCTCGGCCACCAGTGAGTCGAGCAACTCGAACAACGTCTCGGTCTTGCCGCTGGGCGAATCGTTGCCGACGAGTTGCGGATGGCAGCAGACCTGGCGCAGGCGCGTAAGCGCGGCGAGCACGTGCATCTTGCTCTTGTTGAGTCCCTGCTCGGCGACCGCTTGCATGATCTGGTCGCGGCTGCGACGAAGTTCGGCGAGGTAAAGTTTGCGTTGCTCTTCGCCAAGCGGACAATCGCGGCGTTCTTCGATGCGGTCCGGCAAATCTTTCGCCACATGTTTCTTCATGCGACGCAGGAGCAGCGGGCGCAGTTTGGCGGAGAGCTGACGACGCGCGATACGCTGGGCGTTCTCCGCATTCTCGCCACCTTTGGGCTCGTAGGTTTCGAGGAAATGTTCCTGCGTGCCGAGGTAGCCGGGCTGGATGAAATCAACGATGCTCCACAGATCGAGCAGGCGGTTTTCCAACGGCGTGCCGGTGAGCGCCAAACGGCATTCGGACTTGAGTTGCTTGACGGATTGGGTGACCTGCGCGCCCGGGTTCTTGATGAACTGCGCTTCATCGAGAATCACCGCGCGGAAAGGAAACTTGTTCAGTTCTTCCAGGTCACGACGGAGCAATGCGTAATTGGTGACGATGATGTCGTGCTCGGGAATCTGCTTGCGGAGGTTGTGGCGCGCCGCACCGCTTTCGAGCACGAGCACTTTGAGCCCGGGAACAAATCGTTCCGCCTCGCGTCGCCAGTTGTGCAGCACGGACGCGGGGCAAATAACGAGCGAAGGTTTGGGATTCTTCTTGTTACGGTCCTTGAGCCACGCGAGCCACGTGAGCGTTTGCAGCGTTTTGCCAAGGCCCATGTCGTCGGCCAGGATGCCGCCCAGTTTGATTTGGACGAGGTGCGCGAGAAAATCGAAGCCGTCTTTCTGATAGGGACGCAACTCGGCTTGCACCGTGGCCGGCACATTGGTCGAAGGAACACCTTTGAAATCGCGGACGCGGTCGCGGAGCGCTTTTGCTTCGGGTGAATCGGCGAATCGCGTGAATTCGTCGTCGCTCAGATGGGCCACGTGCTCCATTCCCACCTTCTGTGGCGCAGCAATAAGTCCATCGACCCCAAGATCGGCCATCGCTTCGTGCGCGTTCTGTACGGCATCGGTATCGAGCTCGACCCAACCGGAGTTGGGAAGTTTAACAAACCGTCCGCTGGCGCTGGCGAGACGTTCCAGGTCCGCCTTGCTCAACTTCATTCCTTCGGCTTCCCATTCGGCAGAAACAGCAAGCCAGTCGATGCCGCTACCTTTGACAATCAATTTCGGCTTGAGCCGGCGCGGATGGAGAAAGAGACGATGAAAGGCTGGATTACCCAGGAAATCCACGCCTTCGGGACGTTGTTGCCAAGCGTGAGCGAGCGTACCAAGGCAGTTTTCATTGGCGTCGCCGACCCAAAGGCCCGGTTCAGGCGTGAACCAATCGAGTCGACGCAACCACTGCATCGCGGGTTCGAGACGCGGGTCATCCAGAATCTCGGGTTTGTCCGTCGGGCGTTTCTTGTTGTCATTCGCTCGCCATTCCTGGCCGGTCCAAAACCAGACGCTGCCGTCGCGGAGGCTTTTTGCAAGTAGCCGTAAGCGCACCGTGTCGTCGAGCAACTCGAACGTGAGTTGCGGCACAGCTTTGTGGGCGACGCAAAGTTGATCCCAATCCACGCCGTTGCTGGTCTGCGTGCGACGCAGGTGCATGAGCAGACGATGGCTGAGTCGGCGCACTGGCACGGCGGGTTTGTCGACCCAATGTTCAATGACGGACGCCGGCGGCGCATTGCGCAGCAGATAAAAGGTGTTACCGGCGAGAACCAGCGGTGGTTGTTGGTTGAAAAACTTTACGTCCGAGATGCAGACTTTTTCTCCTCCCGGCATGGACAACTTGTGCGTGAAGGAAAGTTCCTTGTCGCCATTTTCAAGATGCGGGTCGAGCGAGGCAATCTGACCCTGGAACTGAAGCGGTTGATTGTTGGCGACGAACTCCAAGCGGTTTGTGTGTCCCCAGCGCGCCAGCCAATGAATAAGTTCAGTGTCGGTTAAGATGAGCGTGTCGCTGCCATCCTGACGAGTGCGATGGGTTTCGGTAAGCCAGGCAATAAAATCCCAATCGGCCGGCGGAAACAATTCTTGCTCATGAGCCGCGCGCGTGGCGAGGTCAATCAAATCGCGCAAGGTGCGGACTTTTTCGCCGGTGCGAGGCCGGAACAAATGAAATTGGACGCCCAAACGATAGCGCGCGGGATGAACTTCATCCGGCTGGGCAAGGCAAACGACGCGGAGCGTGGCTCGCGGTGTGTCGAGATGCGGCGGTTGCGCCGGGAAGAGCCATTTTTCCAGTTCTTGAACGAGTTTTTGCTCGTGTTCAGCGGCTTCGGCGCGGGCAAACCGGTCAAGATTCGCGTGCGTCGAAAGTTCCGGCGGCATTGAGCGTTTGGCGCGCAGGAAAAGGAAAGCCAGTTCCTCGAGGCGCGCATTGCCCGAGGCAGCGAGCATGCGCGGCCACCAATCGGTCGCGGGAAAATCTTTGCGGGAGAGCGAAAGTTTCTCAAAATAATCTTCGAGCAGCAGCCAGGAGCGCTGGGAATCCGGGCACGTGGCAAAACTGCGAAGAATATCCTGACGCTCGGAGACGGCGTCTTTGGAATCTGAAAGTTCGCGACGCAAATCGGCAAAGGCGCCGTAGGTTTGCGAGAGAACTTTGTTGTTGGCGTCGTATTTGGATGTGCTCCCGCCGTGGCGGTGCGTTCCGTTCCCGTTTTTTACTGAGACTTTTGCCATCTGTGATTACATCCCGTGCGTTGGTATATCATCTCGCCATGGAACAAGGCTTCGGGTCAATCAGAAACAAAAAAATTTTGTGCTGAGTTACTCACAAGTTTTACTCTGCGCGCACTTTCAACGCTCTGATGAATGTAAAATCTGACTCGCTCAAACCAATCGACATGCATGTTCATGTCGTCGGCAACGGCACCGGCGGAACTGGCTGTTGGTTGCGGGTGACCGGCTGGCATCGACCTCTGGCCGCGCTGATGCTGCGTCATGTCGGATTGCCGAGTGACGCGATGAGCGGTGATCTGGACCGACTTTTCATCGAGCGCTTGCTCGAGCAGGTGCGCGCTTCATCGCTGAGCGCTGCAGTCATTCTCGCGCAGGATGAAGTTTATGATGATCAAGGCCGTGTGATGCGGGATGTGGGTTCGTTTTACGTGCCGAACGATTACGTCCTCTCACTGGCGCGCAAACATTCGGAGTTTTTGCCAGCGGTCTCCATTCATCCGGCTCGACCGGACGCCCTGGAAGAACTGAATCGTTGTCTCGATGCGGGTGCGGTGATGATGAAATGCTTACCCAACTGCCAGAACATCAACTGCAATGACCGGCGGTTCACGAAATTCTGGGAGCGCATGGCGGAAGCAAAGTTGCCGTTGCTCGCGCACACGGGTGGTGAGCACACGTTGCCAGTCGTTCGGAAGGAATATTCTGATCCAAGAACTCTGAAGCTGCCGCTGGAGTGCGGTGTGACGGTCATCGCAGCGCATAGCGCGACCAAGAGCGGCCTGTTTGATCCGGAGTACTTTCATGTGTTTGCCGAGATGACGAAGCAGTTTCCGAATCTGTACGGCGACACGAGCGCGTTCAACGTGCCAATGCGTGGGCGACACATTCTTGAATGTTTGCGCGAACCTCTTGTTTCACGCCTGGTTCACGGCAGCGATTATCCGGTGCCAGTGAATGGTCATTTTGCCTGGGGGAGCGGCTTTGTGTCGTGGAAAGACTTTCGTCGTTGCCAGAAGAACCGAAACATTTTGGAACGAGACTATCAATTGAAGCTGGCGATGGGTTTCCCTCCCGAGCACTTCACCAGAATCAGCAGTTTGCTGCGCCGAGTTTGACTGCATCGGTACACAAAAACCGGGCCAAACAGTCAGGGGGTGACCGAGAGGCCCGGGGAATTTTCGAATTGGTACTTCAGTAGGTTACCGGAGAACTCCGACTGGCGCTTGTACCGAGCAACCAACCGGAAAACCTAAAATCTGTAAAAGAGCGTGGCTTGCGCCAAAATTATTTCTGCTAACTGACGCCAGTTAATCATGGCCCTTCATCAGTGTCAAACATTTCAATGAAGATATTAGCGAATCTCTGCTCAGCCATTAGGCACGACTCGGCTGCGTGCGGGGATTTGCCCCTCGCATCGATGAGATCGGGTAGGAGGTGAGGGTTAGAACCTCACCGTCCTCCCACACCACCGGACGTACGGTTCCGTATCACGGCGGTTCATCAAGACCTCGCTGCCTTCAGCGCAGTCTGCCAGTCCACTTCCTCAATGAGCAGGAGCAGTCC